>JBATPX010000021.1:0-11984 GCA_049291695.1 Defluviicoccus sp.
ACCAACACGCGTGCCGTCCGGCTTGCCCATGCGTGGCCGCTTTCATGAAAACGGCTGACCGCTTTCAATGAAAACGGCCGGCCGCTTTCGATGATCACAGCTGACCGCTTTCAATGATCATGTGCAGTCGAGGGTGCTGCCGGGCTCGTGATCGGCGCAGACGGGATCATTGGAGCAGATCGTGAGGCGTTCGAGCGCACGGTCCACGGTGCGAGCAAACGCATTTGCGCGCGCGACGAGGCCTCCGAGGGTCCCTTGCGCGCCGGTCGCTGCTGCGTAGATGAGGAGCCCATAGCGGGCTGCACAGCCTGAGGAAGCAGGAAAGGCGTAGATGCGCTCCTTTAGCGAACTCGCTGGATATCCGCATTCGAGAGCAATTTCCGTGATCAGGGCATGTGCCAGGCTGTGCAAAAGGATGTACTGGCCGCCGGGGAAGCGCTGTTCTGCCGAGCCGGGGTACTTGCGCTGGTGCGCAAGAAATCCCTCGTGCAGGACGGCAAGCCGTTGACCGACCGCCTCGCGGTCGAGCCAGCCGTCAACGGCCGCCGGATCGAAGGTAACGAAGATTCCTTCACCGAACTGCTCGATCGCCGGCAGCCAGTCGGCGCTCTGAGCGATGGGAGCGCCGCGCACCGCGAGTTGGATATCCTCCAGTTCACTGTCCGCCGCCGTTGGCGCCGGCTCGAACCGGGTGAACCCGTAGAGACACATGACCTCCCGAAGCCTGTGCACGGCAACGACATCGCGTACGGCGTCGAGGCTGCGCGAGATCGGCTCGAACCACTCGTCTCGTGACAGCGTTTCGGCGTAAAGCCGGGCGCCTGGTTCGTTGACGCCGATCGTCTGGCGACCGCTCGCCAGAATGTCAAACTCCAACACTCTCGGATTGGTCGATGCGTCGAGCGCAACCCGATCTTTGACTGCTTTCAGCCGCTCGAAGACGTCCGCATCGGAGTAGCCTTCGAGATCCATGCGCAAGGCGCTGTTGAAGCGGCGTGCTTGCCCGACATCGACGGCGCTCTCGACGCTTGCGAGATCGGCGAGATGGCGCCTGACGATTGCCACCAGCGCGTCCTCCTCCACGGGCAGCGAGATGACGCTGACCGTTTGCGGAAAGTAGGCATTGATCGCCGAACGGGTCAGAAGCCGCAGATTCTCGGTGCATGGTTCGTTTGCGTCCGCAGAAAGCCATGGCTGGCGGCCTTGGCACTTTCCCAACCGGCCGGGTTTCGTGGCATCGCGCAGCGATAGCGTACGGTTGCAACCGCAAACGATCTCAAGATCGCTCAAGCTTGCGCTCGTCCCCTCTTCGATCAGCCACATCGGTTCCTGACAGGACTCCCCAGAGTGAAGAAGCCACCGCCAGTCGATATCCTGCAGGTGCCCGTCGACGCAGGCGCCGACGAAGCGCAGCGGCATGACGTCGTCCTTCTTGCCGTCTTCATGCTGGTAGCGCCGGCGACCGCCTGCGGGATCAAGATCCTGCCACCGGACGAGTCTTCGCCCACGTCGCTCCTGTTCGCCAATCTTGGGCGCTTCGACCCGCTCGCAGACAAACCACGTTGGGAAGACAGTGGCGTCGACGCCCGGAAGATCGCCGCTCCTCGCCCCTGACGCCAGCGGCGGTGTCAAGAGCCGCAGTGTCCGCCCCTCGTCAATCCGCCCCCGCTCGCGCAGCCAGTTTTCCAGGTAGCGGGCGAGCGACGGCTCATCGATCTGCGTATAGGTGTCCTTCGGAGCGAACCACCGATCGAGTCCGCCAATCAGGACAGACCGCGTCGGCAGGTCCACCATCGCGCCTGGTCCGAACGTAGTGATGAGCTGACTCTGGCGCTGAACGGGACGCGCGCTCATAGAACATCCTCGGCCACAAATCGATTGCCGTAGGGATCCCGAACCCGCAAGACCACATTCGGCTCAACGTCCCGCATCGAGCGGGCGGCAACGAAACGCCGGTGGTTGTCCGGAAGGTTGGGCAGCGCTGGGTCGAGGGGGGCGTGCAGGAGCTGTTGGCCTTCTCGACGGTCGCCGTAGGCCACCCGCGGTTCGAGATCGCTGACAATGGCCTCCCAATCGTCCAGCAGGCCATCGACGTGACGGCGCAGCGCTTCGCGTCCGCCAACGACCGCTTCGTCCGGCGCTCGCGACGCGATCACGTCGACAACCTCCTGACGATAGCCGGGAATGTCGCGCAGCCGTTGAACCGCCCGCTCCGGCGTCAGTTCGGGACGGAGATGCCGGGCCACCGCTACCACCACCGCGGCGAGAGACCGGTCGAGAGCCCGAGCGGCCCAGGGCGTCACGCTCGTCGCCTCGACCGAACGGTAGAACGTGCGGTGGAACAGACGGAACGACTCATAGTGTGTCCGGTCGCGTGGCTTGTGCACGTTCAACACCGTCACGACTAAGCCTGGCTTCTCCACCGCCCGCCCGACGCGGCTGGTAGCCTGGATGTATTCTGCCGCGGTCTTCGGCTGGCCCTGCACGACCATCAGGCCGAGTCGCTGGATGTCCAGGCCGACGGAGATCATGTTGGTGGCGAGCGCAACGTCGACGGGGTCGGTGGTTGCCCCCTGAAACGGCCTGTCCAGTCGGGCTTTTGCCGCGGCGACATCATCGGTGGAGACGCGAGAGGTGAGTTCGAGGGGGTCGCCGATCTGCCTGTCAACGAACGTTTGCTCTGGCGGGCCGAGCCGGCGCCGACTGGTGCCGTAGCGCCCAACGCGGTCGCGCACCTCATCCTCGACGATCCGGCGTGCACCGCCCAGCTCGCGCAGCGCGTTGAAGTAACAAAGCGCCGTCATATACGGATCGGCCGGGTTCGCGTCGGCCTCGGTGCCGCCGTTCGCAGCGTAAACCGCGTGCGCCGCCGCCATGAGCGTCGTCAGGCCGCGCAGGAAGACCAGCTTCGGTCCACGGCCCTGCGCCGCGAGACCGAGGTAGAGGCGCGCCGGGCTGTCACTCGCCGGCACGGTCCTGGCGAACCAGCTGTCGGCGCGCTCGATGCCGGGAGGCGGAAACACTTCGGTCTCGGCGCGATCGAACAGCGCGCGGATCTGTCCTTGCGCTCGGCGCACGGTGGCGGTCGAGGCGACGATCTTCGGCCGCACCCGACCGCCGTCGAACCTACGCGTGCACAGCCGGTCGATCGCGGTCTCGTACAGGCCGACGACGGTTCCGAGCGGGCCCGAGATCAGGTGCAGTTCGTCCTGGATGATCAGATCCGGCGGATCGAGGACGTTGTCATTGAACAGCGGTGTGCCATCCCTCGGTTCTGCGGCGCCGTAGAAACCATCGTCGTCATACCGGTCAACGTGGCCGAAGAAGGCTCCCGACGGGCCGATCCAGGGTAAACTTGCGAACTTGTCGACGGTCGCGATCAGGAACGCCGGCAGCCGGCGATAGATGACCTCGTCCACGGTCAGCATCGGCAGCGGCCGGTCGCGGGTGAAATCGCAGGCCGGGTTGGCACAGGTGATCGTCATGTTTTTCGGCGCGTGCTCGCTCGGCACGCAGGCGAACGATTGCGGCGAGAACGCTGTCCCGCACCACGGACACGCCTTCAGCGGTGCGGGTGCTTTTCTCTTGTCCTTGCGATAGCGGCGAACGCGGGTGACCGCGGTGTGATCGCCCGAGTTGCCCCGGCCACCCAGCAGGTTCGGCGATGCGTCCGAGCCGACCCACAGGCCAATCTCGATCGGCCAGTCGCCCAGCATGCGCGCGCCGCTGGCAAGCACAAACTGCGGATCGGTGCGCATCAGCTCCAGGGCGCAGACAACGCCCGCGGCGCGCGAGAGCTGATCGAGGGTGAGCAGGCGAAGCGTGTAGCGCATGATGACGGTGACGCCGGCGCCAAGCACACCGCCGGCCGACAACCGTCGCAGCGCGATGGCGAACGCAGCGAGGCCGAGATAGGCCTCGGTCTTGCCGCCGCCGGTCGGGAAGAAAAGAAGGTCGACCACCTCGCGGTCGTCATGGCTCTTGTCGGCGAGCCCGGCCAAGTTGAGCAGGATGAAGGCGAGCTGAAACGGCCGCCACCGTGGTGCCGCTATCGTCTGAGGCTCGACGCCCCGTTCGGCCGCGAACCGCCGCCGTGCCGCCCGGGCAACGGCGAGGTTCATGATGCGGAAGGCGGTGCGCGTCTTGTCGTCGCCCTGCAGCAGCGCGATGCCTTCAGCCATGCGCGCTTGCGCCGTTTCCATCGCCGCGATCAGCCGTTCGGCTGTTTCGCGCCGGCGATCGGCGAGGCCGGTCAAGAGAACACGCTGCGAGACGATCCATGCGCCGTATTGTGTGGGGAGATCGGAAAGCTTGCCCGCCAGAGCCGCGCCACCCCAAGCCGCGACTTCGGCCAGCGCTTCCATACCGAACTCGACATTGGCGATCGCTTCGTTCGGCGCGACCCGCTCGACTTCGGCTGTCGGCAGCGGATCGGTCCACACCCGGCGCACGCAGCCGTCGGCGTCCGGCACGTCCCAGCCGGTTGATGTGTTCCGCCCGACGGCGTATTCGGCCTCGCCACGATAGTGCAGGTCGGCGGTGCGCAGGTCATCGTCGTCCGATTGATAGCCGGAGAGGTCACGGCGTGGCACCAGGCCAGTGTCACAGATCACCTCGATCCGCGCCTGGAAGGCGAAGGCGACATCGGCGTAGCGGCGCCGTGCCGGCTTGCGACGGTTGACGAGGAACACGCTGAGCGCGCGGGCGGTTCGCTGCGGCTCGCCCGGCTCCTTAAGGGTGAACAGCCGGGCGTGTGCCTGCAGCTCCAGCGCGCCGCCCGGCCGCAGCTCCGCGGCGCTGTCGGGGACGAGGATCGGGCTACCCTTGCCGCTCTTGGGCACTCTCAGGCGCACCGTGCGTTCCCGCGGCCGGCGAACCCAGTACACGCGTGGCGCCTCGGCGTCCTCGGCCGTGAGCACGCTCGCCGGCAGCGGCGGCTCGGTGACGTAGTCGCCCCAGGTCAACCGCACGTCGACGGCCTCCACCGTGTTGGGCACCAGCGCCGTCAAGCCGATGGACGACGGCAGGTAGCGGCGGCGGGTCGCCGGCGTTTCCGACACGATGTCGTCATCAGCCGCCCCGGCAGCGACGGGACCGTCTGCGGCGACCTCGTCCGCCGCGGTCTCGGCGTCCTCCTGGCGGTCGGGATCGTCGTCTGCCGTGCCGGCGCTCTCCTCCAACGGTGCGATGAAGCCGGTCAAGTACCAAGACGACGGCGTCTCGGCCAAGCGCTCGGTCTGCAGGTCGGCATCGCCCGGTGCGACGTCGCTGGGCAGCGGGCCAACCAGATCCCGGCGGAACATTGTGACGATGGCGGCGCGGGCGGCTTCACTAGAGTTCGTCATATCCGTCCCCCCTCCGAAAGAACGAGCTGGCCCAGGGTCATTTCCAGCCAGCGCGCCGTGTAAGCGACTTTTAGATCCAGCTTGGGCCGGTACCCCGCGTCGGCGAGCAGCCGTTCGAGGGCGACGAGCCGGTCCCGATAACCGAGGCGAAGCCCCAACCGAAGGCTCGCCTTATCCGGGCCACACAGCACCCAGCCGTCCGTCCGGGTCGCGGCATAGGCCCAAAGTGATCGTTCGCCGACGTCCAAGGCAATGTCAGGCGCGAGGACGGCCAACGCCGCAAGGTGCCGATCGCTGACGGCGTGAACACACGCCAGTGACGCACGCAGTGCCCCCGCGTCGATCCGCTGCTCCGCTCGCCGACGTTGAAACCCTGTCTGGGTCTCGGTCACGCAATCCTCCACCGTTTCAAGCGCATAACCGCTCGACAAAGCGCGCCAGGCCCCGATCCTGAAGGCCTCCAAGATGACGTTCGTATCGACGAGGACGGGGCCGGTGTGCCGTGCCATGCCGCCCTCACAGCTCGGCGGGGGACTCGACCCCGTGTGCGACGAAAAGCTCGGCGAGGTCTTCGAGGGTGAAATCGGCCAAGTCCGCGGCGCGGCGCACCGAAACGCGCCCCTGATCGACAGCCAGAGCCAGCACTTCCATGAACGGCTTCGAAAGCGGCAACGGTACCTGAGCGTCGCCTGCATCCCGCCTGTGCTTCCGCAGCTCGGCGTCAGAGAGTGCACGCGCCCGCGCGGGCTTCATCTTGTCGAGCGCCACCAGCCGCCATTTCAGTGCCGAGGCGGTGACCTGCAGGTCGGCGGCCGCCGCGGTCAGCTGCGCGATGAGCGCGTCGTCGGTGAGGCTCGCCCACTCCCCGTAACGCTCCACCGCCGCCTGGGGCATCAGCAGAGCCGAGGCGAAGGAGTTGGCTAACTGCTCGATGCGGGTGCCGCCGGTTTCCCGCGCTTCCTCCGCGTGCTCCGGCGGCATGGTGTCCCAGGTGAGGATGTGGAACAGTTCGTGCGCCAGATCGAAATGACGCCGCCCGATGACTTCGTGGCGGTTGATGAGCACCACGTCCAGGTCCGGCAAACGACACGCCGCGCCGGAGATTCCCTGGAACGCATCGACCATGAGGACGAGGATGCCGAGCTCGCGCTCCATCACCTCAGCGAGGCGCCGCGCCGGGACTTTGCCGAGCTGGAACTCGGCGTCGAACCGCTCGCCGGCCGCCATCGCGTCCTCGAACCGCGAATGACGGGTGAGGCCCAGGTTCCGCCGCAGCAGCGGCAGCGGCCGGCCGACTTCAGGCGCGATCGCGCGGAAAGCGGCGATCCAGCGGCCGGCTACCCTTTCGTAGGAGCTTAAGTGCGCCGTCTCGACGTTGCTCTGGCGCCAGGAGAACCGTCCCTCGCCGACCAGCATGAACGGATCGGTGAAGTAGTCCAACGGCTTGCCGAGCTTTTCGGCGGCGAGCAGGAGTTCCTCGGCGGTGACGCGGCGTTCGCCGGTCTCGATCGCAGAAACCGTCTGCCGGTCCTTGAAACCGAACAGTCGCGCAAGGTCATCCTGCGAGAGCTTCAGCTCTTCGCGCCGCGCCTTGATCCGCGCACCGATGAGCACTGTCGCCATGGGACCCTCCGCGAGAAAGTATGTTCTTGCGGACGACCATTTGCAAGGAAATCTTGCAAGCTGGTAACGACTGATTGTTCCTACACGGCGATCTTCAGGTTGACGCTGGCCGGGTCCGGCATCGTTTTCGAGGCGTCGAGGATCTCCACGCCGACCAGCCGGCCGCCGGCGTCGTAATCGAGGATCACGCCCGGCTTGTCCTCGTCGCTTTCGGCCACCGCGCGAGGCGCCAGCACGATTGAGAGCGTATCCGTGTGCGGATCGTAGGTGACGTTCATTCAGGGCCCGCTCCACGACTTGACGAACTCTCAGATACCCAAGTGAAGCGCGCCTTAAGCTTGTTGAGATGAGTGTGCGGCAGTGACCTCCGGTGCTGCAGCATGCCGACGACGATCCCGGGATGAATCCCGGCTTCATTGGCGAACCGGCGGACCGCGGCCTCGGATCGAGGGCGGGTAGAGGCGAACAAATCGAAGCGCTCGCGGCCGACCAGCATCTCCTCGGCCCATTGATCGGCTTCCTGCTCGAACGGGTCGCCCGAGCCATCTTTCTCTTCGACGAAGTTTCGGCCGCGATGCAGCACGAGGTGCCCAGCCTCATGGAAGAAGGTCCACCAGAAGTGGTCGTTGGACCTCATCCGCAACGACATCTGGATGATGGCGTGCTCCCGATCGAGCCAGCGGGCCGAGCCGTAAAGCCGTGTCTGGCTAATCGGCTTCTCGAAAACCAGCACCACCCCCGCTTCACGGCACAAGCTCCGCATGCGCGGCTCGAACACGCTGGGCTCCGCTTCCGTGAGCGTGCGGATTTCGCGCACCGACGCGACAAAGCGCTCAGCATCGAAGCTCGGCAAGGCCATGGCACGCGCCTTCTCCTCGCCGAGCATCAACCAGGCGGCGACGTGATGCTCCGAGACCGGATGCGCCCGCGACTGGCGATGCCGGACCATCAGCGACGCAAGCTTTTGCGGATACGCCTCGATCGCCCCAATCCCGAGCAGCCCGAGCAACCCCTCCTTCAGCGCACCCAAGTCGGCCGCCTTAGGCAGCCGCCCGCGCGCTTTAAGTTCCTTGATCGGAAACTGCCTGACCCAGGCTTCGGTCTCGGCATCCGCGGCCCGTTCGCGGGCGCGCGCCGCGAACAGGTCCCAGTTTGCCTGCAATCGCGCCCAGATGTCGGCCTTCAGGCCGAGCACGCGCTCCAGCTTGATCGCCGTCTCCGGCGTCAC
The DNA here is from genome assembly GCA_049291695.1 of Defluviicoccus sp. Classification (GTDB taxonomy): domain Bacteria; phylum Pseudomonadota; class Alphaproteobacteria; order Rhodospirillales; family Defluviicoccaceae; genus Defluviicoccus. Next base: position 8,197 of record JBATPX010000021.1, read on the forward strand.
CGGATTGCGACCGGCGATGATCGTGCTGACGAGCTTCGGCGTCAGGCCGGCGAGGCGGGCAAAGTCCGCCTGTGACCAACCGCGCGTTTCGATCTGCTCTGCCAGATGCTCGCCGGGATGCGTTGCCCAGTTGGGCGACCACCCCTTGTCCTCCTGCAATACTGCCCTCATCGGTCTCTCCCTGCCGCCGCTCGATCGTCAGTGGTAGTCCTCGATGGCAACGATTTCGATGGCCGTGATGCCGGCAAGATCTGTGACTCCGCCCGGATCGCGCGATGCTGCCGCGGTCACCGGTCGAAAGATCAACCGCCAATTCCCTGTGATATCCACGGCGTAATGTCCGGCCCATGGGCCGCTCAGGGCGTGGCGCCGGATCGGCGGTGTGTGCGGTACATCCGCAAGGCACGACGCTGCCTTTAAAACATCAAGCCGCATCATCAGCCGCCGCCCCCGGTCGCCGAATGCCCGGCGGATCTGCGCCTCGTCCGAGAGTTGCTTTTCGAGCTTTCTGCTCGCGAACGAGAGGATCATTCGCTGTGCCGGTCATCTGTTACGCAGAAGGTAACAGCTGACTTGCAGTTACGCAATAGGTAACGACGGCCTGCGCTACGTGCGGGCCTTGCCGGCGCGGGCCTGCGGCTGGCTGATGCCCCTCACCCTCCCACTGACGCGGGCCCCTCCCTCTCCCGCTTGCGGGCGAGGGGAAGGGAGCGCGCGGTCTGCTCCCTCTCCCGCTGGCGGGAGAGGGCCGGGGTGAGGGTGATCCTTGACCTCCGCCAAGGCCACTGAAATCGCAGTCAACACACCATCAATATTGGTCATCACCTCGTTATTCCAGAACCGGAGAACCGTATAGCCGAACGTTGCCAGCGTCTTCGTTCGCTCGCCATCGGCCTCCTCGGTACTGGCATGCTGGCCGCCGTCGACCTCGATGACCAGCCGCGCCTCGATGCAGGCAAAGTCGGCGATAAACGGGCCGATCGGCACCTGACGGCGGAACTTCCAGCCGCTGAAGCCACGGTTGCGCAGCCGGGCCCACAGCCTCTGCTCCGCTTCGGTCAGCCGCCGCCTGAGCGCCCGCGCCCGGCCGATGGGTTTCTCGTGCCAGGGCATGCCCCTCACCCTCCCGCTGACGCGGGCCCCTCCCTCTCCCGCTTGCGGGCGAGGGGAAGGGAGCGCGCGGTCTGCTCCCTCTCCCGCTGGGGGGAGAGGGCCGGGGTGAGGGTCTTGCCGGCGCGGGCTTCCGCCGTGGCGCGGTCGGCGTTCAGCGCCAGGAGGCGGGCGAGGACCTCGTCGCGAAAGTCGGACGGCCAGAACAGGCGGCCCTGATAGGCGAACTCGTCCTCATTCGTCTCATCGAGGAAGACGGCTTCGGCGCGCTCGGCGAGGTCGTCCCAGCCGTAGGCGGCCAGGCACGCGCGGTCCATCGCCGCGTGCAGATCGCGCAAGCTGCGGATGTCGGCGTCGCGGACATGGCGGTCGTGGAAGAGGTTGTAGGTTTTCGTCAGGCCCTTGTCGCGGCGTACCATCAGCTCGGCGCGGAAGCGGTCATACGCCTCCCCCGCCCCCTCCAGCCGCGCATCGCTCTCGAAGGCTTGAGGGAACGGGAAGGTCTCGAAGCCGTCGACCGGCGCGTACATAAAGCGGTCTTCCAGGGATGAACCAAAGAAACGCGCCCAAACTTCGTGAGTTCGCGATTGGATCGCGCAGAATGCCGCCGCGGTATCCAAGGCAAACACGGCGAGCCGTTCGGAAAAAACTGAGCCGGTCTGTAAGGAAGCAAACCCCATATGCTCCGTAACGCGCGAAATCGCCAGCACGCGGTCGAGCGGGCGGATGGCTTCGAACAGCGCGGGTGTGTAACGTCCCCAAAGCCACCAGAATTGCTTTCGTCGGCGAGCGTCGGCGTTGTCGCCAAGCAACTGCCGTTCTGGCTTGACCTTCGCCTCGACGATGGCGAGCAGATCGGGCCAGTCGGCGGCGATCGGATCGGGATAGTCCATCGGCACGATGCCAGTGCGCAGCCACGCCTGCCGCTGCCTGGCGTCCGCCCGCGCCCACGCCTGCCCAAGGTCGGCGCGCTTGAGCGGGAAATCCTCGAAGTTGATGACGAAGCGGTGGTGGGCGTGGGTGGGGCTGGTGTTGACCTCCTCGCCGCCGATGTAGGGGAAGATGCGCTCGGCGTTGCGCGGATTCTTCGCGATCAGCCGCCGCATCTCGGCGAGCGGGCTGGCAACTCCCTTGGTATCGGTATCATCAAACGTGAAGCCCATGCCGAGGACGATACTGCCCTGGAAGCTCCTGTTCGCGTTGGCGACGAGGATTGCTGGATCGTCGTCGCCGCCGGCATGGAACAGATACGCGGTGATGCGCTCCACCTCCCGCCCGTCGAGTACGTACGGCCCTTTGATCGGCCCTTTGTGGATGTGGACGGTGCTGATGACGACCGCAGCCTCCCCCGGCCATTTGATCCGCCGCTGGGCGTTGATGATCGTGCCGCCCGCTTGCCGGATCGGGCGCAAACCGGTGGAACGCGTGTCCCCCTGGCGCAGCGTGTTGGTGGCGATCAGGCCGAGGGTCCCGCCCTGGCGCAAGAGGCCAAAGGCGCGGCGGAAGAAATGCGCCACGAGGTCCGCGTTGCCGTGGGCGCCTTCGTGCAGAGTCTGCAGCCAGTCGAGGTAACGATCCGGGTTGCCGGCGATGATCGTGTTCTTGCCGGCGAACGGCGGGTTGCCGACGATGGCATCGAAGCCGGGGTTGGCGCGGTCGAACACTTCGGGGAATTCCACCGGCCAGTGGAATGGGGTGATCTGAGCGCCCTCACCCCGGCCCTCTCCCGCACGCGGGAGAGGGAGAACGCCCTCACCCTCCCGCTGCGCGGGCCCCTCCCTCTCCCGCAAGCGGGCGAGGGAAAGGTTGGGCGCGGCCTGCTCCCTCTCCCGCTTGCGGGAGAGGGTTGGGGTGAGGGCCTTTAGCCGCTCGCGCCAGTCGGGGCCGCCCATCTCGATCGCGGCGCGGACCTTGACGCGTTCCGCCTCGCGCGCCTTTGGCTTGTCGGCGGAGAAGAACGCGGCAATGACCGCGTCGCCGATCAGCTTCGGATCCTGCAGCGCCGCCTCGGCGCGTTTGAGGATCGGCCGCAGGTCCTCCTCGGTCGCGTCCTCGACTGCTTCGCGGATGCGGCGGCGCTCGGCATCGACCTTTTCAAGCCGCGCCTTGACCAGCCCGCGCAGCAGGCCGGGATCGACATCGGCCTTGCCCGCATCCCAGTGCAACGCCTCGATCTGTTTGACATCGAGGCCGACGAGCGAGTCGCCGCTCTTGATCGCGTGATCGAGGAAGGTGAATTCGTGGTCGCGCGCCAGCGTCGCCAGCCACAGCGACAGTCGGCCCAGATCGGCCGCCATCGGGTTGCGATCGACGCCGTAGAGGCAGCGCTGGGCGATCAGGCGGCGCGCGTGCAGCTCCTCGTCCTCATCGGCCGGGATCTGCGGCCTGGTCTCCGGCCAGCGCGCCCAGGCCTTGACCAGCCGCTCGGCCAGTTGCCGGCAGGCCTCGACCAGGAAGGCGCCGGAGCCCATCGCCGGATCGCAGACTTTGAGGTCCAGGATCGCCTCGGGCCGCGCCTCCGACCCAAGCCGTTCCAGGGTCGGCCGCAGCGCATGGCGAACGATCGGCTCGGTGAGCGCGCGGGGGGTATAGTGGCTGCCGGTGCGCCTGCGCTCCTCGGTCGGTTGCAGGATCGGCGTGCAGGCGCCGACGGGCGATCTGCCGGGGGAGCCCCGCTC
>JBATPX010000022.1:0-1936 GCA_049291695.1 Defluviicoccus sp.
TCATGAAGACCTATGTCCAACCCGGCCACACGCTGACCATCACCGCGCCTTCCGGCGGCGTCACCTCCGGCCAGGGGGTGCTGATCGGCACCCTGTTCGGGATCGCCCAATACGACGCGCTCGAGGGTGCCGAGGCCGAGATCCTCACCGAGGGTGTCGTCGAGATCGCCAAGACCTCGGCGCTCGCGATCGACGTCGGCGACCGGCTGTTCTGGGACGCGACCAACAAAGTCGTCAACAAGACCGCCACCGCACAGGTGTGTGTCGGTGTCGCGGTCTCGGCCGCCGCCAACCCGAGCGCCACGGTAAAGATGAAGCTGGGCGCCAACACACCGGCGGGGACGTGATCATCATGAACGCTTTCGCCAGTGCCATCGATACTCTGTTCAATGACCCGCACCTGGGCTGGGATGCCATCTATACGCCGGCGGGCGGCGAACCCAGGGCGGTGCGGGTGTTCTGGCATCGGCCGGACGATGTGATCTCCTTCGCCGACACCCGCCTGCACACGACCACTGCCATCTTCGATGTCCGCATCAACCAGGTGGCGACACCGCAAGCCGGCGACACCCTCGTCGTTGAGGGCGAGACTTATCTCATCCAGGGTGCACCGAAGCGCGACGACGGCCGGCTGATCTGGACCTGCGAAGCGCGTTGATACGGCTTCAAGCCGCCATCCAGGGCGATTTGAACGCGCTTCTTAATGCCGAAGTGCGTGCGGCCGAGAGAGCGGTCACCACCGGCGTGCGGACCGCGAGCGACGGCCTCAAGACAGAGTTGAGGGCGCAGATCACCGGCGCCGGTCTCGGGACCCGGCTCGCCAATACCTGGCGCGGCGAGGTGTTCCCGAAGGGCCGGCCGAGCATCGGTGCCGCCGGCTTCGTCTTCTCGAAGGTGCCCGGCATCGTCCGCCTCTACGCCGAGGGCGGGCTGATCCGCTCCCGGCAGGGGCTTTACCTCGCCATTCCGACTCCGGCCGCAGGCAAGTTCGCCGCTGGCCGGCAGAAAATCACGCCGGCCGCGTGGGAGCGGATGCACGGCCAGCGCTTGCGGCTGGTTGTTCGCCGGGGCCGGCCAAGTCTGCTGGTCGCCGACAATATTCGCCTCACTAAGCGCGGCCGGGCGGCGGCGAACACCGGGCGCAGCAAGGGCGCGTCATTCACCCGCCTCACGGGGCGCACCACCGTGCCGATCTTCGTCCTGGTTCGGCAAGTCACCGTGGCCAAGCGCCTCGACGTCGACGGCGCGGCTCGGAAATGGATCACTGCCCTGCCTCAGCTGGTGCTGCGGGCTTGGCCAAGGGAGGACCCCCGACATGCTCGATCATGACATCCCCGACACCGGCCACGGCCGGTTGCGCCTGGTCGAGGCGACAGCGTGGCTCGCCGCCGTCGAGCTGCGGCAGCACAGGCCGGAAGCGGCGCTGATCTGCGAAGCCATCGAGATCCTGGTCGAGGTGCTGTCCAGCCTCGCCATCGACCGCGATGGCACGCATGTCAAGGTGGCCGCTTTTGTTGCTCGCGCGCTCCGGCATTACCAGTGCGATCCTTCGCTGCACGGGATGCTGGAAGCGGTCGCTGAGTCAGAAAACGTCGCCGGCGAGCATGACGATGATGCCACCGTCACCTCTGGCCTTGCCGCGGCTATTCGAGCGGCGTGAACCGGATCAAGGGCGTGCCTTCCTCACTGAGGAAAACGAGCTTGTGGCCGGGTTGCTCGAAGCGGTAGGAGCGAGTCATCGCCAGAGCGCCAAAGAACTTCTGTTCCTGGTCCATCAGCGCCGGCACGCAGGCCTTCCTCGTTGCCCCAAGACTGCCGAAACTGATGGCAGTGCCGTCGATGCTGACGGGACCAAAGTAACGGTTGCAGCCGCCGGAGCCGGTGACCTGCCCTTCGGCATCGAAGGTCATCGTCGTCTGCGCGCGATCGATGACAC
>JBATPX010000023.1:0-2654 GCA_049291695.1 Defluviicoccus sp.
CGCGGGCGGAGAAGCGAGGGGCCAGGGTCGAGGTGCTCTCTTTCGACGCGATCGTTCGTCATGCCGGAAGCGACGGGAGCGATCCTGACGCCGTCGGGGCAGAAACTGCTCCCATGCTGACGATTGGCTATAATCCGGAAGATCTTCTCAACCTCCGGATCGAGCTTTGGCGCGTCTACGACAGGCTGCCTTCGGCGCTGCGCAACTGTTTCCTGGGGCTTCTTGACGGCTCGGTGGTGAACGCGGCGCGGCAGGCCGGCATCGCGCGGAGCACCGTTTACCACCGCATCGCCGCTCTTAAGGAGCGCTTTCAGGCCGCCGACCTTCGACTGCACCTGGCCGCTCCGGACACTTTTTCGGTGTTCCCTGTAAGAGAACAGTAGGGGCCCAAATCGGCTGCGCCGTCTTGCAGAATTCGAAGCCGTTCCGGCGAACCGCGCCATGGCATCGCTCCTCAGGTCGACGCCAGGCCAGCCAGAAACCCGTCGATAGAACAGCAGAAACCATGTTGCACCAACCCCTTGAGCAGGTAAGGACATGAACGCCCCCCTTGAAGCCACCGCGCCAGAACCTGGCGACTTCACCCCCGCCGACGCGTTTGCCGCGTGGGTGCTCTACGGCCGCCCCGGCGATGTCTGCGCCTACCACCACGGCCTTCTCACGGTAGACCGCGATCCAGTCTTAAGCCCGTTCAGCGCGCCGGTGCGCCAAGCGCTCACCGCCGTCGCCGATCTGGCGCTCGCCTTCGCCGAGGCCGGCCGGGTGCTGCTGGTCCAAGAGCGCCTTGGCAGCGGCGTCTACCGCTATCTCGCGGTGATCGCGTCCCGGCAGAAACAGGCCGCCAGGCCGATGTCCCGGCCGATCGCGCTCATCCCGCAAGCTCGCATCGGCGCAATGCCGACAGCAGTGGAGGAACTGGCATGACGACCGCAGTAGCCCTCTACCAGAGCCTCGCGCCCGACCACGCGGCGCTGGCGATGCGCGCGGAAGAGCGCATCAAGGCGAGAACGGTGGTCACCGTCATTGAGAACGGGCGCGATCTGATCGAGGTCAAGAACGCGCTCGGCCACGGCTTGTTCACACAGTGGCTGGCGCAGACCTTCCCGTTCACCGCACGCACCGCCCAGCTGTGGATGAACGCCGCCGAACAGTACGGCGCCAAAAGCGAAGTAACTTCGGTTTTGAGGAGTGAGGTGCTTCAGCTCCTGGCCGCACCCTCCACACCTGAGGATGTCCGCGAGGAGCTCGAAGCCCGCGCAACCGCAGGCGAAAAGATCACCGTTGCCGAGGTCGAGCGGCTGAAGCGCGAAGCCAGGGCGGCGGAGGAGATGTCACTGCAGCTGGCGGGCGAGCGCGCCGCAATGCGCGCCGTGGTCGAACAGGCCAGGCGCGATGCCGAGAGTGCCAGGGCCAAAGCCGCGAAAGCCCGCGCCGCTGCCGAGGATGCCGTCCGTCAGGCGCGTGAGGAGGCCGAACAGGCCGCAGCGCTCAAGGCGGAGACGCTCGCCGAGGAAGCGCTCGCCCGCCGCCGCGGCGAGCTGGCCGAGATCGAACGGCACGCCACGGCGGCAGAAGAAAAGGCGCAGCGGCATCTCGAGGCCGAACAGCGCCTCGCGACCGAGATCCAACAGCACCACGACACCCTCGGCCGCCTCAGTTCCGCCGAGCACGAGGCCCCGGCTCTGATCGAGGCGGCCGATCAGCTCATGCGAGCGCTGACCGATGCGATGATCATGCTTCACGGTTGCGAGCACGCACCGCTGCCGCCGGTTGCCCGCAAATGGGCGATGGCACAGCAGATGAGCGGCCAGATGGCCGACGCGATCACCGCTTTCTTAGGCCCGCGGCCGGTGGAGACAGCTCGATGACCGCCGGCGCCGCCTCTCCACCCCACACCACCGTTGCCAAAGGAGCCCCTCCGATGCCGTCACCCCGCAATCGCCCGTCCCTTGAGGACATCCGCAGCCTGCCGATCGGGGAGATCGCAGCGCTGCCGGCGGCGCACCTGGCGCTCCTGCAAGAAGACGCCGAGACGGCGCTGGCCACGGCGAAGACGCTGAAGGAGTGGCTCGATGGCGCCATCGCGCTCCGCTACGCCGATCGCGCCACCACCCTGCGCCGCGAGCAGGGCAAGGATACCGGCACCGTCCGCTTCGCCGATGACGACGTCACCGTCGTCGCCGATCTGCCGAAAAAGGCCGACTGGGATCAGGCCCAGCTCGCAACGCTGATCGAGCGCATCCGTGCCGGCGGTGACGATCCGGCCGAGTATGTCGAGATCAGCTACCGGGTGCCGGAACGCAAGTACGCCGCCTGGCCGGCCCGGATCCGCGAGGCGTTCGCGTCCGCGCGCACGGTGCGTACGGCCAAGCCGACTTTCACTCTCAGCCTCATGGAGGATCACCGCTGAAGACAAGCGGCGGGGCGGCCCTAAGCCCTCAAAAGCCGGGCAGGGTTTGCCTTCGGCACCCGGTCAACGCCCCGCCGTACCGCTCGAACCCGATCGCTTTTACGTAAGGACCCATCCCATGCAGCGATTGCGCATTGTCACCGCCGAGGAGCGACTATCGGCGGCCCACATCAAGACCTCGCTCGCCATCTTCGGACCACCAGGTGTCGGCAAGACGACGCTCTTGAAGACCCTGCCGGCGTCG
>JBATPX010000024.1:0-6804 GCA_049291695.1 Defluviicoccus sp.
AGGCCCGGCCACTGGCGGCGATCTGGCTTGAGGGCTGGCGCCTCGTCATGAAGCGCGTTGCCGATATCGAGCCCGATCCGCACGCGCTCACGCCGGCGGCCTTGTGGGAGATCACGCGTTCTTGCGAGCGTGCGCTCGATGCCTACGAAGGCTTCCCGCACCTCTACATCAAGGAGCGCCTTGGCGTGGCTCTGTCCAACGGCCGGCGGGCGAAGCCGATGGCCTACGTGATGAACGGCCCGCGCCAGCGCGACTACGGCCCGGCGTCGGACGGGTATCTCGCCGCGATCGCCGATGGATACCGCGACTTCGGCTTCGAGGATCTCACTCCCTTGCGCGCGGCGCAGGCCGACGCCATCAGCGTTTCTCGACGCGCCGAGCGCGCCAGCCGATGCGACGCCGACGCGTTCTCGGCCGCGTGGGCGCCGGGGGTGGCTTTTGGGTGCGAGTGAGAACCGCCGGTGGGCCTTACATGCCTGCACCGGCTCCCAGGCACCTCAGGCCACGACGGCGGCCGCTCAGGCAGACAAGCAGGGTCTTATCGTCGAGGACGCAAGAAGCAGTGCACTGCCAGACATAACCGGTAAGATGAAGCGCGTATGAATTGCGGCTGTTGTCGCTCTTCTAGTTGATTGCATTCAGTGATAGACCGTTACTGTCGTTGTCAACCAGGGAGCGACGGCGACAATGACGAGCAACAGGACTTTCCGAATCGAGATCAAGGCCTTCGGAATTACGAAGCAGGCGGCCTGCTCCGCCCTCGCAACGCCGGTCTCGATTGCGAGATCGAAGGCTACAATCACGAAACACGGGGGCACTAGAAAGTGGTGAGCGATGCCAGCGTTCCCGATGGTTTCGAAGTCGTGAGCCCGGTGCTCGAGGGCGAGCGGGGCTTGGCGCAAGCGGAGAAAACGCTCGATGGCACCCTCGCGCCGCGGCAGCCCGCGTCACGACCGCCCTCTTCAACTACTCGTAGCGCGAAGCGCCATAACGGTCTTCCTCGAGAACGGCGGCTCGATCCCGGTGTTTGTCAAGATAGTTGTCCGGCAGGGTCATGCGGCGTCTCTGATTTTGGGGGCGCCGTTGTCGCGTTCCTGGTTGAGCCACACGTCACCGACTGGGGTCCAGTTGCGCGACTGTCCTAACCATCGTTCTGGCCTAGCCGCGCGCGCTTTCGCCCACAGGGAGGCACGCTGGGCGAGCACGGTTGGATCCTGTGCTGCATGCCGCGTGTTGGGCGTAACGAAGCGGATGCCGCTATGCAAGTGCTCGCCATTGTACCAAGTTCTGAAGCGTTTCACCCAGTCGCGGGCGGCCTCGATGTCGCCGAAGCCCTTGGATGGCCATTCAGGGCGGTACTTGCAGGTCCGGAACAGGGCTTCCGAGAAGGGGTTGTCGTTGCTCACCCGCGGGCGGCTGTAGGAGGCGGTGACGCCGAGATGGTCCAACGTCACCTTCAAGGTCGCGCCCTTCATCGGGCTGCCGTTGTCGGCATGGAGAACGAGCGGGCTGCTGAGGCAGCCCTCGGCCCAGACGGCGCGGCGGACGACGATGGCCGCGTCCTCGGCGCTTTCCCTGGCATAGACCTCCCAGCCGATGATCTTGCGGCTATAGATGTCGACGATCAGGTAGAGGTAGAAGAAAATGCCAGCGATCGGCCCGGGCAGCCAGGTGATGTCCCAGGTCCAGACCTGACAGGGTCCGGTGGCTTGATAGCTCGTCGGCGGCTTTCGCGGCGCTGGCGGCTTGGCGCGGCCAAGATGATGCTGCTGACGCTGCGCCCGCAGAATGCGGTAGAAGCTGGACTCCGAGGCGAGGTAGCGGCCCTGATCCGCAAGCCGCGGCACGATCTGGCTTGGCGGCAGGCTCGCGAATTCCTCGCGATGACCCACGACTACAAACGTCACGGCACGACCACGCTCTTCGCCGCGCTCAACGTGCTCGACGGCACCGTCATCGGCCGCAACATGCAACGCCATCGGCATCAGGAATTCATCCGCTTCCTTAATGCCGTCGAAAGCGCCGTCCCGGCCGGCAAGGTCATCCACGCCATCATCGACAACTACGCCACACACAAGCACCCCAGGGTTCGCGCCTGGCTCGGCCGTCATCCGCGCTGGACGTTCCATTTCACGCCGACCTCATGCTCGTGGCTGAACGCGGTGGAAGGCTTCTTCGCTAAGCTCTCCAGACGCCGGCTCAAACGTGGCGTGTTCCGTTCCGTCGCCGACCTGCAGGCCGCCATCAACCGCTTCGTCACCGAGACCAACCATGACCCCAAACCCTTCGTCTGGACCGCCGACCCCAACCGCATCATCGCCGCCGTCCAAAGAGGGCACCAAACGTTAGACTCGATCCACTAGACGCGCTCGAGGCTTGTCTTCTGACGCCCGTTGACATCGAAGTTGCGAGGATCGAGCCATATTTCCAGTTTAGTTTGTCGGCTCCTCCAGTCTGCATCCGTCATCGAAAAGCAACACGTGTCTCGGTTTCGGCCCCTCACGACCATGTGCTGGCGAAATGTTCCCTCGTACAAGAATCCGATGCGCTCCGCCGTGCGTATGGAACTTGTGTTGGTTGAAGCGCACCTCCATTCGCAGCGGCGATATCCGCAAGAGAACGCCTTCTGAAGCATTAAATAGATCGCCTCCGTTCCTATTCGAGTACGCTGCATAGTCCGTCCAAAGATCACATGACCTATCTCCAAGCGGCCGTGGAGCGGAACAATCGCCCAGTAGGCAATGCACCCCTTGACCTGTTTGCTCACTGCCTCCCTGATGGCGAAGAGCATCGTCTCGGTTTCTCGTGCTGTGCTCTCGTACCACGTCTGAAGCGCTGCTTCATTGAGAAACGGACCATAAGGCAGGTGCTCCCAAAGAATTAGTCCGCTATCGGCGAACTCTCCGAAGAGGGCCTTAACATGAGCCCCGACAGAGAATGGTTCTAAGACGCAGTATCGACCTCGCATTTCGTCGAGACCGATAGGTGCCACGCTGGGCCAACTGTCAAGCAACGCGCTGGCACCATTGCAAGAGTCGGGTTTCATCTATAATCTTTTCGCTAAAGGCTGTCCCATTGGTTTCCGCACTCGAAGCGCCTTGCCCCCCTCGGCAACAGCACCGGCCACGGGGGCAGCTCGCACCGTAGCGATGGAGATAAGCCTTTAGCGCTGGTGAAAGCCAGCATTCTATCACGAGCGCTCTCATGGACACGTTTCAGGCTTGCATCAGAATAGGGGACACGGGATGGCGCATGCAGATCAAGACGCGATGAAAGCACACCGACCTGCTCGCCGCTGGGCGGCTGTCAGCATCGTTGCTGTCATCGGGCTAACTGGACTCGTCTGCATTCTCGCCTCGACCATCTTGGAGTTTGACGGACAGCGCTCAATGGTCAGCGCTAGCCTAAGTGCGCTCGGTGGGCTGTTGTTTATCGGATCTACTGTCTCCTTTGTGTCTGATTACGTTATTAAGGAATCTATGCTTCGCGAATTTAAGCGAACGACTGACGACTCGTTGAGAGAGTTTAAGCAAGCAACCAACGATTCCCTTCACGCTCTATACAAAGAAACCACCGAGTTCTTTGACAGGGCCGTTTGCGGATCGTCAAAGTATGGGATGGATGGATTTGTCGACGAGGCGGACTTTGGCGCGCTTATCAATGGAATGCAGCCGGGCGACACCTTGCTCTGGCTTGACACATACGCGCCTGGTTTCCCCGCATGGATCAATCACGTTAAGCGTAAAGCGCAATCAGGATGCACCTTTAGATTCTTGGCGCTGAAACCTGGGTGTAGCATGGCAAAGCTTCGCGCGGAAGAACTCGGGCCACCTTATAATACAGAGAAAGATAATATACTGCGGTTTGATAGAGATTTAGCCAGCTTTATTGATGATATTAAATTAATAGGTGATTTAATAAACAAAGAAGTCGGTAAATCTTGCATTGAGATTCGGCTATACGATGACCTTCTCGGTGCTCCTACATATATTGTTGAAAGTAATGGCTGTCCTAAATACGGGATATCCAGCGTGTACTTGGGTACTGCGACGGGCCAAAGCTTCCCTCATTTTCGTTGGAGACTATCGGGCGACAGCCCGTTTATTAAACACTTGGCAACCTATTTCCACAAGAAGTGGGGAAACTGTAGTGGCGCGTGAAATTTTGCTTGCGGTCAGTGCTGCGGTCTAAGGAGAAGGGCGGCAAGTGCGAGCAGATCGCAGCCCACGACAGGGTCGAGGAGTATATGGACGCCTACCTCTCGGCTGCGGGGATCGCTGAGGAGAAGGGCGCAGCCGTATCGCGCACCGCGCGCGACATCCGGTTGGTCGGCATGGCCTTTGAAGTTAAGGGCGAAGTTTTCAAAGTTCAGCACAAGGCGGTATTTGCGAACTGGTGCGCCGCAGGAATCTCATCGGCGGGTAAGACAAACGCCCCCAGCACTGGATGGCGCCACGAGGGCCGTGACCCCGCCAAGTTTTCTACGCCGCCGCCAACGGTTACAACTCCGAGACCACGACGTCAGCCGGTCCGGCAGACAAGCAGGGCCTTATCGTCGAGGAGGCAAGAAGTAGTTTACTGCCAGACATAACCGGCAAGATAAATAGCGTATGAATTGCGGCTGTTGACGGCTTTTGTAGTGGATTACATTGAGTGATAGAGCGTTACTGTAGTTGTCAACTAGGGGGTGACGACAATGATTTCAAAGACAAAGATCCAGATAACCTTCAGCTGCGAAGAGCTGGGCGGCAGCCTCGAGACCTTTGACCCCAAGAGTATTGTGCAGATCCTGAAGATCTGCGGTGACACCACTGAAGCCCGGTTCCTGGACGATCGTTGGGCCGCCGACCGCACCGCGAGGCTGCCGATCAGCGTGATCGAAACGGAAGCACGCTAAACGCCGCTGTCTTCCCTGCCATTTCACGATCAACCGGTACCAACCTGCGCACCCGCAACGCCTCGAAGATCCGCCGCAGCAGGTACGAGCGGCAGACCGATGCGATCGTTTATGCGGAGTCCATGATTATGCCGCGTCCGCGCCGAGCGATCGGAAGATTTTATTGTTCTATAAATGGTTAAGCGAGAGAAGGCGCACATCACGCTCAGCATAATTTACGGTTCTTCCCGTCGATGCCTCGGTGGCATTGAATTGCTACACCGACGCTACAGCGCGGTCTCTTTCAAGCTCCCAACGAGCTCCCGGCCATCCTGAAGGATGCCAAGCCCGAAGAATTATGCGGAGTGATTATTGCCCCAACACCTCGGCGACCGCCAGACTGCCGCCGCGGACTCGGCATAATCAACGGCTCCGCATAAACGATCTTATGCGGAGCTCCGCATAACGTGGTGAACAACCCGCCCAACACCAGGTTCTCTTCCAGCGACGCGTCGAGCCCGAACAGCGGAAACGCCAGGATCTGCATCGCCACCGCGACGCTGTAGCCGACGGCGATGTTCACCAGCGCCTCGATCAGCGACATCCGACGCGATTGCTTAAGCGGGCTGGTCGGCATCGGGCGCCTGGTTCAACTCGATGAGGAACTCCTCGGCGGTCTTGCCGGCGGCCGGCGCGCCCAGGATGAACTCGATTTGCCAGCCGAAAGCGTGGCCGAGCAACTCCATCAGCCGATTGAGCGCGACCGCGGCTGCGAACGGCATCTGCTCCTCGGCGGCCAGCTTGACCCAGCCCAGCGTGTCGGCGAGCTTGGCGGCATCGGCCTTGGGCGGCTCACGCTTCTCCAGCACGGCAAGCCGGCGCTGCAGATCGTTCCAGGCAGCACGGTTGATCCAGGTGAACATCAAGGTGCGTCCTCATGGTTTGGAGGGAGGCGTCTGCCGGCTAGAACGATGGTTGCGGGAGCGGGACTTGAACCCGCGTCTCGGGGTTATGGGCCCCGCGAGGCTCCAACTCCTCCATCCCGCATCGAGAACTCGTTACGCCGCACGCGGTCGGGGGTGCCTGGCTGCTTGTGTCACGCGACACAAGACCGCGGCACAATTGATCACGCCGCCCGCGGCAGCCGCTCGGCCGCGATCTCGTCGAACGTGCGGCCGTCGCCGTCGAGGCTGGCGCGTTTGCCGGTGAAGTTCTGCCAGCGCTCGACGATCACGTCGCAGTAGCGCGGCTCGATCTCCATGCCGAAGCAGAGGCGGCCCGACTTGTCGGCTGCGATGATGGTGCTGCCGCTGCCGGCGAACGGCTCGTACACCGTATCGCCGCGGGCGCTGTTGTTGAGCATCGGCCGCAGCATGCATTCGACCGGCTTCTGGGTGCCGTGCACCGTCGCCGCGTCGTCGTCGGCGTTGGTGGCGATCGGCCACACCGTCGACTGATCGCGCGCCCCCTGCCAGCGGGACTCGCCGCCGTCGCGGACGGCGTAGAAGCAAGGCTCGTGCTGCCAATGGTAATGGCCGCGGCTGAGCACGAACCGGTTCTTCACCCAGATCAGCTGCGAGCGGATGGCAAAGCCGCAGGCCTCCAGGCTCTCGGCAACGGTGCGGGCATGAACGCCGGCATGCCAAACGTAGGCGACATCGCCCGGAAACAATGTCCACGCCTCGCGCCAGTCGGCGCGGTCATCATTGGTGACCGTGCCGGTGCGCACGGTGTTCGACACCCCGGCGTCGTTGCGCCAGGCGGGATCGTATCGCGTGCCATACGGCGGATCGCAAACCATCAGGTTCGGGCGCGCGCCATCGAGCAACCGGGACACATCGTCGGCGGCGGTGGCATCACCGCACAGGAGGCGATGTGAGCCGAGGTGCCACAGATCGCCCGGCCGCGACACCGGCTCGGCGGGAGCC
>JBATPX010000025.1:0-12004 GCA_049291695.1 Defluviicoccus sp.
AAGCGAGGTCATGAGGGGTATGCCTTAAGGCAAAAAAACACCGCCCGGAGGCGGCGAGATCGGTGGCCGGGAGGAAGCCACCTTGGGAGCACTTACTGGATCCGGCGGAAGCCGCCGGGAACCAGCGTTAAGTCTCTGATATTACGCAACGAAAGAAGGCGACTGGATTGGCTACTGGTTCTGCTGGCTTCCCGGTTTTTAGGGTTCACGCTGGCGACCTTGCGGGCTACTGCCACCAGCGGTTGTAGTCTCGGGGAAGGACCCAAGATATCAACTACTTAACCCAGCCCGGAGAAGTTCCGGTGTCCTTTTTGCCTACCGTCCTGAAGCCCTAAACTATGCTCTGTTGCACCTTTCAGTTGTGCCGTCTGCCGTGCCTGCGGCGAATCGCGAATCAATGATCACGCATACTACATGTTGTGCCGCGCTTTGTCAATAGCACAAAATGTGGAGGTCGCACGGTGTCGATGCACCCCACTGGCATCGCCGACGTCAGCATCACCCCTAGTGGCGGAATGCTTTTCTCACCGTGAGAAAGAGAGCCTGTCTCGCACTCTTTGCCAGCGTGGCAAACGCCGCGCTGTACCCTATTCCGTCGTTCCAGAGTGTCTGGAGGGGATCACTGCCGCCGGAGGCCCGGCTGCAGAACCAATGCGAAGCATTGCAATCTTCTACATCTTGCGGCGGTCTGTGTCAAGCGCGCAAGATGATGTGCCAGAAATGCCAGTCGCGTGAGCCGCTGATGATCGTTGCACGGCGCCGCGAACCACCGACGCGAGGCGCCAATGGTGAACCCTCTGAAACGCCGAAAGCGAACACGCGGCGTCAACATCGTCAACACTAGGAGGCAACGCTGAACAGAGTCGGGCAAATCGCAGCCCGGATTCATGGGTGCGCAATCTGGGATATACCCTTGCCTCATCCATGGAAATCACGGGGATGTTCCCGTACTCCGCTCCGCCTTTTGCGAACTATCCTTGCGCCGCTTGCGGGGGCCGTCGTGGATGGATCGCGCGCAGCAGGGTTGGCAAATC
Source organism: Defluviicoccus sp. (assembly GCA_049291695.1). Lineage (GTDB taxonomy): Bacteria > Pseudomonadota > Alphaproteobacteria > Rhodospirillales > Defluviicoccaceae > Defluviicoccus. Next base: position 1,035 of record JBATPX010000025.1, read on the forward strand.
TAACCGACGGATCTGGCGGATTGACACGCCTTCAACCAAATCGGTGAACAACTGGCGCTTGTCCGCCAGGATCGCGGCGATCCGCTCTTCGACAGTGTTGGCACAGAGGTAGGCATAGACAGTAACTGTGCGCGTCTGGCCGATGCGATAAGCTCGATCTTCGCCTTGCGTCTCCACGGCCGGATTCCACCAGCGATCGAAGTGAAATACATAAGATGCTGCGGTCAGGTTCAGACCGACGCCACCAGCGCGAAGGGACAAGAGCATCAGGCGCCGGTTGTCGTTCCGCTCAAATTCGCGGACGACGTCTGCGCGTGCCTCCAAGGAAAGCTGTCCGGAAAGCACCAGCGGATCGTAATCGGCCAACTCACGGGCAACGCGCTCGATGCCAAAGGGGTGGGCGCGGAACTGTGAGAAAACCAATGCCCGCTCGCCTATGGCAGAGATCTCGGCGAGACGATCCCGAAGGTCAGCCAGCTTTGATGAAGCTCCGGTCTCCGGGCAGAAGTTGCAGATCTGTTTCAGCCGCAGGATCAGTTCGAGCACGTGGTTGATTCGCAGCTCGGTGCCCAGCGAGGCCAAGCGAACGATCCCATCGCGCTCGGCACGCTCGTAAGCCAACCGTTGAGCGGGCGCCAAGTCGAGCAGAATCGGCACCGAGAGTTTAGGCGGCAGGTCTTCGAGGACGTTGACGCGCCGGCGGCGCATCTGCACTTCGCCCAACAGGCGGCGCAGGCCCAGCGCGTAGCTGCTAGGATCAAACCGGCCGGGAGCCACAAAATCCAGCACGGAAAGAAGATCATCGAGGCGGTTCTCCAGCGGCGTCCCGGTCAGCGCCCAGCTGCGATGCCGACGAAGCTGTTTGATCGCCCAGGAGATCTCTGCGTTCGGATTTTTTATCCGCTGCGCCTCATCAAGGATGACCACGTCCCAGTCCCGGTCTCCGACGACGGGATCGTGGCGATCGCCGCGAATGGTTTCATAACCGCACAAAAACACCTGAGCATCCGGGGCGCGCCATAACTGGGTCCGTGCACCAGGCGAACCGAGGATGGTGGACAGCCTCAGTTCGGGCGCCCACTGCCGCAGTTCACGGCGCCATTGCAGGACAAGGCCGACCGGAGCGACGATGAGGGCCGCGTTCGCCCCAGAGAACGCAAACAAAACGCGCAAAGCCGCGATCGCCTGGATCGTTTTGCCAAGCCCCATTTCATCCGCAAGCAGCAATGAGCGATGGGCAAGCAAGGCGCGAACGCCGTCAATCTGGTACGGGAAAAGCGGGCGCGGCCAGCTCAGTCCAAGATCATCGCTTGCCCCGGCAAACGTCGAGGCCACAATCACTCGTCATCGAAGTCAATGCCGGCCGGCTCCCGCGCCGGCTCGATTTCTTTCATTTCCTCATAGTTCGTCGGCAGGGCAATGGTTTCGATCTCGGGCCGCTGCCCTCGGTACAGGCGTTCCAGATCCCACGTCGTGATCCATGACTTTATGTGCTGGCGCATGGACGTCGTCGCAGCAATCGGTCCAATTTCGATATCCTCGGGCTGCCAGCCGTAGGCTTGATCGTAGAGACCGCGCACCTTGTCGAGGCAGGTTTGTAACTGCTGTTGATCCGGCGGGCGCAAAGTGGCTCTCTTCCGCTCCCGCTCCAGAAACTCAATTCCACGACGCGCACGTTCAGCGGCCGCGCGCTCATTCTTATTCACGAGTTTGAGAGGCACCTGTTCGTCGTCACGCCGCTTGGTGATGACTTCTTCGAAAAAATCATCGGTGACGGCGGCAACGGCAACGGCGCCGGGGACCGTTTCCGTGTCAGCGATACCCAGCCAACGCGCCAGTTCGGCGTAACTGCGGCCCCGCTGCAGAATGCCGTAACGCCCGATCAATTCGACCTCGTCCATCAACACGACCCAACCGTCGAATCCGGCGGCAGTGAACAGGCGCGGCACAAACCGCAGGCGCTGCTGGACGATGTCCGCCTGCTTGACGGCCTTAAGCGGGAACAGCTTGGCGGCGCCCGCGTCTCTCAGCCCTTGCTTGACACGCGTCAGGTTCAAGGGGCCGCCCGCCAGAAAGCGGGCCATGTACTGAATGACATCCGGCGTCGTCGCCGGGCGCGCAAACAGGTACAGCAGAGCGGCGAATACCGGTGACAAGTCCGTGGCTGCATCGCTGGCCCAGCCTTCCAACTCCTCGAAAGCCTGACTGCCAGGTTTGAGTCGGGCCAGCACGGCCGTCATCACATCGTCATTACAGCCGGGCACCGTGGCAAAGCGCATCGCTGAGAGATAAAGCCGGCCCGGATCGAAAAGAGGTGTCTCCTTGCTGATCACCACCCAACTGACAATGAAATTCTCGGCAAGCGCCAGTTCTTTGAGATAGCCGAGCAGGTGCGACTTGCCGCTGCCGAAGCCGCCGGCAATGACCTGACCCGTCGGCTGGGTATTGCACTGCAGACTGTGTTGGCATTGTTTAAGGGTCTCAAGGAAGCGCTGGCGTATGCCATCTTCCCTGGTGCCTAGCAGCCGTATGGCTGCTCGATTTGGCACACCGGCCCTCAGCGCCTCGATGGCGTGCCTTGGCTCGGTCATCAACGTCCCCTTCAGCTATTTTTCAGGACGCCCGGTTCATGCCGCGTTTAGAACCACCAATGGCGCCAGCGGATTGTCCCGACTGCGCGCTTTCACGTCATCCCAGATCCGCATTTTCAACGCTTGGTACGCGCTCACGCTCCGTTTCGGGTCATTGCCGAGGAAGGCTTGGTCGGCCATGACCACGACGAATAGGCCTTCGAACAGATCGATGTCGTCGATCAGTTGGCGGAGCACCTCGTACGCGTCCATCACTGCGTTGGGCGTGAAACGAACCTCGGCGAAACCGGGAGGGATGGCCTTTGTCAATTGACGGATGTCGATCGCGAGGATCATCCCATTGTGCCCCGCGAGGCGAACCCAGCGGCACAATGATCGCAGCATGGCGCGAGCATTATGCCGCGTGATCTTGGCGTAGATTTCGGCGGCGCGAAGCGGACCAATCTTCTGCAATTTACCTTGCAGCCAATCATGAATCGGCGTCTCGTTGTCGGCCGATCCGTCCGCGGGAACGAGACAATTGAGGCACAGTCGCGTGATGGCGATACGGAAATCCTGCGCCATGCCTGTGTCATGCATCACGGATTTCGTCAGCCACTGATTGAATTCCTTCTTCAGGATTTTGGCATCAACGCCGTTGCCATCAGCGAGGTCCTCCAGAGGCACCGGCTGACCGGGGCACGGCCACTGGTACCCATTGCTCTTGAACAGCCCTTCGACGAAGCGTTGCGCGTCTGCCGTCCAGTCCGCCTGACGTGAGATCGCGAAAAATAAATCCTGAATCAGGTGCAGTTTGATCTCGCTGCTTTCGATTCCGGCGAATAGAAGTCCATGTGCCTCGGCCTGACGGCGGACGTCTTGTTTCAGCGCTTCCACGACCCGCTCGTCGCTGACGATAAATTTGACCGCTGCGCCGCCTGCCACGACGAAATCACTGAGGTATTCGCTATCCACCAACTGCAACCATTCGCTCCAGCGCACTGCCACGGCATTATTCCTTGTCAAACCGAATGCCAACGTAGATGCGTTCCGTCCCCTGCGGATCGATCACCGTCAGCCGCTTTCCCGCGGCCTTGCTTCCCGTCGAAGCCGGCAGGGCAAACCTGCGACCGTCCTTGGTTCGAAGATCAGGCTGTTGATCAAGGAGATGAATGTCGCGCGCAAACTCTTCCCTTGTATAGTCGCGTTCCGCGCCGGGAAGCAGTGTCAGCAGGTCATAAATCCTTAGAAGCTGGACAACGGGGCCCAGGCCGAGCGAGCTTGATGACCAATCCCTGCTGACTTGAGGCGCAAGCACAAGGTAGGCATCAAACAGCGCTTCGAGAAACTTCTGAGTATTGGCGCGCTGCGGTCGATTTTGACGGGCGGCCAACAGCTTGACGAGTGCGCTCGGCCGAACCCGGCGTTCGGGTTTGCGGTCGATGATGACCGCGCTGTCCTTCTCGGAGAGCGTCAGCAGCATCGGAAAGCAGTAGATGCGGCCGTCCTTCTCGAACAGGGAAATACTCTGGCGGTCTGCTTCCTCCTTGAGTTCGTGGAGGTAGCCACCTTCGGCAAAATAGGGTTCCGGCTTGAACGTCCACGACTCATCGGCTTGCGCCATTGCCTCGGCAAACCGTTTGCCACTGTTGCGCCCCTCGGCAAGCTGGTTCTGCAGGTCTCGGAGGTTGCCGACGCGGGCGCTGGCCTGCGCCTTTTTCAGTACCGCATGCGCCGCCCTCGCAGCTTTTGCTGCCGCCTCAAGTTGCTTCTCAAGATCAATAAGGGCGCTTTCCAAACTCATATAGCCCTCCGGTGTCCCCGAAATTTACGATTGGAGAACATTTTTCCACTAATAGAGTCAAGGGTGCCGTCGTCGCTGGCGGTTTTTGCGAGAGTGCTACTGCGGCTATTCCGCCGTACTGCGTCTCGACATTGTGGGCGTTGTAACAGACGCAGATGCGGCCACAGGTGCAAACCTCCGAGTGGGATATTGCGGTCGCCAACCGAATGTTCTCCATCACCTTTTCCCATACCCATACCACCCCGCCAGCACCCCCAGAGCCGCAACGAGTATCCCCTGCGCCTGCTCGACGCGCACCGGCTTTCCGCCCCAGCCCTGCCGCATCGTCCACTCGCGAATGGAGCGCTGCAGCCCGACGACGTGCCAGACGCAGGAGCCGGCGGGGCTGCCGAGGCCGCCCAGCGCGTCGAGGGCTTTCCCGATCCGCCGCCGCGCGTCAACCTGGGCGTCGGTGAAATCGCCCGGCCCGCCGCCGCCCGGCACCCGTACCAGCGACATGCAGCGGACGACATCGAACCGGGCGATGGTGAACTGTGCCTGGAAGTCGCGTGCCGCATCGTGCATGCCTTGGGTGATCGTGCCGGCGCGCAGCATGATGCCGAGCGTGTCGACGGTACGGTGGTGGACGACGGGGCGGCCGTCGGGATCGGCTTCGTAGACGGCCTCGAGGGCGCCATCGGGACGGGACACGACAGCCGGCCGCGTGGTGCCGCCGGTTGGATCGGTTTGCACCCGTTGCAAACGCGGCTTCGTGGTGACAGTGGTTCGCTTCCTGCGCGCCATTACGCAACCTCCCGTTGCCCATAAAGCCGCGTCGCCTCGTTGACGACGGCCTGGCGGATGATCTCGTCACGCACATCGTCGATCCGCAGCACGACGATCCCCTGTTTCCGCCACGCCGCCCGGCGCATGGCGAGCAGCTCGTCTTCGTTCGTCGCTGTCCGCGGCAGGTGCCGCTCAAGCGAGCCACGCACGCCGCTACGCACGGGTCACCTCCCGCAAGCACGCGGCGTAGCCGGCGACATCGACGATGCTATCGAGATGCTTGGGATCGCGGCTGAGCCGGGCCAGCTTCAGATCGATGAGGCACAACGCGACTTGTGCCGGGGTGACAGCGATCCCCAACACCAGCGACCACCGCGCGGCGATCGCCTCGAAGTTCTCCGAGGGCGGCCCGTAGATCCGCTCGCGGTTCTCAATCACGCCGGCGGCGTGTTGCAACAACATGGCGCCGTTCATCGCACTCCTCCGATCCCGTGCGCGATCGCCCAGTCCAAGAGCGCCAACGCGTCGGCCTCGTTGTCGTCCGTGGGCGCGAAGCCAAGCGCCTTCACCGCCGCTATCACGGCGGCCTTGTCGGCGTTGCCCTTGCCGGCGATGTGCCGCTTGATGGTGCCCACCGGGACGCCCTGGTACGGGATCCGGTTCGCCTCGGCCCAGGCGGTGAGATGCGCGAGGTAACCCCCAAACGCGTGCGCGGCGGCGGTACCGAGATGCCGGCGTACCTCCTCGAACACCACCACGCCGACGCCGCCGGAAGTCTCGTCGATCTCCTGCAGCCACGCGCGGAACCGCAGCCAGATCATCCCGCCGCCCTCGAACCGGCCGGGGCGGAATTCCTGGACTCCGCTCGCAATCGCGCCATCGCGGCTGCGCACGGCCCAGCCGGTGCGCTGGCCCAGATCAAGCGCCAGGATCACCGGCGGCGTCGGCCGGCCGCCGGCGAGCGCCTCGATTGGGGAGCCGTTAACCGGACTCGGCACCATCGCCTCCGGATCGGCCGCGCTTTCGCAATTGCCCGCCAGACGCAGCACGATCGCCGGTCTGGTCGCCGTTGGCTGCTTGACCGCCACGATCCTGCCGGCCTCGATCAGCGCCGCCAACGCATTGTTCCGGCGCCTTCGATCGACGAACTGGGTTCGCCGGATGACCTCCGTCTTGGTCACGCCGGCGTCTCCGGCCGTTCCGATGATCGCCTCGATGCGGCCTTCCAGCGGCTGGCGCGACATCTCGGATGCCGAGATCATCTCCTCGGCGGACATCAGCGGCGGTTCAGCGGCGGTCGCCAAACAGCGGACAGACTTGAGCTTCATATCGTCCTCCAGGGTTATGGAGCGGCGGGGGCGGCGGTGTCCTCCGGTCAGGGACGACAGCCTCGCTCCAGCCCTCGAGGGTGGATGCGGTCAGAGAAGGAATTCTCGTCAGAGCCGGCGAACGGGCATCAGATCCGTCAATTCCGGCAGAAATGATCAAAGGCGACCGAGCGGACATAAGCGCTTGATTTCTATTATAATAGTAGTATTCATCATAATCATCAATCCATCACTACGTATGTAGAGTGAGAAGCTGCACGTGTATCTATTACCCGCGTGAGGGTCCTACGTGACGGATTGACGAATTTGACGGATGGGTGGTCCGTCACATGGTCAGAAGAACTTAGCCGCCGTTGGCGATGGATGACGAATTGGAGGCCGTTGACGAATTGGCCAATCATGCGGCATCTCCATCGCAGATGCGGAAAATCATGGCCTGTTTGGTTGCTGATGGACGCAAAGCGGTGACAACCTGTCCGGCTTCGACCAGCGATCCCACGATGTCGGTGCGTTGGCGCTGGTCCAAGAACTGGGTTCGGCGGGCGAGCTCATTCTTCGTCAGCCCCGCCGATCCGGCCGCGCGGATGATGCCGAGCACGCGCTTGTGGTTGGCCTCGACTGGGTTGTCGGCGATGTTGCGTTCAACCTCGAGCATCGTGTGCTCGGCGCAGTGGCGGACGAGCGCGATCGCCCAGGCGGCATCGACAGCGCGGATGGCCGGTGCCACCGGATCGGCGGCGACGGCTCGGATCATCGCCACCTTCCAGGCGTTCTCGGCAATTCGCGCCAGGATCGCCGTGTAGAGGGTGCCGCGAGCCTCGCGCAGCCTGGCTGTGTTATCGTGCTTGAAGGCGCGAAAGAGGGAGCGCGCCTCCGGCGTCATTGGCACCGTCAGTGGATCGACGGCGGTTTCCGGGCCTGGCGTCATGCCTGCCAGGTTGCCGGCCGCCTGACGACCGCCGCCGTTTGCGATCAGGTTGAGCGCGTCGAGCAGGTCCGGCGGTGAGGTGCGGATACCGGCGGCTTCGTTCTCCTCCGGATAGTCGTCCTCCGACTGCAAGACGATGAAGCGAGCGAGCGAACCGTCGACGACGTTGGCCGACTGGAGCGCGCTCCAGAAGTGGATCGGCGTCGTCGTGCCGTAGACGCAGAGGCAGGGTTGATTGATGTCGCGCCGTTCGTTCTTGCCGTCGCGGTTGGCATACTCGGCACCGAGGAAGATAGTGCCGGCCATGGTGTAGATCTCGGTCATGATATCGAGAATTTCTGAGATGTGCCGGGGGCTACGCTTGCGGTCGGCGGCCGCCGCCAGGAACATGCCGAACTCGTCAATCTGGAACAGGATCGCCGGCTGCCGATGCACCGCGGTGAGCAATCCGGCGCCCGACGCGATCTTGTTGCCGCCGAGGGTGTGGCCGAGACCCGCCTCGACGAACAGTTCAGTGATGACCTCGCGGCTGTGGTTCTTGCCGGAGCCGGAATCGGCGATGCCGACGACGTAGAGGTTCGAGCGCAGGTTGCTCTCGGTCCGGTACTTGCGGCCCATCAGCGCCCCCAGCGCGCAGAGGCTCGCACCCACCGCCAGTACCGGCTGCGGCCGGCGGGCGGTCGCCAGCATGTAGTCGACCAGCATCTTCAGCGTGCCGTCGAGGCCGGCAATGTCCACCGGACAGGGCGCTTTCTCGACACGGCGCACTTCCGCAATTTCTTGCGGAAGTTGCAGCGGCGGCGAGGAGAGCTTCTCTAACAGCGCCTGTGCCGGATGGCGGCCGTTCATGCAGACGTTGCCGTTCAGAACGAGCGCTGGATCGGGCGACCAGCCGTTGGCGATGGCGTGGTGATAGAGGGTGCCGGCGCCGATCGAGCGCGGCTGGAAGCTGGCCCAGGTCTTGGCGGTATAATCGGGCACGTCTTTGGCCGACTGTGCCGACCAGGCGACGAACAGAGACTCCGCTTCGTCTCCGAGCGCGCCCTTCAGCGCCATGCCGATGCGCATCCATGAGTCGTAGTCGAGATCGGCGTTGGGGATGAAGGCGAGCGCGGCGGTGATGGCTTCTGTGGTGCCACGCAGATCGCCGGGGGCGGCCGGATGCGCTGGGATGTTGCCGCCGCCGAGCCGCGCCGGCCGCAGGCTCTCCGGCAACAGCGTGTACGCCTCTTCGGCGAATGCACGCGCCTGCGCTTGGCTGATCGCCGGCAGCCGGCCGATGTCGATGTCGGCGAGCGACTCCTCCGGCCACTCGTAAGCGCGACCGGTGTCGGGGTGAATGTGATAGGCGACGAACTGCTGCCCTTCGCACAGCACCTCGATCGGCATGAGCTTGAAGCCCTTGAACGGTGCGTCCGTGCGATAGACGAGCAGCCGCTTCGGCGCCCGGCCGATGCGCAGCGCGGGTGTTTCGCCCAAGCGTTGGCGCGCCAGGGTCTCGATGCGCACCGCCACCTCGCCGTCGGCGACGTCGATGTCGACCGCGGCGACGGCGCCGCCAGCAATGCCGATGCCGGCATCGGGCCACTGGGTCCAGATCGTGAGCTCGTTGTCGGTCGTCGGCCGGCCGCAGTGCTTCGTCCAGCCTGGATAGTCGCGCCAGGTCCCGCCGATAAACCGCCCCGGCTTTTTCGTTCCCGGCATGATCGGGATGACCGCGTAGCCGTTGTCGACCAACCGCGCGCCGAGATCGGCCATGAAGCTTGCCATCAGAACGGCACCTCCGGCGCCATGCGGCCTAAGCGCTCCGCGTCTCTGGCGGCGAGCGCGCGTAAGGAGTCGCAATAACCGGTAACGACTGCCTCGATGAAGGTGAGCCACTCGTCCGGATTGAGCGTCTCCAGATCGGTCTTGCCGATGCTGTCGAGGTACTCGCCGCCGCAACAGCCGCCATGGACGAAGGCGGCCTTCTCATTCGGGGTCGGATCGATCATGCCCTGTCTCCCATGGCAGAGGTCCTGGCAGGCGATGGAGCAGAGGTGGCGAAACCGCTGCCGGGGGTGGTCGAACGAGATGGCGGGATCGAACCAGCCGAAGCCGCGGGCCTCGCGGCGGCAGACGTCGCAGAGCATTTTTGGAACTCGTAACCGGTGATCTCGGTGTAGCGGCCCTGCGGCCGGACGCTGATCCGGACGGGGACCGGCAGTTGTTCGGCAAGGAGGAGCGCCTCGGCGACGGTACGCGGCACCGGCCGATCGGGCAGCCGCTTCTGCCACCACTGCACCGCTTTTTGGCGGGCATAGCCGGTATGCTCGAAGCATACCCATTCGCGATGCGAGGCGAGGCCGCACGCGTACTCGACGCGCAGGCTGGGCGGGCTGCCGGGCTTCTCGTGGCGGTGATAGCTGACGCCGGAGACACTCACCCACTCAGGTCTGATCTGGCTCGACAGGATGGCCGAGGTCGAGGCGGTGTGCGACAGATCCGGTTGCGGCGGCGGGAACAGATAGCCGCAGGTAGGGCACTGGCGAACCGACGCATGGACGATCGTCTGGCAGTCGGGACAGGCCTTGACCGGGGCGGTGCCTTCCTCGTCGCCCTTCTTCCGCCTCCGCCCGTCGATGCGATCGATCGGTCCGTGCCGCTCGACGTTGCCGGCGAAGTCGAGGACCAGGCAATCTTGCTTGCCTGGGCTGAGACGCGTGCCGCGGCCGATCATCTGCACGTAAAGCCCAACCGACTTGGTCGGCCGCAGCATGGCGATGAGATCGACGCCGGGGGCGTTGAAGCCGGTGGTCAGCACGTTGGCATTGGTGAGACAACGGATCGTGCCGCGCTTGAACGCTGCGATCACCCGGTCCCGCTCGGCCGAGGCGGTCTCGCCGAGGATCGCCTCGCAGGCAAAGCCTCGGCTCCGGATCGCGTCACGGACGTGCTCGGCATGGCGGACACCGGCGCAGAACACCAGCCACGAGCCGCGGTCGGCACCGTGGCGGACGATCTCGTCGACAGCGGATGCGGTCACCGCGGCGACGTCGCACGCCGCCTCGAGCTGGCCGGCGATGAACTCGCCGCCGCGGCTGCCGACGCCCGTGGTGTCGAGCTGGGTTGCGGTCCGCTTCGGCACTACCTCGCACAAGTAGCCCTGCGCGATCATCTCGGCGACGCCCGCCTCATAGGCGATGTCCGTGAACAGCGCGCCGTCGCCCTCGTGCAGCATGCCACTGTCGAGCCGGTAGGGCGTGGCGGTGAAGCCGATCACCTTGAGGTGCGGGTTGATGGTGGTGAGATCGCCCAAGAACCGGCGATACATGGTATTGGAGGTGAGCGGAATGAGATGCGCCTCATCGATCAGCGCCAGATCGCAGCGCTGGATGTCGTAGGCGCGCTTGTGAATACTCTGGATGCCGGCGAACAGGATCTGCGCGTGCAGATCGCGCTTGTTCAGCCCGGCCGAGTAGATGCCGGCGGGTGCTTCCGGCCACAGCCGGATCATCTCGGCGTAGTTCTGGGCGATCAGCTCCTTGACGTGGGTGACGATAAGGATTCGCGTGTCCGGCCAATCGGCGATGGCA
>JBATPX010000026.1:0-1786 GCA_049291695.1 Defluviicoccus sp.
CGGCCCGGCATCAAGTCCTCGTGAGCCAGGTGCGCCTGCGACCGCCGAGCCATGCCGGACGATGAAGCCTGGCGCTATTCGTTTGATCTGTCGCCGCCCCTGGTGCTCCAGGGTATCTCTGGGTGTGTGGGCCAGCTGAGTCTGCATCAGCGGCGACAGGCTTTGCTGGTTTGCTCTCGACCCCCAGCTGTGCCTCCAGCTCCCGCCATTTCCGCTCGCTCCAGCGGTCGAGGCCGGCGATCCACGCGGCGGCGCGGGCATACACCCTGCAATCGAGCGCCTCGTTGCGCTCGCGCATCTTCTGCCATTCCAGGCGCGAGAAGCCGCGCCGGGTCTTGACCGTCATCAGCTGCTCGGCGACCAGCTGCTTCACCCACTCCGCATCGACGTTACGCGGCAGATGGATGCTGCCGGCCGGCGGTACGTCCCCCTCGGCCGGGCGTTCGAGCCGCAGGAACCGATAGGTCTCGCTCTTGAAGGTGGCGGTGGCGACGGTCCACAGCTTGGCCCCGCGGCGGATCTTCCGCCCACCCTCGGTGGCATCCACGTACGAGGGCCCGATCACTGGCGCCGGCCGGTTGAAGCCGTCGACACCCTTGACCGCGACCACCTGCGCCGAGCCCATCCGTCGGGCCCAGGCATAGACCGCCGGCGCCTCGTAGCCGGTGTCGATCGCGAGGCGCGAGATCCCCATTTCCGTCCCGGCTTCATGCGGCCAGGAGAACCCCAACAGCTCGGTGAGCGCCGCCCACGCTTGCGCCTTCTCTGGCCCGCCCTCAATCACGACATGATCGATCAGCCAGCTTGTGAGGCCGCGGCCCCAGGCCCAGATCGAGACCTCGATGCGATCACGCTGGACATCGGCGCCGGCGGTGAGCAGAAGACCGCCCGCGGGCACGCTGCCGAGGCGGTAGTCATGGCGGCGATCATAGAGCCGCTGCCAATCGGGCGCTTCACCCGTCTCGACCCAACTCTCGCCGAGAACCGTGTTGATGAAGCTGCGCTTGGCCTCAACCGCCGTCTGGCACGCCTCCCATTCCCGCGCGATCCGCTCCCATGACAGCCAGCCAACGGGGCTGTAGAGGCTTGATAAGTGGAAGCCGATGGTGAACGGATCGGCGGAGACGGCCGTCGGCCGCCATTCGCCGTTCTCCAGCATCTTCGTCTTGTAGTGCTCGGCGATCGGGATCTCGCAGCCCTCGCAGACTTAGGCCGCGCTCTCCGGCTTGCCTTTCTGCCAGCGAAGGCGCTCGAACTTGAGGAACTGCCGGTGCCCGCAGTGCGGGCAGGGCACAAAGAAGCGCCGCTGGTCCGAGGCCTCGTACTCGCGCTCGATCCGCGAGAGGCCCTTGATCGTCGGCGTCGAGGCCAGAAACACCTTCCGCCGCCACGAGAACGTCCGCGTGCGCGCTTCGGCGAGCGCGACCGGATCGCCCTCGTCGTCGGCCGATGCCGGGTAGGCGTCGACCTCGTCGAGGAACAGGTAGCGCACCGGCATCGAGCGCAAGCCCACGGCCGAGTTGGCGCCGGTCATCACCAGGATGCCGCCGGGAAACTCCTTCGACAGTACGGTGTTGCCGGAGTCGCGCGAGCGGGCCGGTGCTACCTTTTCCCGCAACGCCGGGCTCTCCTCGATCAGCGGATCGATGCGTTGCTGCGAGAAGCGTTTCGCCAGCTCGACAGACGGCTGTACCGCCAGCATCGGCCCGGGAGCGTGATGGATGACATAGCCGATCCAGTTGGCCGCAGCTTCGGTCGCGCCCTGCTGACTACCTTTCATGAACAC
>JBATPX010000027.1:0-6118 GCA_049291695.1 Defluviicoccus sp.
TCCACCCAGCTGCGCAAGCGCGGCCTCGAGGTGGTCAGCCGGCGCGAGAACGGCACGACGATTTATGCGATCATCAACCGCGCGGTCGACACAGCCGACCACGTGATGGCCGGGATCGATGACGAGACTGCCGAGTTCTTGCGCCGCCGCGCCGCCCAGTTTGCCCGCCGCGAGCGCCGCGCCGCCTAAGGCGCGCCGATTGAGAAGGAGACGACCCAACGATGCTCTACGTTGCTTACGGCTCGAACATGAACCGCCGGCAGATGGCCAAGCGCTGCCCGAAGGCCAAGCCGCATGGCGGCATCTGGCTCACGGGCTGGCGGCTGGTCATGAAGCGCGTCGCCGACATCGAGCCCGATCCGCACGCGCTCACGCCGGTGGCGCTGTGGGAGATCACGCGTTCTTGCGAGCGTGCACTCGATACCTACGAAGGCTTCCCGCACCTCTACATCAAGGAACGCCTCGGCGTGGCTCTGCCCAACGGCCGCCGCGCCAAGCCGATGGCCTACGTCATGAACGGCCCGCGCCAGCGCGACTACGGCCCGGCGTCGGACGGCTACCTCGCTTCGATCGCCGACGGCTACCGCGACTTCGGCTTCGAGGATCTCGCTCCCTTGCGCGCGGCGCAGGTCGAAGCGATCAGTGTTTCTCGACGCGCCGAGCGCGCCAGCCGATGCGACGCCAACGCGTTCTCGGCTCCGTGGGCGCCAGGGGTGGCTTTCGGGTGCGAGTGAGAACCGCCGGAGTGCCCTTTCTCCATGCCTCCCAGCCCGTGCGCGTGTCAGGGCGCGAGGGCGGCCCACTTCATCGTCAGGAACGCCCGACGACGATCAACCCGCGCACCCGCAACGCCTCGAAGATCCGCCGCAGCACGTACGAGCGGCAGACCGATGCGATCGTGAACAACCCGCCCAACGCCAGGTTCTCTTCCAGCGACGCATCCAGTCCGAACAGCGGAAACGCCAGGATCTGCATCGCCACCGCGACTGCGTAGCCGACGGCGATGTTCACCAGCGCCTCGATCAATGACATCCGCCGCGACTGCTTAAGCGGGCTGGTCGGCATCGGGCGCCTGGTTCAACTCGATGAGGAACTGCTCGGCGGTCTTGCCGGCGGCCGGGGTGCCCAGGATGAAGTCGATTTGCCAGCCGAAAGCGTGGCCCAGCAACTCCATCAGCCGATTGAGCGCGACCGCAGCTGCGAACGGCATCTGCTCCTCGGCCGCCAGCTTCACCCAGCCCAGCGTGTCGGCGAGCTTGGCGGCATCGGCCTGAGGCGGCTCGCGAACTCAGCGGGCCGGGGTCTTGCGCCGGACCACGGTCGAGCCTAAACGCTGGACCATGACCGGCGCCGAGGAAACGGCGGAATTCGCGGTTGCATCGTCGTCCCGGTCGAACGGCGCGGCCCGACCGAGAGTTCCAGGAGGGGAGAAGGACGAGATGGCGCTTGCGCCCAAAGGGGCTGCCCTCGCCGAACTGTTGACGCGTTACCAGGGCCTGCCGCCGACAAAAAAGCTGGTCATGCAGCTGAAAGCGCTGATCGGATCGACGACCAACAAGAGCGACTTCGTCTCTGCGATGGTCGCCACTGGCAGCCGTGCGCCCGACGGCAAGGCATGGTCGTATAAGTCCATCAGCGAGGTGTTGGGGGATCTGCGCAAGCGAGAACTGCTCGACGACGGCTTCACCTGTCCCGGGGCTCTGCTTCACCCGCTGGCGGCCGATGCGGCCAGCGGTCCCGACGCGAAGCATCTGATCGAAGCCGTCCGCGCGACGTTCCCGAGCGTTTCGCCGCGCGCCTACGCTTACAACTACAGCCTGCAGACCGACGAGAATGCCGCGCGCCGCCTGCGGCTTGCCATCTACGCCAATGACGAGGCCGAGTATTCTCGCCTGCTCGACCTCTACGCCAAGGACTACGACTCCGCCGAGGGACCGCACGTGCTGGAGAGTTGGTTTCTGCGCACGCCGGTCGGGTTCGACTGGCTGATCAGCCGGGCTCTGCCGATCCAGCATGGCATCTTCGCGATCAAACTGTCGCGCTTGCTGATGACCGGTACCTCGGAGCCGGACTTTGACCCGTTGCTAAACCACTACAGCGCGCGGCGGAAGGATCCCGGCCATGCGGCCTTCGATCGGGACCTGCTCGAATTCGATGTTCTCTCCGGCAGGCTGACGGATGTTCGGGAAAGGATCGCCGGCGGCTGCCAGCTGCCCGATCATGAGCGTTTGGCATTCCTCGGCACACTGGCGTTCCTCACCGGCCGGAACGCCGACGCGATCGAGCACTACCGGGAAGCGCTTAAGCTCTATCGCAAGCACGTGCACAAGCGAAAGGTGTTCCTCCAGGGCAGCCACGGCTTGTTTTTCCTGATGGCGCTGCTCCGCGCGAGCGATGTCGCCGTCCACGCCGAGATCCAGGCCGCACTCGATGCCGCGTGGCGCGAGGACACGCGTGTCGGCGATGCTCTCGCCGCTATGCAAGGGCTGCTATGGCTGCTGCAGGGTCAGGACGGCAGGGCGCGCGAACTCGTTGCGAAGCTGCGCGCCGCCATGCCGGCCGAACCGCTGTCCGCCGCCTGCGTCGCTCTGGCGGAGTATCTGACCGACGCCGAAATGGCGCGCGAGCACGTGCACGATACCCACACCCGCTTCGAGCGGCTGAAGGCACCTTTGCCGCTCGTCGCCCGCATCTACGCCGAGGTATTGGCAGGCGTCGCCGCTGACCCGGCCCGATACCAGGCGTTTCTGCGGGAGGCGGACACCGACGGGGCCATGGTCGCGTTCACCAGCATCGTCGCGGTTCGCCCGCCCTGGGAGCGGTCGCTCGACAGCCTTGCGGTCTTTCTGCAGGGAACCGGATCTGGCACTGCGGCGCAACCGGCGGCGCGTAAGGCGAAGCGTCTGGCTTGGTTTGTCGATCCGGAGAGCAGGACCGTCGAGGCGCTGGAGCAGTCGGCAAAGGGCCGGGACGGCTGGAGCGATGGTCGCACAATTGCGATGAAGAGACTGTTCGAACAGGACCCGAGGCTCTCCTACCTGAGCGAGCACGACCGCCGGGTGTTGCGGACGATCCGGAAGGAAGTCTACGGCTGGTACGACGAGGATCGCTACGACTTTGACCCCTACAAGACGTTGCTCGCTCTGGTTGGACATCCCGTCGTTTTCGACGCCCGCCGGCGCCTGCAGGCGATCGAGCTGGTCTCTTATCCGGTCGAGCTGATCGTCGCCGAGAAGCGCGACGGCTACCGGATCTCCCTCTCCCACCAGGCCGATGCACCGGCGGTGTTCCTCGAGGCCGAGACGCCGTCCCGCTACCGCGTTGTCGACGTCTCACCCCAGGTCCTGGCAGTTCAGGAGATCCTCGGCAAGAGCGGACTGAGGGTGCCACGCGCGGGGCGCGATCGGGTGGTGGCGCTGGTCCGCGCGCAGGAGCCAGCCCTGCCGATCCGCGCCGAAATCGATGCGATCGACGCACTGGCGGTCGAGGGCTCGACCGTGCCGGTGATCCAGCTTCAGCCGCTCGGACCTGGGCTGGAGCAAGGGCTCAGGGTTGCGCTCATGGTGCGGCCATTCGGGGACGAGGGACCGCACTATCTTGCAGGTCAGGGCGGCCGGTCGGTGCTGGCAATGGTGGGCGGTCGCCGGCAGCGCGCCAACCGTGACCTCGATGGCGAACGCGCGGCAGCAACGGCGTTGGTCGCGGCATGCCCGACCTTGCAACGGATTGGCGACGACGGCCACGAATGGCTGATCGAGGAGCCCGAGTCCTGCCTGGATCTGTTGCTGGAGCTGCAGGAGTGCGGTCAGCCGGTCGGCATTGAATGGCCTGAAGGCAAGCCGTTGCGAGTGAGCGGGCCGATCTCGCCCGCGCGGCTGTCGCTCAAGGTGAACCGGGCACGCGACTGGTTTCACCTCACCGGTTCGCTCACGATCGACGAGGACCTGGTCCTCGACATGAGCGATCTCCTGGAGCGCCTGGGCCGCGCGCCGGGGCGATTCATCCCGCTCGATGACGGCCGCTTCGTCACCCTGACAACGGCGTTCCGCAAGCAGCTCGAACGGCTGCGGACCGTCTCTGAGACCGACCGGGACGGCCGGCGGCTGTCAGCATTCAGCTCAGTCGCGGTGCGGGACCTGATTGAGGACGCAGGCGCGGTCGAGGCGGACCGGCACTGGCAAGCCCTCGCGGCGCGCATCCGCGCGGCAAGCGAGCATGCGCCCATCGTGCCATCGACGCTGCAGGCGGAACTGCGCGACTATCAGGTCGAGGGTTTTGCCTGGCTATCGCGCCTGGCGCACTGGGGCGCGGGCGCGTGTCTGGCCGATGACATGGGGCTCGGCAAGACCGTCCAGGCTATTGCAGCGATGCTGGAGCAGGCGGCCAAGGGACCGTGCCTGGTGGTGGCGCCCACTTCGGTCTGCCACAACTGGGAGGCCGAGCTGGCGCGTTTTGCGCCGACGCTGAGGACGCGCCGCTTCGCCGCCGGCAGCGACGATCGGGCAGCCTTGATCAGCGGCCTGCGCGCTATGGACGTGCTGATCACCAGCTATGGCCTGTTGCACCAGGAGGCTGATCGGCTGGCCGAAGTGTCGTGGCAGATGG
Organism: Defluviicoccus sp.; assembly: GCA_049291695.1. Lineage (GTDB taxonomy): Bacteria > Pseudomonadota > Alphaproteobacteria > Rhodospirillales > Defluviicoccaceae > Defluviicoccus. The sequence continues at coordinate 4,606 of JBATPX010000027.1, forward strand.
CGGTTCTCGACGAAGCGCAAGCAATCAAGAACGCCGACACCCGGCGCGCGCAGGCCAGCCAGCGTCTGCAGGCGGCGTTCAGGGTGGCGCTGACTGGCACCCCGATCGAGAACTACCTCGACGAGCTGTGGAGCCTGTTCAACGTTATCAATCCCGGCCTGCTCGGCTCGCGGGACTCCTTTCAACGCCGTTTCGTGACGCCGATCGAGCGCGACCGCGACCTCGGCGCCCGGGAGGGGCTGCGGGCGCTGATCCGGCCCTTCATTTTGCGGCGCACCAAGAGTGCGGTGCTGAACGAACTGCCACCGCGCACCGAGGTGACGATCGACGTCGAGCTGCCCGACGAAGAGCGCGCGTTTTATGAAGCCTTGCGACGAAAGGCCCTAAAGTCGATCGAAGACTTGCAGGAGGGTACGGCTGGTCAGCGTCGGATCCATATTCTGGCCGAGATCACGCGATTGCGTCGTGCCTGCTGTCACCCGGCGCTGGTCGATCCGAACACGGCCCTGCCAGGGGCAAAGCTCGGCGTGTTCCTCGAGTTGGTGCAGGAGCTAATCCGCAACCGCCACAAGGCGCTGGTGTTCAGCCAGTTTGTTGGCCAGCTGGAGCGCGTTCGAGATGCCCTCGATGCGCAGGGGATCCGGTTTCAGTACCTGGACGGGAGCACGCCCGCGAAAGAGCGCGAGCGGCGGGTGGCGGCTTTCCAGGCTGGCGATGGCGTTTTGTTCCTGATCAGCCTGCGGGCCGGCGGTCTTGGGCTGAACCTGACAGCCGCCGACTACGTGATCCACCTCGATCCCTGGTGGAACCCGGCCGTCGAGGATCAGGCATCGGACCGGGCGCACCGGATCGGACAACAACGGCCTGTTACCGTCTATCGGCTGATCGTCGATGAGAGCATCGAACAGAAGATCGTGCGGCTTCACAAGGACAAGCGCGATCTGGCCGCTGATATCCTGGAAGGCAGCGAGCTCAGCGCCCGGCTGACCGAAGAGGCGTTGATCGAGCTGCTCCACATCTGATACCGGCTGGCCAGCAAGAGGATGCTTGTGAGGAAAGACGCGCTGGACTGGCTCGGGGTTGAGTCCTGGATGCCGGTTCTGGATCCTGGCTGGCTTCCGGATTGGCTTCCTTAAGTCCACTCCGGGATCCACCGTTCGGATCGACTAACGCGTTGAAATGTGTCGGTTATTCTGAGTGCGGCGAGTGGCCGCTGGCTTCGCTGGCTTCCGGGATCCACCGTTCGGATCCGCTAACGCGTTGAAATGTGGAGGGTATCTTCAGTGCAGAGGGTGGCTTCCCCGTTTTTGCGGCTCGCGCTAGGGAATTTTCGGGCTATCGCCACCAGCGGTTGTAGTCTCGGGGAAGGACCCAAGATATCAATGCCTGTGCGCCGGGAGACCGGCAAGGAGTAGGCGGTGCAAGTCCGCTGCGATGAAGGAGTAGCGATCCACATCGGCCCCGAGCCGTGCGCTGTCGTCCGTGAGGGCGGCGGCGAAGCGTCGGTAGGGGA
>JBATPX010000028.1:0-8289 GCA_049291695.1 Defluviicoccus sp.
GTGCAGGAGACCGCCGCTCCGTCGCCGGCAGCCGCTTCGCCCGCGGCAAGTGCGGCCAAGCCGGCGGGACCGGCGTGGTTGCATGGCTGAGCGAAGCGCGAGAACGCGAGGCACGCCGGCAGCGCGCTCACGCGACGACGAATGGCAGGCACACGTGACGTCTGAGGCGGCAAGGGAGATCGGCCGATGGCTCGAGGCAAGAGGGCGGTTGCATCAGCCGATCGCCGCCCTGAGCTTGGCCGAGTTGGAGAGCTTGGCGAGCGTCGCGATCAGCCGGTTCGTGGTGCTGGCCGCGGAGAGAATCCGGGAACGGCCCGACCAGGCCGCAGACCTGCCGAACCTCCTCATGGCGTGAGGTTGTGCGCCCTCTGCGGCCGGCAGGATCACGGCTTCGGCTACACCCACGCGCTCCGCTTCGACCGCTACCCCAGCTACCGCTTCTGCTCGGCTCCCTGCCTCGATGCCGGAGCGGCACTCGCACGAAGGAACAACGGCATGATCGATAAGACAACCATGGAGCGACAGGCGATTAAGGACGCGCGCCGCTTTTTAGCCGAGGCACTGAGCGAGCTTGGCCTGATGGCGCCATTCCAGGATCGCCCGGCCGCCGACATCGACCGTCTGATCGAGGCCTGCGTCGACGGCTTCCAGGACTCGATGCGGCGCCAGGCGCTGAACGACGAGATCCCTTTCTGAACCATGCAGAACGCCCTGGATCCAAACCGCATGACCGCCGCCGAGCGGCTCGAAGAAATCGCCGCGATCCTGGCTGCCGGACTCCTCAGGCTCAAAGCGCGCGAATCGGCGCGCGCGGCCGGCGACCGTGGAGACGTTTGCCTTGCTATCCCCGCCCGCCCGAGCCGTCATGGCCGGAAACGACCGGGAGAGAAAAGCCATGACTGACAGGGTGTTAGCGCAACTGGCGGCGCTGCCGGAGAAGTCCCCAGGCGAACTCCGCCGGCTCTGGCGCGAACTCTACGACCGCGAGCCGCCGCCCTATGCCAAGCCGTTCCTCATCAAGCGCCTCGCGTATCGGATCCAGGAGTTGGCCTTGGGCGGACTTTCAGCGCGCACGGAAGCGAAGCTCAAACAGCTGGTCGAGGACGAGAAACGCCGCCTCAAGGGCAATCCGCCACGCCGCAAGCACGACCGCCCGATCGTCGGCACGCGGCTGATCCGCGAATGGCAGGGCGTCGAGCACTCGGTTACCGTGCTCGATGAAGGCTTCGAGTACCAGGGGCGGCGGTACCGGTCACTGTCGGCCATTGCGCGCGCGATTACTGGAACACGCTGGAACGGCTGGATGTTCTTTGCGCTCAAGAACCGGCGTGTTCAACCATGAGCGCTCCACTCGTGCGCAAGCTGCGTTGCGCGGTCTACACGCGCAAGTCGACCGAGGAAGGTCTCGACAAGGCGTTCAACTCACTCGACGCCCAGAGGGCGGCGTGCGAGGCCTACGTGGTCAGCCAAAAGCACGAGGGCTGGGTTCTTTATCCGGACCACTTCGACGACGGCGGCTTCTCCGGCGGCACGCTCGAACGCCCGGCGCTCAAGCGCCTGCTCGCCGATATCGAGGACGGCCGGATCGACGTCGTCGTGGTCTACAAGATCGACCGTTTGAGCCGCGCGCTGATGGACTTCGCCAAGCTGGTCGAGGTGTTCGATCGCTGCCAAGTCACCTTCGTCAGCATCACGCAGTCGTTCAATACCACGACATCGATGGGCCGGCTCACGCTCAACATCCTGCTCTCGTTCGCCCAGTTCGAGCGCGAGGTGATCGGTGAGCGCGTGCGCGACAAGTTCGCCGCCTCGCGGGCGCGCGGCCTGTGGATGGGCGGTTCGGTCCCGCTCGGCTACCAGATCGACAACCGCAAGCTCACGATCGTCGAGACCGAAGCGGCCATCGTGCGGATGATTTTCGAGCGGTTCGCGGCTCTCGGCTCGACAACGGTTCTCGCGCGCCGCCTCGCCGCCGAGGGCATGACCACCAGACGCGGCAAACTGTTCGACAAACGGGGTCTATCCCGCATCTTGAACAACCGCGTCTACCTCGGCGAGGCGGTGCACAAGGGCACGAGCCATCCCGGCGAGCACGAGGCGATCATCGATGCCGCCCTTTGGGCGAAGGCGCATCCGGTCTTTCGCGACAGCCCACGGACGCGCGCCGCCACCACGCGGGCGCGGACGCCGGCACTCCTGAAGGGGCTGTTGTTCGGTGCCGATGGCCGGGCGATGACGCCGACGCACACCCGCAAGAAGGGCCGGCTCTACCGCTACTACATCGCGGGCAAACTGTTGGACGGCGACGGCGCCGCGAGCTTGGTGAGCCGGGTGCCGGCCGCCGCGGTCGAAGCGGCACTGGTTGAGCGGCTGCGGCGTCTTCTGCGTGCGCCTGAGATCGTTGCCCGGACCTGGGCCGCCGCGAACACGGAAGCCGGCCTGGCAGAGCGCGATGTGTGCCGGGCGCTCGCCGACTTCGAGCCTTTGTGGGATGAGCTGTTTCCGGCCGAGCAGACGCGTATCATCCGGCTGTTGGTGGAGCGGGTCACGCTCGCGTCCGCCGGCATGCACGTGCGCCTTCGCGCTCACGGATTGCAGGCCTTGATCGAGGAACTCCATGGCAAGGCGACGGCAGCATGAGCACGAGAGAGACGACAACCACCGACAGCTGGGAGCTCGACGGCGACACATTGAGCGTCTTCATCCCGATGACGTGGAAACACTACGGCGGGCGCAAGCTGATCATCGCCCCTGAGGGCGGCGATGCCTGGGCAGCGCCCAAGCCCGAGGCCGATGAGCGGCTCCAGCGTGCGTTCGCCCGCGCCTATCGCTGGAAAGCGATGCTGGAAAGTGGCAAGCATGTCTCGATCAACAAGATCGCCGAGGCCGAGAAGATCGATCGCGCCTACGTCTGCCGGCTGCTCAATCTCACCCTGCTGGCGCCGGAGATCACCCAGGCCCTGCTCGATGGCCGGCAGCCCAAGGGCCTCCGGCTCGAAGACTTGACGAAAGCGATCCCGGCCGGCTGGGCCGAGCAGCGCCGCCACCTCGGCTTCGCGTGAGCCTGCGCGGGCGCGTAATCGGACAGGCCATCTGTTTCCTACGCCGGACATATCCCGTGTTAACGACAATAACGCTTGAAGGTCGGTGATCGCCTTGATATCATGATATCGATATGAGAGGATCAATCATGGCGCAGCTGGTGGTTCGCAACCTTGATGACGACGTGAAGGCCAAGCTCCAGGAGCGGGCAAGGCAGCACGGCCGCAGCACGGAGGAGGAGGTGCGCGAGATCCTGCGCAGTGCCGTCGGCGGCGAGGTGAAGCCCGCGGAGCCCCTCGGCAAGCGCCTGCGTGAGCTATTCAAGAACATCGGGCTTGATGAGGACATTCCCGAGCTGCGCGGCCATCCGGCAAAGCCGGCCGGCCTCTCGTGATCCTGCTCGACACCAGCGTTCTGTCGGCGATGATGCGGGCGGCGACTGAGCCGGCGGTGGAGCGCTGGTTCGACGCGCAGCCGATGGAATCGGTCTGGACGACCTCCATCACGGTCTTCGAAATCCATTTCGGATTGCGGCTGTTGGCGCCGGGTCGCCGGCGCAATCAGCTGGAAATGGCTTTCCGGCGCGCCATCGATGACGTTCTCGGCGGTCGCGTGCTGTCGTTCGATGGGGTGGCTGCGGAGACGGCCGCCGCCATCGCCGCCGAGCGGCAGGAGCGCGGGCGAACGATCGAGATCCGCGATGTCCAGATCGCCGGCATCGCCAAGGTGCGCAAGGCAACGCTCGCCACCCGCAACACCCGTCCCTTCGAAGACCTCGGCATCGCCCTCGTCGATCCCTGGACCGCTTGAGAGCGGATCTCGACGATTCGGATCAGACCCCAGGTGCTTGTCGGTGAGCAGACAAGAAGGCGTAATCCGTCCCGACAGGAAGCTCACGCGCGATCCTGAGCGATGATCCGTCATCCTTGGGGGCCGGTTTCAGTCATGCCGTGCCGAGCTTGTAGATGGCGCGGTCGCCGCTCACCTTTCTGATATAGCCGACGGTTCGGCCGTTCCAGTAGTACCTGAAGTGGTCTCCCTGCACAGGTGGCGTCACGACATCCGGGAAAAAGACAGCGACGCATTCGCCGCCTACGTGACGCACGCTGGGATAGACAATCCCGTTTGCGTTCGTCGCTCTTTCCTTGCTGGCAAACTCCTGCGAGCGCTGATAGCTGTCGGGATCGAGCATGTCCTCAAAACCCGGGCCACGCAAATCGATCAGCTCGGCATCAATCGTTCCCACCAACTGGCGGACCTCAGAAATCCACTCGGTCTCCATCCCGGCATCGGCATAGAACCGGCTCATGTGGTGGGTGTGCTCGCGCAGCGCCGTTTCTAGCTCCTTCCCCGCGTAGTAAACCCCGTAGCTGCCGTCGCTGAAACGGGAAGGGCGATCGGGCGAAACATGGGTGAACGCGGCCATCACCCACGACGCACCGGGACCGGAGAGCCGCCGCTCCGGCGGCACGAGCGACAGATCGCCAATCTGCTCGTAAACGCGCGGGTTGGTGCGCGCTTCAGCCGCGGCCAGCGCCTCCCAGTCATGCGGGTCTGCCACATCGTCGTAGAGATCGATCGGCGGGAAATGGGACAGCACCAGCCGATGCGTCTGTGGCCACCGGACCCGCGAAACCGGCGGCGTCACCAGCCGCCTCGCACCGAATCCAGGTATCGGCGCAAGCGCTGCAGATCCTCCATGCCCCCGCGCAACAAGAGTTGCAAAGGCGTCAGGCCGCCAAGCCGCGCATTGGCTTGTTTCATCCAGCGATAGCCTTGCGCCGGCTCGGCGAAGATGATCCGCAGCGCCTTGTGGATGCCGAGAAGATAGGACATCCGATCGGCAAGATCGCGGTTCACCCGGCCGTACTCCCCCTCCCGCCAGCGCCGAAACGTCTTCGCCGAGATGCCGCCGAGGATAACCGCCGCGTCGACGTCGGACACCCCCCAGCGCGCAAAGATGGCCGCCATCGTGCGCTGCATCGCCTCGATCACCGCAGGCGAATACGCGGCCCCGACCGGTTGCGCTTCCACATCGTTCTGCTCGACAACCGGCAACATCGGCACGCTCCTTCTGTCCATAAATAGCGCAAACGCGCCCATTTGTCCAGATCTCGCTGGCGGACCCTGCGCCCGCTCAGGAACGGGCAGCGGTGGAGGTTCTTGAAGTCGAGTCACGCCTGTCGGCAAGGGGCCGTCAGTCCGATGAGGGGTGTGGGTGTATCAGCATCAGCCTAAGCGACACCGAGCCGGACGTCACTCGGCTGCCCATGGACAGCATCGATTGGGAGAGCGGGCCGAGCGCAGGGGCGTTTCAGGGACGCAGGAAGTCAGGCGGGTCCTCGGTCCACGGATCAAAGACAACAGCGCCTGAGTCACGGACGTCCCTGACGTTGCGGGTGACGAGACAGAGGTCGTGCTCGATCGCCGTCGCCGCCGACAGCGTGTCGATCACTGGCGGTGCCTGCCCGCGCCGGCGTTTGACGCTGCCGCTGATCCGGCCCCAACGCCGGACGACCGCGTCATGAACGGTGAGGGTGCGACCCCGAAACCGGGTCTCAAGCGCGCGCACGGCGGCCTCAAGCCTGGGTCGTGCCGGTGCGTCAGCGGGCAGCGCGGCGATGCCCTTGTCGAACTCGGCCAAAGTGAGAACGCTGATGTAGAGCGTGTGCTCCGGCCGACCCTCGGCCCAGGCGACAACCCTCTCGGCACCGGCCAGCCGCGCGAGCTCGGAGACGACGTTGGTGGCGAGCAGCCAGCCCCTCACAGATCGGTCTCGCGGCCGCGATCGAGTTCGCAGCTCACGTCAAGGTCGCCCAGGCCGCTTGCCCGCAGAAAGGCGACGAGCGACGGCTGCGCGGGCTCTTTCGCCAGCAAACGCGCGAATTCGTCGGCGGCAACGACGACCACCGCATCCTCCCCCCGGTAGGTGACCCGCTGCGGCCCCTGCGTGCGCGCGCACCGCACCAGTTGGCTGAGTTTCGCCTTGGCGTCCTAAAGTTTCCAGCCCGGCAACATCGAGAGGCCGGTCGTGGGCGAGACACGAGCGGGACGACCGCCACGGCCGGGGCGCTTTGTATCGCGTGTTGGGCGGCGTGTCCGCAGGATCAGCCCTCGGTTTATCTGACTAACTGTTCAGAGGGCATCTGATGCAACCGCGTGTGGGCAAGAGCACGAGAAGACAGGCTCGGAGAAGGCGCCGTTCATGGTCCGTCCTCGGCCGGAGCACGTGGCGCGTGCGAGTGGCTTGCGGTACACTTCACTCCAGCCAACGCCCGCGAGGCCACGACCATGCGCGAACGCATCGCCATCGACCCGAACGTCATGCGCGGCAAACCCGTGATCCGCGGGACCCGCATCCCAGTGGAGTTGGTTCTGCGCAAGCTGGGTGCGGGGATGACCGCCGATGAGATCATCGCCGACCACCCGCGCCTCACGCTCGACGACATCCGCGCCGCCCAGGCCTTCGCCGCCGACTATCTCGCCGACGAGGACGTGGTTTACGGCTGAGCCGGCGGCATGCGCCTGCTGTTCGACGAATGCGTAGACGTGGGACTCGCGGTGCCTCTGCGCGCAGCCGGCCACGACGTCGCCTTCGTTCAGGACATCGAGCCGAGCGCCAACGACGACCGGGTCATGCAGTTGGCAATGGAGCAGGACCGACTGCTCGTCACGGCCGACAAGGATTTCGGCGACCTCGGCCTGCGACTGAACCGCCCGGTGCCCGGACTTCTGCTCTTGCGCATCCCGCCGGAGCAGCGACACCCTGCGGTCGTGACCCTTGAGGACGAAGAAACGATCCATAATGCTTTCTTCGACCGGCGTTTTCGGGAGGGCGAGCCATGAAGTTGCACTACGATCCCGAGACCGATAGCCTCTACATCGAGCTGCGTCCCGGGCCCGGCAGCGAGACTAAGGAAATCGCCGATGGCGTGAACGTCGATCTGGATCGCGAAGGGCGGGTCGTTGGCATTGACATTGATCACGCATCACTGCAGCTGGATCTGACGACGCTGGAGACGATTGAATTGCCGCTGAAGGCAGCCAGGATCCGCTGAGCCATGAACCGGGAAGAGGCCGTCCGCATCTTGAGCGCGCATCGGGGCGAGTTGCGCAAACTCGGCATCACCCGGCTCGCCCTCTTCGGTTCCGTCGTGCGCGACCAGGACCGCCCGGACAGCGACATCGATCTCCTCATCGACATCGACCGCCAGCACGGTTGCTCGTTTGGCGATCAGGCCGGTCTGCAAACAGTCTTCGAGGACCTGCTTGGCCAGCCGGTCGATCTCATCCGCCGCGATCTGCTGAAGCCTTTTCTCCGCGACGCCATCCTCGCCGAAGCGGTCGAAATCTACCCGCAACCCGGTCCTTTGCCGGCCAGCGCCAGGAACGAGCCAATACCGCCCCGCAGCCCACGCCAGCGTCTTGAAGACATGCATGACGCGATTGTCGCCAGCGAACGCTTCATTGCCGGGCGCTCTTTCGCCGATTTTCAAGCCGATCGCATGCTGCAGTTGGCTCTTGAGCGCAGCATCGAGATCATCTCAGAAGCCTCACGGCATCTTCCTGACGAGATGAAGCGCCGCTATCCGCTGGTGGCTTGGCCGAAGGTCAGGGACATCGGCAACGTCCTGCGCCACGGCTATGAGATCGTCGATCCACACATCATCTGGTCCGTTGTGACCCAAGAGCTGGCGCCGCTGAAGGCGGCCGTCGCGGCGATGATCGACGAGGTGGATCGATCGTGCGGCCGAGCGCAAGGCGATTAGCGCTCTCTGTTCATGGACTGCTGGCGCGACTGCATTTCGATCCCGGTTGCATTCACTTCCCCATATGAGCCTTCCAACCGGATCAGACCGGCCCTTTGTTAACCCATTGGGGCCATTTAAAACCCGAGCCTGTGACGGATTTCGGGGAGTCACCACCCTTGAGAGAAAACGGCCAAAGAGAGAACGCTGAGGGGCTTCGGCGGCGCGCCGTGGTCCTCGGGCCTGTCGCTAACGCCCTTTGAAATCACGCATTTTTCGGGCGTCGGGGTGGGCGGAGAGAGCTTCCGCGTAGGTGCGGCTGGCTGAGGGAACGGAACTCGGCTCGAACCTTATCTTGTTCAGTTTCAATGGCTGTGCGCCGGGAGACCGGCAAGGAGTAGGCGGTGCAAGTCCGCTGCGATGAAGGAGTAGCGATCCACATCGGCCCCGAGCCGTGCGCTGTCGTCCGTGAGGGCGGCGGCGAAGCGTCGGTAGGGGA
>JBATPX010000029.1:0-10993 GCA_049291695.1 Defluviicoccus sp.
GCCGGGACGCCTCGACAAAGCCGAACTCCGGCGCAGCCCCTGCCGCCGGGTCCGCCGCCAGCGGTCCGGCATCGGTGTCCGGCACGGCCAGCATTCTCGCTCCGGTCTCCGCCAACGGCGCACCCCACGAGGGTCCGAGCGCCGTCGCGAGGTCTTCGCGCGCAGTCAGAAAGCTCGCCACGGCAACGCTTGCGAGGGTACCGGCGAGAATCAGCAGCAGCGCCAGGCCGGGGGCGATCTGATCGCCGAGGAGCGGCGCGGCTGCCCACCGTCCGCCCGCCCGTTCGCCCGCCCGTCCGCCTGCGGATGTCGTAGCAAGGGACGGCTCGGCCGCGGCAGCGGGCGGGTCAAAAGGGGCAATGCGCCGCGTCCGCCCGCTTGAGACCCCCGCCGTTGTCCATTGCTGATCCCGCACCCTGCCCCACCATCTGGTAAATCCTGCCGACGCACTTCGCCCCGGCCGCTGCCCTGACGTCCTCCGCGCGAGGTTCGCGGGAACGCGCGAGGCAGACCCGCCGGGCCAGCGAAGGAGCCCTGTGTGTTCCTGATAATGGGGTTATAAGGGGCGCCTACGCGGCTGCACGAGCCCCGTATGGAGGTCGCCCGCCGCCCACCGCCGCCCACCCGCCCCCGTTCCGCACACGAGGTCCGGCGGCGGCGTGCTTCTCAGTCAAGCTCGTGGCCGTGCTGGCCGGCGATCCTGCCCTCCTTGAACAGATTGTCCTTCAACTCATGCGCAAAATGCGGGTCGTTGCGGCGGATCCATTCAAGCACCATCGCTGCATGCTCCATCTCCTCGCGCATGTTGTGCAGGAGGATCTCCTTCAGGGCCGCATCCTCGCAATCATCGGCGCGCTGCCGATACCAGTCGATCGCCTCCAGCTCCTCGATGAGCGAGGCGAGCGCCTGATGCAGGGCGATCGTTTCCTTGGCGAGCCGCTCGCGCGGCGCATGCAGGCCTTCACTCGACATCATGGCTCTCCTTCGTTTGTCTGCAACCCGGCGTTTAAGTGGGATCCGGCCGATTTCGGCGGAACTCCCGTCTCCAGTCAGCCCGGGCGCATGGCGCTGTCAAGCCGGTTCGTGGGCCAGGTCCTGGATCACGTCCGCCAAGGTCGGTGAACGCTCCGATATGGGAAATGCCCATCTACAGGTTCTGCGTCAGTTCCTTGAGCGCGGCCTTGAGCACGTTCTCGCGCCAAGGCTTGAAACGCGCAAGCAAACTGTCCTCGCCCTCGTTGTAAAAGAATACAAAACCGTCTTCTGCGACCGGAACGACTGCGGAATTTGTCTGTCCGTCCTCGTCCGTATCCTTGAATTCAAGGAATGGGGCGCAGATGAGGCTGCCATTGAAAGGCTTGCCGATTCCGTGAATCGCGAAGACCAGCTGGCTCCGACGCGACCAGCGGATGTTCAGGGCGATCCAGGACCGGTACTCCGAGGTGTCGGCGAAGTAGCGAATATGGTGTTTGGCGATGTCGATGATCTGCGCCCGGAAATAGTGGTCCGTCTGCACGCTGGATCGTGTGACGAATGCGGTCGCACTGGCCGATACCTGCTGAAGAGCTTTGGCAACGGCCGGCGCAATCGCTTCCAGACGAGAATTGAGGTCCTCTTCAATGAGGCGCGCAAGCACGAATACCCCCTTGAGCGAAGCGAGCTTGTCGGCAGCGATTTTGTCGGCGGCCTTGTGCAGCCCGCGGAGTGCCGCTTGCACGTCATCCTGCGCGAGCAGCGCCTGAGAGATGGCGGAGGCCTTTTGGAACTGTTTAATCTGCAGTTTTGCGATCAGGTCGATCAACGGCTTCAGGTTTCCGTTGTCCGCTGCCTCTAATCCGTCCAGATACTTCGATCTGTCGTCGCGCGTTACGACAAGCGGGAACAGCCCGTCCTTGATGAGGACAAGTGAGGCGACTGCGCGGGCTACGCGCCCGTTCCCATCCTGGAAGGGCTGGATCTGGGTGAAGCGGTGGTGCAGCCATGCAGCCCGGACCTCGGTCGGTACTGTGGTGCGCTCGTGATCGGCATGCATTTCAATCAGCCGATCCATCTCAGAGCTCACGTGCTCGGGCGGGCAATAGGTGTAGGTCACGCCGTCCCGCACAGGATAGTTCGCCTGCGTCTTCCAAGCGCCCTTTATGAGCGGGATCTTCACGGGGCGCCGCAACACGTCGAGCCCGTCCGTCGTGTCCTGACTCCTGAGCAAGGCGGCGTGGAGTTCTTTCAAATACGATGCAGAAAGGTTGCGATTGCTTTTCACGAAGTCGAACACGCCATCCAACACGTCCTTCTGATCGCGCAGCAACTGAAGCACGTATTCTCGTGGTTTGTTCGTTGATCCATGGCTCAGCAATTCCGCCCGGAAACCCTGCTCGATAAGGGACTGAGTAACACCGCGTTCGATCTCGTAGAGGTTCTCGATGACGCCGGTCTCGATCGCCCACTCACGACTCAATTTCTCGGTGAAATCCGATAGCTGAGCCGTGCCCTTGAGCCGCTGCCGCTGATCTGTCCAAACCGCCTTGATGCCGGGGATCTCAGAGGTCCGCAGCTCGCGCCAATTGACTTCGAGGTCCGTTATACCGGTCTCGGGGTTCCAGATCGCGTGCGTGGAGGTGTCATTCATTCGGGCAATACCTGGGCTTCGATTGGCATCTTCGGCAACAGAAGAAATCAAATCGCTCGTTGGTCATCCTTCATCTGAATTGGAGCAGCGGCGCTCCGGAATAATCATATGCGCGTAACGTTCCCAATCGCATCCCATTCCGTCTCCGCGCATGCCCCGCAATCGCGCATCGTGTATACCATGCGCCGTGCCCGCCTTTCAGGCCAGATTGCCAGCCGGGCGGAGGGATGGTGCGATGACGAGGCTGCGATTGCAGGGAAGATCGGACGAAGGCGACGACGGTGTGTGGTCGCGCCGGCTACGGCTGGTGGCGCCGCTGCTGGGCCTTGCCATAGTTGTCCTCATAACCTTGTTGCTGACCGCGGGCGGTTGGGCGGCAGAGACCGCCGCCGATGCTGACGTGGCGACGGCCGAGCCGGATAGCCTGCTGTTTCGCATCCAGGCCGACATGTACACGCTGCGCGGAAGGCTCAAGGAGATGCTCGCCGCCGCGGCCGACCTGCCGTCGCTCGGCCCCTTCATCCTGAAGCGCATCACCAAGGGCTACAGCGCCCAGCACGTGTGGCAGCTGGCAGCCTCAACGCTGGTGATCCTGGCGGTCGCCTGGGCCGGCGAAGGCTTGGCACGCCGGCTGTTCCGGCCGCTCCTGACCCGCCTGCCGGCGCTCGATACCGGCTCCGACTTCGGCAAGCTCGGGGTCCTGAGCCTGCGTTTCGTCGTCAGCATGGTGGAACTTGCCGCCTTCGCCCTGATCGCGATTGCGATGTTTTTCCTGGTGTATCAGGGTCATCAGGCGGCGCGGCTTGCCTTTTGGACGATCCTGGCCTTCATCGTCTGCGTGCGCACCGGCGCTGCGCTTTTGCGCCTGCTGCTGGCCCCCGAACCGGGCGCCCCGCGCATTCCAGCGATCGACGATGCCACGGCCGGCAAAATCTACCGCAGCTTTCTGTTTCTCATCGCACTCGGTGCCGCCACAGTGCTGAGCGGCTTGTTCCTCGACCATATCGGTGTCGATCCCGCGCTCATTCTGGCGTACGGCCAGTTGGTCCTGATTCTCAATTTCGTCGCGATCATCGCCGTTCTCGGCATCCACCACGAAGGCATCGGCCGCCTCGTCGGCATTCGCGCCGTCGATGGCTCCGAACGGGCTGCCGGCGTGGGCGGGCTGATCGCCGGCCACTGGCATGTGTTCGCGATCTGCTATGTGGTCGCGATGGCCCTGTCCGCGACCGCGAGCCGGCTCTTGACCGGCGAAACACAGGCGGCCCACACAGTGCCGACACTGGCGGTGCTGATCGCGGTCCCGATCATCCACGGCCTTTTGCGGATGACGGTCCAGCGCTACTTCGCCGATCCCGCCGCCGCCGGCGCACCGCTGCCCGTCGAAGCGGCAGCATCGCCGGTTACGGCGGCCGGCCACGGCGAAGGCTACGGCCGCGTCATCATGCGCAACGGCAACATCCTCCTGGGCGTTGTCGCCGTCATGCTGCTGGCGGAGATCTGGGAGGTCGACCTCGATGCACTCGCAGCGCACAGCCTGGGTGCCCGTATCGCCGACTCGCTGTTTGACATTGTCATCACGCTGATCCTGGCGTCAGCCGGCTGGGGCATCATCAAGACGGCGATCAACCGCCAACTGCCGCACGAGAATCTCGATGCTCTGGCTCTCGTCGATGCAGAGGCCGCGGGGACGGGACTCACGCGGCTCGAAACGCTGCTGCCGCTCCTGCGCAAGTTCCTGTTCATCACCTTGCTCGTCACGGTCTCGCTGATCGTCATCTCGGCGCTTGGCATCAACATCGGCCCGCTGCTGGCGGGCGCCGGCGTGATCGGCATCGCGGTCGGCTTCGGTGCCCAGACCCTCGTGCGCGACATCATCTCCGGCGTGTTCTTCCTGATCGATGATGCGTTTCGCGTCGGCGAGTACATCGACGTCGGTGAGGGCAAGGGCACGGTCGAGCGGATGTCGATCCGCGCTTTGATGCTGCGCCACCACCTCGGCCAGATCAACACCATCCCGTTCGGCGTCATCCGCCGCGTCACCAACTACAGCCGCGACTGGGCAATCATGAAGCTGGAGTTGCGGGTGCCGTTCGATGCCGATCTGGAGCAGGTGCGCAAGATCGTCAAACAGGTCGGAAAGGAAATGATGGCCGATCCCGAATACGGCCAGCACTTCATCCAGCCGTTGAAGTCGCAAGGCGTGCACCGGATGGACGATTCGTCGTTCATCGTCCGGGTCAAGTTCATGGCCCAACCGGGCGAGCAGTTCGTGCTGCGCCGCGAGGTCTTTCGCCGCGTGCAGGAGGCTTTCCGGCGGCACGGCATCAAGTTTGCGCCGCGCCGCGTGATCGTCGATGCGCCGGAAACGATCGGCCCCGCAGCCGCGGCGGCAGTTGCGGCAGAGGCCGCCGGCGCCGAGGGAGCAGACGGCGCAAAAACGGGCTGACGCGGGCACCGCCGGAAAAGCGAAACAACGATCATTATCAACGCCCATCCCATTCAGCCTGCTCTGTGATTGCGATCCCGCTTAAATAGCTCAAATGGGGGAGTTCTTTAAACCGTTTGGTTTTTCCGTGCTGCAATTACCGCATTCAGGCACGTGCTTATTTGAGGTAGTATTTCTCGGTCATTAGGGCGCTCGTTTGGCGTGCGCTTGATCGAAAGCTGCAGTCGAGGGCGGGATCCGTGCCCTTCTGCACGGCGATAAGGGGATGACACAATGGCGACGATCTCGGGCACGAACGGTGGCGACACCTTGGTCGGCACCGCAGAAAGCGATCTAATTCTCCTTCTGGCCGGCAACGACTGGACCAACGCGGGGGCCGGTGATGACACCGTCGACGGCGGGTCCGACAACGACAAGCTGAATGGTGATCGCGGCGCCGAGCTGTTGATTGGCGGCACCGGCAACGATACGTTCCGTGGTGGCGCCGGTGACGACACCGAGCTGGGAGGCGCCGGCAACGACGACCTGTTCGGCGACGACGGCAACGACCTCCTTGACGGCGGCACGGATAAGGACCGGCTGTACGGGGGCCTGGGCAACAATACCATCCTGGGTGGTGCCGGCAACGACGAGGCGCTCGCCGGCTCCGGCGCCGACTTGGTCGACATGGGCGATGGCGACGACTGGGCGCACGGCAACGACGGCAACGACACGATGCTGGGCGGCCTCGGCATCGACAAGCTCTACGGCGATACCGGCTCGGACGCGATCCGCGACGACGGCGGCAGCAAAGGCTGCGTCTTCGGTGGCGCCGGCGACGACAGCATCGAGGCGGTGATCGAAGACGCACAGGTGAATGCGGGCGCCAATGCTGCCTACTGCGCCGAGGGCAACGACGGCGCGGACAGCCTCGCGATTGACGTGAAGGCGCAACCGAACGTCGATGCCGGGCTGCTGCCTCCCTATTGGGCGTTTGATGGTACGGCGACGGCGAGGGTCGACGGCGGCGCGGGCAACGACACGATCGTGACGACAGTCGAGGCGCAAGAGCGGACGAACTATCCGCAGAGCGGCGGCCGCGGCGTGGCGAGCAGTAGCGTCATTGGCGGTGCCGGCGACGACACGATCGAATCCACGGCAACCGGAACGGGAGGCGCCGGCGCCAGCGCCAGCACGAGCGTCGACGGCGGTGACGGACGCGACTCGATCGTTGCCCGTGCCGTTGGCACTGGCCAATTGGGTGGTGAGGCATCCGTCACCCTCGCAGGGGGAGCCGGTGATGACACGCTTGTAAGCGACACCGAGGCTAAAGCGGGCACCAGCACCCATTTCGGCGGTGCGGGGCACGTCAGCAGCTTGCTTGACGGCGGTGCCGGCAACGATCGCCTGACCCACAACGCGATCGCGCGAGGAACTTGGGCGGGAGGGGCCACGACCTTGCTGGGCGGTGACGGCAACGATCATCTCGCGGCAACCCATCAATTGCGCGGTTTCCTCTTTGATTTGTCCACCTCCCTCCTCGACGGCGGTGCCGGCGATGACGTCCTCAGCCTCGCCGTCGATGCGGAGGGCTTTAGTGTGAGGCAGCCATCGGAAGCGACGCTCAAGGGCGGTGCCGGCAACGACGTCCTTTCAGTGTCCGGGGCAGGCACGGGGCGGGCGATCACTGCGCTCAAGAGCACACTCGACGGCGGCAGCGGCAATGACACGCTGACCGGCGGCGCTGGCGTCGAGACCTTCCATGGTGGTGACGGCGACGACGTGATCCGCGACGACGGCGGCCGCGACGGCTGCGCCTTCGGTGGCGCCGGGAACGATACCATCGACGCGGCGATCGAAGACGCACAGGTGAATGCGGGCGCCAATGCTGCCTACTGTGCCGAGGGCAACGACGGTGCGGACAAGATCGATGTGACCGTCACTGGGTGGGCGAACGGTGTCATTGACTTAGGGGGTTCCCAGGCAGGACTGCTTGGCACCGCCACGCTCAGGATCTCCGGTGGCTCCGGCAACGACAGCATCAAGGCGCGCAGCGACGCTTCGGGCGATTCCGGACCCTATTTTGGCAACGGCACGGCCGAGACGACCCTCTATGGCGATGCGGGCGACGACGATATCGAGTCTGCCGCCTCGGCCGGCGGAGGACTTGGGGGATCCGTCCGCCATGTCATCGCCGGCGGCAGCGGCAACGACACGATCACCGCGAGTTCGGAGGCGGGTGGGGGCGGCGGAGGTTTGGCCGAGACCAGCCTCAGCGGTGACGACGGCAACGACCACTTGACGGCAACGGGTAAAGCATTCGGCGAGAGTGGCAACGTCAGGAATACGCTTTCCGGCGGCGCCGGCGATGACATCCTCAGTGGAACCGCCACCGCAGACGTTGTACTCAGCGGCGAGGCGGAGAACACGGCCGATGGCGGTGACGGCCACGATCGCATCAATCTGACGGCGCGTGCGAGCGATGGCGAATACGGCGCCACGGCATCCAACCAAGGCGACGGCGGCGTCGGCAACGACATCATTCGCGTCGATGCGCAAGCGAGCGGAGACTTTTTCTTTGACGATGAAGGTGTGGCGGCGGCCAACACCGTCCACGGTGGTGCCGGCAACGATGCCCTCTACCTGAAGGCCGAGGCGGAAACCGGTGGGCAGGCCAAGGCCAGCAACACGGCCACCGGCGGTGACGGCGATGACTACATCAGCGGCTGGGCTTGGGGCCGGGGCGATGCCGCATCGCTCGCCGATACGGTGCTGAACGATTTGAGCGGCGGCGGCGGGAACGACACCATCGAAGCTGAGGCCTATCGTGGCAACAACAGCCTCGACGGCGGCAGCGGCAACGATGTTCTCTCGGCGAGCTGCACCCTCGATTCCCCGGGTGCCGTTGCCAACGACATCCGCGGCGGCGACGGCGACGATACCATCGCGGGAACAGCCGAGCCCGCGTCCTTCGAGATCGTTGCCCGCAATCTCCTCTACGGCGAGGCCGGCAACGACCACATCGTCGCGGTCGGCGGCACGGCAAACATCCTCGACGGCGGCACCGGCAGCGACACGCTCACCGGGAGTGCCACCGGCGATACCTTCGTGCTACGCGCGGGTGAGGGAACCGACCAGCTCACGAACTTCCAGGACGGGGTCGATCAGTTCGGGCTCGCGGGCGGGCTTATCTTTCCCCAGCTGAAGATCAGCGCGTCGGGCGACAACACACTGATCGAGCGCCTCCTCACCGGCGAGGATCTCGCCATCGTGCAAGGCGTCGCCCCCGCCCTCATCGATGCGGCCGATTTCATCCTGATCTGATCCCTCCCTGCCTGCCAACCTGAAGCCGGGCGCGGCCTGAGCGCCCGGCCATCTTTCCAACCGGTTGGCTCACCGCAACATCGCTGTTGATAAGTCCCGCGCCGGCACCGCCGGGAAGCCGAAACAACTATTATTATCAACGCCCATCCCATTCAGCCGGACCTGTTAATGCGATCCCACTAAAATGGCTCAAATGGGGGTAGCTTTTAACATGTTTGGTTTTTCGGTGCTGCAATTACCGCGTTCAAGCATGTACATATTTGAGGTAGTATTTATTGGTCATTAAGGCGCGCGGTTGGCGTGCGCTTGATCGAAAGCTGCAGTCGAGGGCGGGATCCGTGCCCTTCTGCACGTGGATGAGGGGATGACGCAATGGCGACGATCTTTGGCACGAACGGCGGCGACACGCTCGTCGGCACCGCAGAGAGCGATTCTATTCTCCTTCTGGCCGGCAACGACTGGACCAACGCGGGGGCCGCTGATGACACCGTCGACGGCGGGTCCGACAGCGACAAGCTCAACGGTGATCTCGGCGCCGACCTGTTGATTGGCGGCACCGGCAACGATACGTTCCGTGGCGGCGCCGGTGATGACACCGCCCTCGGAGCCGCCGGCAACGACGACCTGTTCGGCGACGACGGCAACGACCTCCTCGACGGCGGTGCGGATAAGGACCGGCTGTACGGGGGCCTGGGCAACAATACCATCCTGGGTGGTGCCGGTAACGACGAGGCGCTCGCCGGCTCCGGCGCCGACCTGGTCGACATGGGCGATGGCGACGACTGGGCGCACGGCAACGACGGCAACGACACGATGCTGGGCGGCCTCGGCACCGACAAGCTCTACGGCGATGCCGGCAACGACGTAATTCGCGACGACGGTGGGAAGGAGGGCTGCGCCTTCGGCGGCGCCGGCAACGACACGATCGTTGCCTTTATGGAGGATACCGTGCCGTTTGCCGGTGGGGCAGCATTCGCAGCCTACTACGCCGACGGGAACGATGGCAGCGATCGCATCGAAACCTCGGTCATCAGTGACACCATTGACGAGGCGCTTGCTGAGAGCCGCAACAGCATTCTCGGGGGCGGCGGTGACGATGACATCAGGGCCTACACGGAGGCGTCGGGAGAAGGCGGGAACGCCAAGACGACGATTCTCGGCGGCGAAGGCAACGATAACATCGCGGCCGAGGCGGTGGGCGGTGGCTTCAACGGGTCTGTCGAAACGTCGATTGACGGCGGAACCGGCAACGACTCCCTCACCTTGAGTACGCACGTTAATGGCGGCTTTGGGGCTAGCGCCGAGACAACGATGCTGGGCGGCGGCGGTGACGATGAGATCAGCGTCTCCACGGAGGCGGTGGGAGAAGTCGCGTTTGCCAAGACGACGATCCTCGGCGGCGAAGGCAACGATAACGTCGCGGCCGAGGCGGTGGGCGGTGGCTCAGAGGGGTTTGTCGAAACGTCGATTGACGGCGGAACCGGCAACGACGCCCTCACCTTGAATGCGCAGGCCGGCGGCAATGGGGCTAGCGCCGATACAACGATGGTGGGCGGCACAGGGGATGACCACATCAACCTGACGGCGACCGCAACTGGTTCCGAACGCGCCTTGGTATCCAACCGAGCCGATGGCGGCGGCGACAACGACATTATTCACGTGGCGGCGTATGCCAACCCAGACGGTTATAATCCTTTTACCTTTGCTGAAGCCGTCAACATCGTCCACGGCGGTGATGGCGATGACTACATCACGGCGAACATTCAAGCGGATGGATATCAAGTTGTTGTTTTTGAGACGCTCACCGGCGGCACCGGGGACGACAGCATCACCGGAACAGTCACCGCGGGGAGAGAAGCGTCAGGCCCCGACGACGCCCAAGCGCTCAACGTAGCTGAAGGCGGTGACGGCAACGATTACATCGAACTGACCACGTATGCGGCGGGCTACTATACCTCTATTGCATACAGCACGGCCGACGGAGGAAGCGGCGATGATGTTATCATACTCAAAGCCCATACGGTCAGTTACGGCCCTCCGGGTCCCGCTGTCAACACGGCCAAGGGCGGCGCCGGCGATGACTCGCTTACGGTGATCGACGGCGGCGACAACATTCTCGACGGCGGCAGCGGCAACGACACGCTCACCGGAAGCGCCACCAGCGATACCTTCGTGCTGCGCGCGGGTGAGGGAACCGACCAGGTCACGAACTTCCAGGACGGGGTCGATCACTTCGGCCTCACCACCGGCGGGCTCACTTTTGCCCAGCTGAAGATCAGCGCGTCGGGTGCAAACACACTGATCGAGCGCCTCCTCACCGGCGAGGATCTTGCTGTCGTGCAAGGCGTCGCCCCCGCCCTCATCGATGCGGCCGATTTCATCCTGGTCTGATCCCTCTCTGCCTGCCAACCTGAAGCCGGGCGGCCTGAGCGCCCGGCCATCTTTCCAACCGGTTGGCTCACCGCAACATCGCTGTTGATAAGTCCCGCGCGGGCGCCGATAACTCCCGCCGCGCCGTGAGACGGGTTGTGCTGGCCGCGGCCCCGCGCAACGCAAGCGCGCTGCCGCGACGCGAGGAGAGGAGCAGCGAACCGCACGAATGGTCGCCGAACGCC
>JBATPX010000030.1:0-17966 GCA_049291695.1 Defluviicoccus sp.
TGCCTTCGGCCCCGCCGCCAGCCACGGCATGGTGACTTACGTGCTCGCCGCCACCACCACCGACGGCTCCACCGTCGAGCTCACCACCGACGGCGCCAACTTCATCACCATCCCGGCCGGCAAAGTCTTCTGCTTCGAGGCGTTTCAGACCACCTGGAACCGCGCGGACGGCGCGCATCAGGTCTGCCGGTTCGCGGGCGGCGTCATTAAGAACAGTGCCGGCACGGTCACACTCATCAAGGCGCCAACCGTGATCGCCAGCGACGGGGCGGAAAACCAGATCGCCTTCGCTGCCGACGACGCCAACGACCGCCTCGCCGTGACGATCGCCGGCAAGGCCGGCAAGACCATCGAAACGCGGGTGATTATCACCGGCACGTTCCTCAGCCTGTGAGTCAGGACGCGCGGCGCACACAGGTTCACTTCTTCTTTGGCTTCGCCGCTTTTGGCTTCGGCTGTTCGGCCTGTTCCGCTCCGGCCGCAGGCGTCGCGCCGGTCTCGACGGCCGCCGCCGCGGCAGGAGCAGCCGCGGCCGCTGCGGCCTCGGTCTCCGGCTCCGTGGCCTTCTCCGGTTTTTGCCCCGGCGTCAGCCTTTCCGCCGTGGCGCGCAGGCTCGCCAACACTTCCTTTTCGGCGGCAACCCAGTACTCCAGGGCGGTGTCCTGCTGACGGCCAGCCCACTCCCACATCGAGTGCGCAAGCTCGCGGATCCGATCCTGAATCTCCTGGCTGTATGTCTTGTCGTCCTCGCCCATTCGCCCCGCTCCCAACAGTGAACCACGGTCAGTCGCGCCACTCTACAGAGGCTATCCGATCGAAGGCAAATTCCACTTGCGGTGATGGGGGCTCCTCGGCTGCTCGCATGCATCCCCTCCGTCGTTCTTGTGTCCAAAAGGACGGAGCGCAGTAGTGGGACCATAAGCGTACCGCCGTCGCCCTCGTCCGTGAAGGGGGCTCCGATGGTCCTGGCAAGGTTCCCGGCCGGCCGCCAATCCTCAACGCGCGCGGCTTGCCCCAATGGCTTCGCTCATCAACGAGAAGAAGACACTGATCCGAGCAAATATGGCGCTGCTCCAGTGTGTGTTGCTGTTATCCTTGGACGGTGCGTGCGTGCGCGTCGAACGAAGGCGACGGAGCGCAAAGTTGGGCGCCGGCCCAGGGTAACCGCGCGACCAGCGCGAAAGAGTCACGAGCGTATCGCTCGGGCGAGACGGAGGGGACAGATGACGAGCAAGCTGGATTGGAAATGGATCGCGATCGGCGTGTTGATCATGATCGCCCTCAACCTTGTTGCCGGCTTCATTCTGGCGCTTTCTTTGGGGTCCGCGCTTGAGGGCGCCACGGACGTCCAGGACGTGACGTTGAGCGGCGGGCAGATTGCGTTCGTCGGCGCACTCAACTTCCTGGCTTTTGTGGTCGGCGGCTTCATCGTCGGTCTCAAGTCCGCCGGGCGGACGATCCTTGAGCCGGGCATTTCGGCGGCCCTCGCGGTGGTGCTTGCCCTGGTGATTTCGGGCAACTTCACCCTTGGCAACATGATCGCGGGCGGCCTGGTGCCGTTTGTGGCGGGGGTCCTCGGCGGCTGGCTTGGCGAGCGCAAGCAGGGCAGAGCCTGAAGAATCAGCCTTGCCTAACCAACCCCAGGTCAACCGCCTCCCGACGCGCACCGAGCAAGTGCTCCCCGACGACGCGCGAGCTGCGTCCATAGGAAGTGATCGCGAAAACCTCGCCGGCCTCGTCGAACGCGTCACCTTCCACAGCGAGGACAGCGGCTTTTGCATCCTCAGGGTCAAGGCCCGCGGCCAGCGTGACCTGATCACCGTTATCGGCCATGCCGCGGCGATCGGCGCCGGCGAATTCATCCAGGCGAGCGGCCGGTGGGTCAACGATCGGACGCACGGGGTGCAGTTCCGCGCCGATTTCCTGCGCGCGGCACCGCCCACTACCGCCGAGGGCATCGAGAAGTACCTCGCGTCGGGCATGATCAAGGGTATCGGCCTGATCTATGCCAAGAAGCTGGTCAAGGCCTTTCGCGAGCAGGTGTTCGACGTCATCGAGCAGAAGCCCGAGCGCCTGCAGGAGGTCGACGGCATCGGGCCTAAGCGCGCCGAGAGCATCATCGCCGCCTGGGCGGATCAGAAGGCCATCCGCGAGATCATGATCTTTCTGCACAGCCACGGGGTCAGCACCTCGCGCGCGGTGCGCATCTTCAAGACCTACGGCGCCGACGCGATCCGGCTGATCTCAAAGAACCCGTACCGGCTGGCGCGGGACATCCGTGGCATCGGCTTCAAGAGCGCCGATCAGATCGCCCAGAAGCTCGGCATCGAGAAGACGGCGATGATCCGGGCCCGCGCTGGCATCGCCTACGCGCTCACCGAGGCGATGGACGAGGGGCACTGCGGGCTGCCGCGCGATGAGCTGCTGACAATGGCCGCCGCTCTTCTGGAGGTGCCGGCCGAGATCATCGAGACGGCCCTGGAACTGGAACTGCGCGACGGCGACGTTGTTGCCGACACCGTCGATGAGACTCCTTGCATCTTTCTGGCCGGTCTGTATCGGGCCGAGCGCGCCATCGCCGGCCGCCTCCGGGCGCTGGCGACCGGTCCGCTGCCATGGCCGGCGATCGATGCCGATAAGGCCATTCCCTGGGTAGAGACCAAGGCAGCGATCACGCTTGCCGAGAGCCAGCGCGAGGCAGTACGGCTGGCGCTCCAATCCAAGCTTCTCGTCATTACCGGCGGCCCCGGTGTCGGCAAGACGACGCTGATCAACTCGATCCTGAAAATCCTAGGCGTCAAGGGCGTGCGCATCGCGCTGGCCGCACCCACCGGCCGGGCGGCCAAGCGGCTGTCGGAAAGCACAGGCCTTGAAGCGAAAACCGTCCACCGCCTGCTGGAGGCTGATCCGGTGCACGGCGGTTTCCGTCGCCGCGAAGACAACACGCTGGAGTGTGATCTGCTCGTGGTCGACGAAACCTCGATGATCGATGTGCCGCTGATCCACGCGCTGCTGAAAGCAGTGCCGGATCCTGCGGCCCTGATCCTGGTGGGCGACGTCGATCAGCTGCCGTCCGTCGGCCCGGGCCAGGTGCTGGCCGACATCATCGCGTCCGAAGCGGTGCCGGTGGTGCGGCTGACGGAGGTGTTCCGCCAGGCGGCCGAGAGCCGGATCATCGTCAATGCGCATCGCATCAACCAGGGCCTGATGCCCGAGTGGGTGCCGGATCCGGGCAGCGACTTTCATTTCATCGAGTGCGCCGATCCCGAGAACGGCGTCGCCAAGATCCTGCAAATCGTCCGCGACCGCATTCCGGCGCGTTACGGCCTTGATCCGATCCGCGATATCCAGGTGCTGTGCCCGATGAACCGCGGCGGCCTCGGCGCGCGGTCGCTCAACATCGATCTGCAGAAGGCGCTCAATCCACCGAGTGACCTGCGTGTCGAGCGTTTCGGCTCCACGTACAGCGTCGGCGACAAGGTTATGCAGGTCGAGAACGACTACGACAAGGAGGTCTACAACGGCGATCTCGGTGTGATCCGAAACATCGATCCCGACGCGTCGGAGATGGTGATCGAGTTCGACGGCCGGCCGGTTACGTATGGTTTCGGCGAACTGGACGAGATCGTGCTCGCTTACGCCACCACCATTCACAAGAGCCAGGGCTCCGAGTATCCGGCCGTCGTCATCCCGCTGACCACCCAGCACTACCCGATGCTCCAGCGGAACCTGCTCTACACCGCCGTCACCCGCGGCAAGCGCCTCGTGGTCATCGTCGGGCAGAAGAAGGCGATGGCGATCGCGGTGAAGGGGAAGCAGACAAGACGGCGGTGGTCGAAGCTCAAGGAGTGGCTGATTCCAAGCCCCGGGTGATCCGCAATGTCGCCAACGGACGAGAGAGTATGGTTGTCGGCTCCGCATTTGCGAGCACAGCCAGGCTGATCGGTCTCCCCGGATTTCTGCCGATGCTTACTCCAGCCTCCCGCCGTAAACAGCATTGGTCATAGAACACCTTGGGGCGGCTCATGCGTTTTCTTCCAGCCTCGGCAACACCGACGGCAAAACTGATACTGATCAGCCGCAGCGTACGAGCGGTTGCCGACGGCTGCATCAGCGTCCTGCTGCCGGCCTATCTGCTCGCTCTCGGCTTCGATGCCCTGCAGGTTGGGTTGCTGACCACGGCGACGCTGCTCGGCTCGGCACTGCTAACGCTGACCGTCGGCCTCTACGGTAGCCGGGCCGGCGTCAGGAATTTGCTGTCAATCACCAGCCTCCTGATGCTGGCGACCGGGATCGGCTTTGCCGCCGTCAGCGCCTTCGGGCCGCTGTTGCTGATCGCCTTTGTCGGCACGCTCAATCCGTCGGCCGGCGACGTCAGCGCCTTCCTGCCGCTGGAGCAGACCGCACTCACTAACGCCATTGCTGATAAGGACCGCACCGATCTGTTCGCCCGCTACAGCATGGTGGGTTCCCTGCTCGGCGCAGGCGGCGCGCTGCTCGCCGTGATTCCCGACCATCTGGCCGGTCTGTCCGGCGCTGATCGCATCAGCGTCTACCGGCTGGCGTTCGTGGCCTACGCCGCGGTCGGCCTTGTCGTCGGCTTGATCTACCGGAAACTGCCGGCCGATCCGCCGGTCCACAAAACGAAAGCAGCCGCGCCGCTGGGGCCCTCGCGCCACATCGTCTTCCGGCTCGCCGCGTTGTTCAGCGTTGATGCTTTCGCCGGCGGCCTCGTCGTCCAGTCGATCCTGGCGCTGTGGCTGTTTCAGACATTCGGGCTGTCGGTAGTAGCAACCGCGCAGATCTTCTTCGCCACCAACCTGCTCTCGGCGATCTCGTACCTCGTTGCGGCGCGCATCGCCGCCCGCATCGGCCTGATCAACACCATGGTATTCACCCACCTGCCGGCCAACGTCTGCCTGATGATCGTGCCGTTCGCAGGCGATCTCGGCGTCGTCATCGCTCTGCTGTTGGTGCGCAGCCTGCTTTCACAGATGGATGTGCCGACACGGACGTCGTACGTGATGGCGGTGGTCACGCCGACGGAACGGCCGGCGGCGGCCAGCGTCACCGCGGTGCCGCGCAGCCTCGCCTCGGCGCTCGGGCCAACCCTCGGCGGCGGGCTGCTGCTGGCGGCCGGGCCGTTCGCGTGGCCGCTCTTACTCGGCGGCGCGCTGAAGGCAGGCTACGACCTGACGCTCTTGCTGATGTTCCGGCACGTCAAGCCGCCCGAAGAGAGGTAGTCCTCCGCACCCCGCGACCTCTGCCGGCAGCCTTCTTCCCCTTCACCTCAATGATCTGCCGAACAGGGAGACTTTCTCCATGACCCCTGAAGATTATACCACCGCCATTTACGCGCTGCAGAACGACGTACTCAACAACGGCATCCGCAGCATGACCGACGGCCAATTCGATGCGTTGGCGTCGTTCGTGTTCAACCTCGGCGGCGGCGCGCTGCAACGCTCCACGCTGCGCCGCAAGGTCAACCGCGAGGAACACGGCGCGGTGCCGGCCGAGTTCATGAAATGGGCGTATGCCTGCGGCCGGAAGCTGAAGGGGCTGGTGCGGCCGCAGGAGGCGGAGGCAGGAGTTTATGCCGCGTAGCTGGCACAAATCTTTCAAACAGAGCACGCCTATAAAACGAAAAAGAAAATGCATCATCGCCACAATCCATACTGATGCGGCAGGGTCCCCGAAACTCATGACCTATATAACGAGCCCTGATAATTTTGCATGCCAACTACAGCCGAACGAACCTGAGTCGCAACGCGTTGGCGATGACGCTGAGCGACGAGAGCGCCATGGCGGCGGCGGCGAGCACGGGCGACAGCAGCAAGCCGAAGAAGGGATAGAGAACGCCGGCGGCGACGGGCACGCCGGACGCGTTGTAGACGAACGCGAAGAACAGGTTCTGCCGAATGTTGCGCATCGTCGCCTGTGACAGTCGCCGGGCACGCACAATGCCGGTCAAATCGCCCCTGAGCAAGGTGACCCCGGCGCTCTCGATGGCGACGTCCGTCCCCGATCCCATCGCGATGCCGATGTCGGCGGCGGCCAGCGCCGGTGCGTCGTTCACGCCGTCTCCCGCCATCGCGACGATACGTCCCTCCCGCTTCAGTCTCTCCACCACGGCGCTCTTCTGATCGGGCAGGACCTCCGCTTCGACCTCCTCGATCCCGAGCCGGCGCGCTACCGCCTCGGCGGTCCGGCGGTTGTCGCCGGTGAGCATGATCACGCGGATGCTTTCGGCCTTCAGCTCCCGCAGAGCTTCGAGGGTTGTGGACTTGATCGGATCGGCGATGGCGACGATGCCGGCCAGCCTGCCGTCCACGGTGACGAAGATGACGGTCGCGCCATCGCCCCGCAGGTGGTCGGCCTCCGCCTTGAGCGCCTCGGTCACGGCGCCGAGCTCCGCCAGGAACCCGGCGTTGCCGAGTGCCACCCGCCGGCCATCAACGGTGCCGACGGCGCCCTTCCCTGTCGGTGAGTCGAAGTCGGTCACGTCAGCGAGCGCAAGGTTGCGCTCCGTTGCCGAGGCGACGATGGCGTTGGCCAGCGGATGTTCGCTGGCCCGTTCGACGCTCGCCGCGAGGCGAAGCAACTCCGCCTCGTCGAGACCGGGCGCGGGGACGACGGCCGTCACCTTCGGCTTGCCTTCGGTCAGCGTGCCCGTCTTATCCACCACGAGGGTATCGATCCGCTCCAGACGTTCCAGTGCTTCGGCGTTCTTGATCAGCACCCCCGCCTGCGCGCCGCGGCCGACGCCGACCATGATCGACATCGGTGTTGCCAGTCCCAGCGCGCACGGGCAGGCGATGATCAGCACCGCCACCGCCGCGACGAGGGCGAAGCTGAACCTGGGCTCGGGGCCCCACACCCACCAAGCCGCGAAGGCGAGCAGGGCAACGGCGATGACCAGCGGCACGAACCACCCTGACACCCGATCGGCGAGGCGCTGGATCGGCGCCCGGCTGCGCTGCGCTTCGGCGACCATCTGCACGATCCGCGCCAGCATGGTGTCGCGGCCGACCTTCTCCGCGCGCATGACGAAGCTGCCGGTCTGGTTGAGCGTGCCGGCGATCACCTTGGAGCCGGGCTCCTTCGTCACCGGCATCGACTCGCCGGTGACCATCGATTCGTCCACCGAGCAGCGGCCCTCGACAACCTCGCCGTCCACCGGCACCTTCTCCCCGGGGCGAACCCGCAGCCGGTCGCCGACGCCGATGCGATCGAGGGTGACTTCCTCGTCGCTGCCGTCCTCGCGCAGGCGCCGCGCCGCCTTCGGCGTCAGGTCGAGCAGCGCGCGGATGGCGCCCGATGTCCTTTCGCGCGCCTTGAGCTCCAGCACCTGCCCCAGCAGCACCAGCACGGTGATCACCGCCGCCGCCTCGAAGTAGGCGGCGATGGCGCCGTCCGGGCCGCGCAGCGCCGGCGGGAACAGGCCGGGCGCGAGCGTCGCGGCCATGCTGTAGATCCAGGCGGCGCCAGTGCCGAGCGCGATCAGCGTGAACATGTTGAGCTGGCGGGTGACGATCGAACGCCAGCCACGGACAAAGAACGGCCATCCCGCCCAGAGGACGACCGGCGTGGCGAGTACGAGTTGCAGCCAGTTCGACGTCTGCTGCCCGATCACGTGCGTCAACCCGGTCAGGTGCCCGCCCATCTCCAGCAAGAACACCGGAACCGTTAGCACCAGGCCGATCCACAACCGGCGCGTCATGTCGACGAACTCGGCGCTCGGGCCGGTGTCGGCCGTGGCCACCAGCGGCTCGAGCGCCATGCCGCAGATCGGACACGAACCCGGTGCACTCTGCCGCACCTCGGGGTGCATCGGGCAGGTGAAGACGGTGCCTTCGGGCACCGGCTGGATTGCCTCTTTCGCCTGTTCCGGAGAGAGATAGCGGGATGGGTCGGCTTTGAACTTCTGCCGGCAGCCGGCCGAGCAGAAATAGAAGGTGCGTCCCCCATGCGTCTCCCGGTGCGGTGTCGTGTGCGGATCGACGGACATGCCGCACACGGGATCCTTCTCCTTCACCAGATGCGCAACGGCGTCCGCAGGGGCGGGGTGATGGTGCCCAGCATGTCCATCATCGTGGGCATTTGGGCGAGGGGTCTGGCCTTGCACCGCTTCTTCGCCGTGGTGGTACTTGGCTGTCATCAGGCTGTCCTTTCAGTCATGGCACCCCGTGTTGATGATCAAGTACCTGGCTAAGGCTTTTGCGGCACCGCTTTCTTCGACGAGCAGCACATCGTAAGCCTCGCGACCGGCGCTCTTCATTCATTCCGGCGCCCCGGCCGGCATGCCGGGGACGGCAAGGCCGCCGCTGCTCCAGAAGCCGCCGGATGTGGGATTGTTCCGCCTCAGGGTAAAGGAGCGCCCTTCTTCGGGCGCTCCTTTACCCAAGCAATGGCGGCTCACCCAATGCTGCGCAGGGCTTCCTGGCAGGCCTGCTCGCAGCGGCGGCAGGACTCCGCGCAAACCCGGCAGTGCTCATGGTGGCTGGCGTGGTGCTCGCATTCGCTGCCGCACACCCGGCAAGCGGCGGCGCAGGCCTGCAGCATCTGGCGGATGATCTCCTCGTTGGAGCCGGTTCGTCGCGTCGCTACCGCGCCCGTGGCAGCGCACACGTCAGCACAATCGAGGTTGAGGCGGATGCACTGAGTGAGCTGCTGAACCGTCTGTTCGCCGAGGCAGGCATCGGCGCAGGCGATACAGACGTTGGCGCAGTCGTAGCACTCTTCAATGCAGCGGATCAGCGCATCGTTCGTGTTGCCCCGATCCTGTGGGTGGCTACGGATTATTTGTTCGACATGCATGGTACATTCTCCAATCAGCCGTATGACGTAGATGAAGCGAGCGACGGGCGACGAGGCCTAAGCTCGTGTCAACTGCAGGGCAGACCTCCTCATTCTGAAGTGCGCTTCGATGACGCTCGCTTTCGTTGATCAGGGTAACTGACGACTGTGTCTCACGAATTTCACACCCGTAACGAACTGTTGCCGGCTGTGCTGGCACCATCATCGCTTCCGACCCATGTTTGTTTGTCGGCGGCAGGCCGGAAGGCCGGTCCGGTCACCTGGCGGCCGTTGAGATCGGAGCATCGGTAGGGAGATCCGCCTGGCGCGCGGGCAGGCCCCAGCCCTTGACCAAGCCGTAGATCGCCGGGATCACGATGAGGGTGAGGATCGTCGAGGAGATCATGCCGCCGATCATCGGCACCGCGATCCGTCGCATCACTTCCGATCCGGTGCCTGTAGACCAGAGGATCGGCAGCAGCCCCGCCATGATCGCCACCACCGTCATTACCTTCGGCCGGACCCGCTCGACCGCGCCGATCATGATCGCGCGGGCGAGATCTTCGCGCGTCGGCGCGCGCTGCTCGCCCGCCCGCGCGCGCTTGATCTCCGCCCAGGCGTGGTCGAGGTAGATCAGCATGATGACGCCGGTTTCCGCCGCGACGCCGGCCAGCGCAATGAAGCCGACGGCAACGGCGACGCTCATGTTGTATCCGAGCGCGTGCACGAACCATAAGCCGCCGATCAACGCGAACGGTAGCGCCAGCATCACAATCAGCGTCTCGGTGATGCGGCGGAAGTTCAGGTACAGCAACAGAAAAATGATAGCGAGGGTCACCGGCACGACGATCTTCATGCGGGCTTCCGCACGCTGCAGGTATTCAAACTGCCCGCTCCACGTCGCGTAGTAGCCTTGCGGGAAGCGCACCTGGTCGGTCACCGCCTTCTGTGCATCGGCGACGTAGCCGCCGATATCGCGGTCGCGGAAATCGACGAAGATGTAGACGACGAGCTGGGCGTTCTCGGTGCGGATGCTGGCCGGCCCTTTGGCCAGGGAGATCTTGGCGACCTGGCCGAGGGGAACTGTTCCGCCGTTCGGAGTTGCGACCAGCACGTCGGTGGCGATCGCCTGCGGGCTGGAGCGGAAGGCGCGCGGATAGCGGATGTTGACGGTGTAACGCTCCCGCCCCTCGACGGTGGTGGTCACCGACTCGGCGCCGAGGCCGGTGCGGATCACCTCCTGGACGTCGCCGATCTTAAGGCCGTAGCGGGCGAGCGCCGACCGGTCCGGCTCGATCTCCAGATAGTAGCCGCCCATCACCCGCTCGGCGAACGCACTCGTCGTCCCCGGCACGGTGCGGACGACCGCCTCGATCTCGCGCGCCAGCCTCTCGAGGCCTTCCAGATCGGACCCGAACACCTTGATGCCGATCGGCGTGCGGATGCCGGTGGACAGCATGTCGATGCGTGCCTTGATCGGCATCGTCCAGGCGTTGCTCACGCCCGGGAACTGCAGCGCCTGGTCCAGCTGGGCGATGAGCTTGTCGGTGGTCATCCCGTCCCGCCACGCGCTCTCGGGCTTCAGGTTGATCACCGTCTCGAACATCTCGAGCGGCGCCGGATCGGTCGCCGTGGCCGCCCGTCCGGCCTTGCCGAAGACCGACTCCACTTCGGGAAACGTCTTGATGATTTCGTTCTGCTTCTGCACCAGCTCCGTCGCCTTGGTGATCGACAGCCCCGGAAGCGTCGCCGGCATGTAGAGCAGGGTTCCCTCGTTCAGCGTCGGCATGAACTCGCTGCCGATATGCACGGCCGGATAGATCGAAATGCCGAGGGCCGCGATCGCAGCCAGGATGGTCAGCGTTTTGGCGCGCAAAACCAGGCGAATGACCGGCCGATACGCCCAGATCAGGAAGCGGTTGATGGGGTTCTTATGCTCCGGGATGATGCGACCACGCACGCACAGCACCATCAGCGCCGGGACCAGCGTCACCGACAGAAACGCCGCCGCCGCCATGGCGAAGGTCTTGGTGTAGGCGAGCGGCTTAAACAGCCGGCCCTCCTGCGATTCCAGCGCGAAGATGGGCAGGAACGAAACGGTGATGATCAGGAGCGAGAAGAACAGCGCCGGGCCGACTTCGATCGCGGCGTCGGTCAGAACTTGCAAACGCGGCGTGTCTGGAGCCGCACGCTCGAGATGTTTGTGCGCATTCTCGATCATGACGATCGCGGCGTCAATCATCGCACCCACGGCGATGGCGATGCCGCCCAAGGACATGATCGTCGAGTTGATCCCGAGCGCGTGCATGGCGATGAACGCCATCAGCACGCCGACCGGCAGCATGATGATGGCGACCAGCGCGCTGCGGACGTGCAGGAGGAAGACGATGCAGACAAGCGCAACGATGATGCTTTCCTCGATCAGCGTGCGTTCGAGCGTGTCGATGGCGCGCAGAATCAATTGCGAGCGGTCGTAAACGGACTCGATGCGGACATCGTCCGGCAGGCTCGGCGCGATCTCGGCGATCTTCTCCTTGACGTTCTCGATCACACCGAGTGCGTTCTCGCCGTACCGCTGAATGGCGATGCCGCTGACCACCTCGCCTTGGCCGTTCAGCTCCGCCAGACCACGGCGTTCGTCCGGTCCCATCTCGATGCGGGCGACGTCGCGCAGCAGCACCGGCGTCAAGCCCTCGGATTTCAGCACCACCTGTTCGAGGTCACTCATCCCGCGAAGGTAGCCGCGGCCGCGAACCACATACTCGGTCTCCGCCATTTCGACGACGCGCCCGCCCACATCCATATTGCTCTCGCGGATCGCCTCGATGACGTCGGCAAGCGGGATGCCGTAGCCCTTCAGCCGCAACGGATCGACAGTCACGGCATAAGTCTTGACAAAGCCGCCGACGCTGGCGACCTCGGAGACGCCTTGTGCCTTGGTCAGGGCGAAGCGGATGTACCAGTCCTGCAGGGTGCGCAGTTCGGCCAGCGTGCGCTTGGCGCTCAGCACGACGTACTGATAGACCCAGCCGACACCCGTCGCATCGGGGCCGAGCGTCGGCGTGACGCCGCGTGGCAGTCGGCCGGAGGCGAAGTTAAGGTATTCGAGTACACGCGAGCGTGCCCAGTAGATGTCGGTGCCGTCCTCAAAAATGATGTAGACGAACGAAACACCAAACAGCGAGAAGCCGCGGACGACCTTCGAATGCGGCACGGCAAGCATCGCCGTCGTCAACGGGAACGTGACCTGATCCTCGACGACCTGCGGTGCCTGCCCCGGGTACTCGGTGTAGACGATCACCTGCACGTCGGACAGATCGGGGATGGCGTCTATTGGAGTCTTGACGACCGCATAGATCCCCCCCACCACGATGGATACCGTGGCGAGCAGCACCAGGAAAATATTGCGGGCAGACCAGCGGATGACCGAAGCGATCATTGGTGCTGATGCCCTCCCCCGGCAAAGCTGCTCAAAGCCGCTTTTAGGTTACTTTCGGCATCGATGAGGAAGTTGGCGCTGACGACAACCCTTTCTTCGGCTCTGACGCCGTCGATCACCGCAACGTAGCCTTCCGCCCTGTCGCCGAGCTTGACCGCGCGCGGCTCGAAGCGTCCGTCGCCGTGGTCGATCAACACGACCTGGCGTGCGCCGCTGTCGATGACCGCCGACTCCGGGATGGCCAGCACGTCGCGTGGGCCGACCGGCGAGGCGACCTCGACGCTCGCGTACATGTCGGCTTTCAGCAGATCGTCCGGATTGGCCATCTCGATACGGACCCGCGCCGTCCGAGTTTGCTCGCCGACGACGGGATAGATGAAGGCGACACGACCGGTAAAGCTGCGCGCCGGATACGCCTTCACCGTAATTGTCGCACTCTGTCCGACGCGGACGCCGGCCAGGTCCTGCTCGAAGACCTCGGCGATCAGCCAGACGGTGGACATGTCGACAATCCTGTAGAGCGGTTCGCCCGGCATGAACCGCATACCCTGAACCGACGGCTTTTCGATGACGGTCCCGGACACCGGCGACGGGATCGTGACCGACGCCCGCGGCGCTCCGCCGGCACGCAGGCTTTGCTGTGCGACCGCCGGGAAATCCAGATAGCGCAGCCGCTGCTCGGCGCCTTCCAGCAGCCGGCGCGAGGTCGCGGCTGCCTCACCGCCAGCGCTCTCCTCGATCGACTGGCGCAACAGCGCATATTCCTGCTGGGCGAGCACGAGGTCGGGGCTGTAGATTTCCATCAGAGGCTGGCCGCGGCGCACCTTTTCGCCGGTCGTATTCACCAGCAGTTTCTCGATCCAGCCTTCGTAGCGCGTGGAGACGACGTAGGTCCGGCGTTCGTCGAACTGCACGCTGCCGACGGCACGGATCGGCCGAACGAGATTTCGCCGCGAAGCCGCCTCGCTCTGCACGCCGATCATCTGCACGCGCTCTGGCGAAATCTTGACGAAGCCTTGTGCTGCAGCCTCGACGTCCTCGGCGAAGACCGGGATGTAATCCATCCCCATCGAGTCCTTCTTCGGCACCGGCGACGTATCGGGCAGGCCCATCGGGTTACGGTAGTAGAGGGGCTTGCGGTCTCCCCGCGCGGTTTCCACGGGTTTCGGTGGCGCAGGCGACGTCGCTTGTGCGTTCGGCTGCTCGTCGGCGTAGACGGGAAGGAAATCCATTCCCATCGAGTCCTTCTTCGGAACGGGCGAGGTGTCCGGGCCGCCCATCGGGTCCTTGTAGTAGAGCACCCGGCGTTCTCCCGGACTTTCGTCCTGACCATGACCGGAATGCCCTGCGGAGGAAGGCGAGCGGTCAAGCCAAGTCGAAAGCGTGTCCCGCTCGGAGAGCCAGTACCCACCCGCGACTCCCAGGCTGGCAGCGAGCAGCGTCGAACCGGCCAGGACGAGCCACCTCACAAGTCTTCTCCGATCACCCGCTCGATCTCCGCCAGTCGCACCTGCTGCTCGATCAGCAGGTTGATGCGGTCGAGTGCGACGCGCCGCACGGCTTGATCGGCGAGCAGCACGCTCGGCAGATCGACGCGCCCGAGCTGATAACCGGCAAGCGCCGACTGCAGCACGACCTTGGTCTGCGGAATGTTGACGTCGCGCAGAATGCGCTCACCGCGCTGGGCGGACACCAAAGCCCAATATGCAGCCTCGATCTGGCTCTGCAGATCCAGGCCGGTCGCTTGGCGGCGCGCTCGTGACGCGGCGAGCTTGGCGACCGCTTCGCCTTCCTGGGCGCGGCGCAGTCCCCACTGCAACGGGATGGCGAATGAGACCATCGCTTCGTAGCCTCCGAAGTCTCGACCGTTGTTGGAATCGGCGTCGAAGACCGACACGCCGAGGGTAAGGTCTGGATACCAATTGCGCCGCACCAGCTCGGCCGACCGCTCATCGGCGGTTATCCGCGCCTCATCGATGCGGAACTGGGGATTGGCTCTTTGTGCGCGCTCGACCAATCGGTCGATCTCCATCGACTCCGGCGCTGGTACCGGCCGCAGCGCCTGCGGCGGCGCCAGGGGTGCTGCGACCGGGCGGTTGAGGAGGGCGTTTATCTGCGCATTCCAGCTCCGCCGGTCGCCGTCAAGACGGGCCAGGTCCGCCTGCAGGCGTCCGCGTTCCACTTCTGCCGTGACCGCGTCCTGCTGACCGCCTTGCCCCTGCGCGTAGCGGCTTTGCGCGACCCGGGCGATCGCCGCGACCGTGCCGAGCAGCTCTTCGTTGATGCGGATCGCTTCGCGGGTCGCATACGCGTTGGCAAAAACGATCTTGATGCGGGCGGCGAGTTCGTTCTCAACGGCTCGGCGCTGCTCCGATGCGGCGCCGGCCTCGGCGACGGCGACCTTGCGCTGCAGATCGAGCTTTCCCCACAGAGGGATCGTCTGTTCAACGGTGTACTTGACGCGTCCGAGAGTATCGGGAGCATAGCGGGTTCCGTTGCCGGTAATGTCCTCGAACTCGGTCCGGAACATCGGATCGGGGTATCGGCCGGTCGCGCCGATCCGCACCTGCGCCGCCTGGGCGTCGAGCGCCGCCGCCGCGAGGCCCGGGTTCATCGCCCTCGCCATCGCCAGAAGTTCGTCCACGGAGGCTCCGGGGACAGAGGGCAGCTCCGGCGCATGCGACTCGGCCTGGGGTGACAGGACATCAGCCGCCAGAACCGAGGGGGCGCCGCTGCAACAGGCAGAAACGAATACGGCCGCGGCAAGAAAGTATTGTTGGGCTTTCATGCAGTTTCTTATTCCTTGGTCTGCTTGAGCCATTTCTCGGCGTGCTCGCGCTGGGGCGGGAGATAAAAGTTGACTTGCGCATTTCTGTAGATATCGACCAAGCGCTCTGTCTCATCTCGCCATCGCTCGTCTCCGATGACGGCCAAGCGATCGATCATGTCCTGATTTCCCATGCAGAACCAAGTGCACGTCGATCGAGCGCCTCTCTCCCAACCTTCGAGTTTCTCCCAATCCATCAGAACGTGAAGCTTAGGGGACTTGGCCGACGTGAAATGAACCGATGCTTGCCCGCCAAGCTTTTCCTCGAGGGCCAAAACCGCGGCATCCCAATCGGCGTCGCTGACATTCCCTGTCATCGTGATGACAATCGTTTCACCCTTGACCTCGACTGCAATCATTGCCTTTCTCCCTTACAAGACCGTACCCGTGTGCTGTCGGATCAGGGATCGTGCCGTTCCCGACTGACCGTAAACCTCGTGAACCCCTCGACCGGCGAAGCTAACAATCAACCGGTATTCCCGTTACGAGGTAATACACGTCAGCCATCGCTTCGCGATCGATTGCCGAAACTGAGAACAAGGGTGGTCCCTGGCGGAAGCTGCTCCGGGAAAATGATCTTGAACTTCGCGTCTGGATAAATCGTCCGAAAGCTGCGTGCCCGCGGTGTTCTTGTCAATAATGTATCTACCTGTTCATACATTGATCTGTCCGAAAACACGGCTTTAGACGTTACTTGTTTTCCAGAAAACGCATTATTGTAAACACCTAGTCTACGGATGCGGCCGTAGATGACCGTCTGTTCCCCATGAGCCAAAACCGTAATGCCCTGAATACGGACTTTGGATGTATTTTCGACTTGGACGTCTACCGCACCGGCGTTGACGAGGTTGACCCGCCCCGTTGCGCACGCCGACAGGGCAGCGACGAAACCCATCGGGATGAAGAAGCCTATACGCCCGAACGCGAACATCGGGGGTCGTCCTGTCCCGCGTGCGAGAGAAGCCGTTGGCGGGCGGCGATCGGGCCGCTCGCGCCGCATCGCCGCCGGCCAGCCGGAAATCCAATCGCGCCCGCTATTGACCGGCTTTGAATGTCGCCGTGCCCTCGACGGGCTGTGCCTCGCCCGGGACCGTCGCGACGATGTCAAGTTTCCACGTCCCGGGCATGGACACATCACCCATCAGCCGGTAGAGACCGGGCGATGGAGTTCCCAGGAGCTTCACTTCTCCTCCCATCGTTGTCGTCATCGGCATCGGCCCCTTATGGGCCTGGTGCGGCATCGTCATTTCGAGACGGCTCCGCGTGATCTTGGCGTCTTCCACCGGCTGGCCCGTGGAAGTCTTCGTCAGCTTGACGTTGAATTCGCTGTGCGCGCTCACCGCCACCGGCTGATCGACCACTTCGAAGCGATAGTCCTGCGATCGGTCGGCGGCACAGGCCGCGGAGGAGAAGGAAATCAGGGCTGCCGCGATCATTCCCAGCGCTTGCCGGCCCGGGAAAACCTTCGGCGAATAACGAAGTTGCATCAGGGCCTCCTACAACAATGAACCGCACCAGGGCGGGCGACGAGAAGAGCGTACTCGCTTGGCGTCTCCGCAATTTTGCTCGTTTGTAAAAAAGTGTTTCTGGAGCACGTTGCGGCTTGACCCTCGCCGCTGTCAGGCCGTCGCGATGGTGGACGATCGGCGACGCTCGTTCCTCCCAGCAACATTTTGTTACGCAATTGCAAATCAGGAGCAGCAAACAGCTGTCATAAGTCCGTCCGTGGGTTTCGTGCGCTTCCAGGAGGTTCCGTTTGCGGTGGTTGTTGCTCTGCATACTAGCCTTGTCGGAGTGTGTCGGACCCACTCGTCTCGCACATGCTGAAGACATCAGGCACGTTCTGGAAAGTGCCTGGGCGAGGAACGCGGAGATCGCGGCATTGACGGCGCGGCGGGCGGAGATCCTGGCCCGCAAACGGGCCGCGGGAAGACTCACGCCCGGCCCGCCTTCCCTCGGCGTGGGCCACCTCAGCGACTACGTCACCGGCGACGATGGTTACCGGGAATACGACGTCGAACTCGGCACACCGCTGTGGCTGCCGGGTGAAGGCACAGCGATCAGACGCGTGGCGGACGCTGAGCTCGTCCAGCTCGCCGCCGAACTGGCCGTGGCGCGACTCGCGGTTGCCGGTGAGGTGCGCGACTCATACTGGCGGTATCGGCTTGCGGCCGTCGCGGCCGAGGTCGCGCGCCGCCGGTTGGATGCCGCGCGCGCGCTTCAGAACGACCTCGATCGCCAGGTGCGCGCGGGACAGGTTGCGCGAGCTGACTTCTTGCTCTCGGTCGCCGAAACCGCGGATGCGCGCGCGATTCTCAGCACCGAAGAGGCGTCGGCAACCCAAACACGCCTTGCCTTCCGCGCCCTGACAGGCGTGGAGCCACCGGTCGACGTGGTCGAGCCCGAGGTTCCGGCTCAGGCCGACGCAAATCACCCACGGCTCATCGCCTTGCGCAGGACTGTGGACGTTTCGGAGGCGACGTCCCGCCTGCTCACGGTCCAGGACCGGGACAGCCCCGAGGTCGCGCTGTTGGGCGTCGTCGAGCGGGAGCTCGCCAATGATTCGTACGACAAGCGGATCGGCGTCCGGGTCGTGATCCCATTCGCTACGGAAGGCCGGAACGATCCGCGGCGGAAGGCCAACGAGGTGGAACGGACCCGGGCTCTCGCCGAACTCCGCGCCTCCGACTATCAGATCCGGGCCGAGGTCGGGAAGGCAGAAGCGGACCTTGTCTCGGCGAAAGAACGTGAAACGCTCGTCCAGGAGCGCTATCGCGCGTTTGCCGAGCGCCTTGACCTTGTCGAGCGGAGCGTTCGTGCCGGCGAGGGCGCCCTCGTCGAGTTGGTCAGGGCCCGTGCCAATCTGTTCGATGCCGAGGTCGCGCGGCTGCAGAGCCAGATCGC
>JBATPX010000031.1:0-15015 GCA_049291695.1 Defluviicoccus sp.
ACCGGAGACTGACATCACCATCAACGTCCAACGGCGCCACTACCCCCGCGCCACACTGGTCGCGATCGTCCGGAACGGGTGGTCGCGATCGATCGGAACGGGTGGTCGCGATCGTCGGAATGCGCAATCCGGCGGCAGCTCCGCATGCGGCGCGGAAACCAAGGCTATTTCCGCGGTTTCCGAGGATCTCGTATCCATAACGGGGCGGCTTTCATCTGAGGGGACTTCACGTTCAACGCTGCCGCTGTGCCGCTGTTCCACCCGCCCCCGCGAGCGCGTCCGGTTTAAGGGAACCTTTATTGCGGCCTGTCGTTGTTTCCGGCGCAGTATCAGGTCGTATCGCGACCTCTGGCTGCCGCACCGAAGGAGTTTTCAGCGATGACACCGACGGAAATGCCGGCGCGCGGCAGCGATGCGCACACGAATGATTGGGCAGTGGGGGGGGCCAGGGATATCTCGACACGGAGCGTGCGCCGCTATGCGATCGGCGCGGAGGTGGTCGAAGGGGGCGCGCACTTCCGCGTCTGGGCGCCGGACCACGAGCGTGTCTCGGTGGTCGTTGCCGTGGGGATCGAGCACTTGGAAACCATACCGCTGACGGCTGAGAGTGACGGGTACTTCTCCGGCATCGTGCCGGGCGCGGCTGCGGGAACTCTTTACGGGTTCCGCCTCGATTCGGATCAAACACTCTATCCCGATCCGATGTCCCGGTTTCAGCCCGAGGGGCCGATGGGGCCGTCGCAGGTCATCGATCCCGGCTACGCCTGGAGCGATGACGACTGGAGAGGTGTCGTGATCGAAGGCCAAGTCGTCTACGAGCTACACATTGGCACCTTTACGCCGGCAGGAACGTGGCGGGCGGCGATTGATGAGCTGCCGGCGCTGGCGGCGGTCGGCATCACCATCATTGAGGTCATGCCTGTTGCGGACTTTACCGGCGAATTCGGGTGGGGGTACGACGGCGTCAATCTGTTCGCGCCGACCCGGCTTTACGGGGGCCCGGATGACCTTCGTGATTTCATTGACGCGGCACACCGGCTCGGCTTGGCGGTCATTCTTGACGTTGTCTATAACCATCTGGGGCCTGTCGGTAATTTTATTCCGAAATTTTCCAATGATTATTTTACTGATAAGTATGAAACAGACTGGGGAAAGCCGCTGAATTTTGATGGACCGAATTGTGATCATGTGCGTTATTATTATACGCTGAATGCGCGATACTGGATCGAAGAGTATCATTTCGATGGATTGCGCGTCGATGCGACGCAGAACATATATGACTTTGACAATACACACGAACATATTCTTGCCGCCATCACCCGCGCTGCCCGGCAAGGGGCTGGCGCGCGCAGCATCGTCATCGTTGCCGAGAACGAACCGCAGGACGTGCGGCTGCTGCGTCCGCCTGAGGTCGGCGGCTTCGGCATGGACGCGATGTGGAACGACGACCTGCACCATTCCGCGATCGTCGCCCTGACCGGCCGCAAAGAGGCCTACTACACTGACTATCATGGCAATCCGCAGGAATTCGTATCCGCCGCCAAGTACGCCTTTCTCTACCAGGGGCAGCGCTACAGGTGGCAAAAGCAGCCCCGCGGCACGCTGGCCTTCGGATTTGCGCCAGCGCACTTCGTCAATTTTATCCAGAATCACGACCAGATCGCCAATTCCGGCGTCGGCGAACGGATCGGCAGACTGACCAGCCCAGGCAAAAACCGGGCAATGACCGCCTATATTCTGATGCTGCCGGGCACGCCAATGCTGTTCATGGGTCAGGAATTCGGCTCGACGTCGCCATTCCTGTACTTCGCCGACCACGATCCCAACCTCGCAGATCTGGTGTACGAGGGGCGCAAGGAGTTCCTGCAGCAGTTTCGCAGTCTCGCAACGCCGGAGATGCAGGAGTCGATGGCGCCGCCCTCCGACCGCGCCACCTTCGAGCGGTGCAAGCTCGATCCGACCGAGCGCGAGCGCAATATCGAGGTCGTGCGGCTTCACACCGATCTCCTACGATTGCGCCGCGACGATCCCGTGTTCAGCCGGCAACAGCGTCATGACGTGGATGGCGCTTGCCTCGGGCCGGGCGCGTTCATGCTCCGCTTCTTCGGCGAACATGAGGATCGGCTGATGCTGGTGAACCTCGACGTGGACCTGCACCTCGATCCGGCACCTGAGCCTTTGCTGGCGCCGGCCGCGGACGAGACATGGGAGGTGTTGTGGTCCAGCGAGGACCCCGCCTACGGCGGCTCGGGCACACCCGCGATCTATTGCGACGAAGGGTGGATGCTGCCCGGCAGCGCCTGCGTGCTGATGCGGCCCGCACCGTGTCCGCGGGCCGACGGACAGGCCAGCGACGGCGCGAGCGGCACCGATCCCGACTACACGGAAATGGGTATATAGCGATGCCGGACCCCCTGCACCGTCTGAAATGGATGGATACGGCGGCCGCAGGCGGCGATCCCTTGGAGCAGCCTGAATGGCTCGTCGCCAATGGTCTGGGCGGCTATTCGTGCGGCAGCGTCACCGGTCTCATTACGCGCCGTTACCATGGCGTGTTGACCGCTGCCCTGCCGGTGCCGTTGGGCCGGATGATGATGCTCGATGGCATGATCGAAACCGTGCTGCTGCCGGACGGGAAACCGGCCCGGCTTGGCGTCGAGCAGGCGAGCGGCGAAGATACGACGCCAAGCGCCGACCATCTGGCCGAGTTCAGCCTCATGCTCGGCCTGCCGGTGTGGCGTTACGTCATCGGCGACATTGTCATCGAACGGCGCCTCGTGATGCTGCACGGGCAGAACACGGTTCTGATCAGCTGGCGTCTCCTCGCCGGCGCCGACCGTCTCGGGTTCATCCTCAGTCCCTTCCTGCACGTCCGGCCAAGCGACACCAAGGTGAGCGACGCCAGCGGCCGAACCTACCAAGTCATCAGCCGAGGCGATCGTCACGAGATTGATGCTGGTGCCGATGTTCCGAACCTGAAGCTTTTGCTCAAGGGCGAGAACGTCTCGCTCACTCTCGGCGGCGGCGGTCATCAGGAGCTTTATTACTCATGGGAAGCCAAGCGCGGCTATGACTGCCGCGGCGGTGTATGGACGCTTGGATCGTTCCACGTAACGTTGGTTGCGGACCAGGACACCGTGCTGACCGCATCCACCGAGCCTTGGGAAACGGCTGCGGCGCTAATCCCGGGTGAGGCGTTCGCCCACGAGATTGCTCGGCGACGCGCGCTGCTGGAGGCCGTGCCGCCAGTTCTGCGCGAAGCCCCAGCTAACGCGATGGTGATTGCCGCCGACAGTTTCATCATCACCCCGCCGCGCCGCGAGCCGCGGGCTATCGAAGCGGGCGACGATCCTTACCGCACGGTCATTGCCGGTTACCACTGGTTCACCGACTGGGGCCGGGACACGATGATCAGCCTTGAGGGACTGACGCTGGTCAACGGCCGGCACGCCGAGGCCCGCGGCATCCTGCGCAACTTCGCTCAGCACATTCGCGACGGGCTGATCCCGAACCTGTTTCCCGAGCATGAAAGCGAAGGCGTCTACAACACCGCCGATGCTACATTGTGGTTCTTCCACGCCGTCGACTGCTACCTGGAAGCAACCGGCGATCGTGCGTTGCTACGCGAGATATTGCCCAAGCTGGCGGACATCATCCGCCATCATCTCGCCGGCACCCGCTTCGGCATCGGCGTGGATCCGACTGACGGGCTTCTTCGGCAGGGCGCCGAAGGCTACCAGCTCACCTGGATGGATGCTAAGGTCGACGGCTGGGTGGTAACGCCACGCCGCGGCAAAGCGGTCGAGATCAACGCCCTCTGGTACAACGCGTTGCGGCTGCTTGCGGCGTGGTCCAGCGAAGAAGGCTACAACGAGGATTTACCACCGCTCCCGGAGGCGGCTGAGCAGGCCTATCGCTCGTTCAACGAGCGCTTCTGGTATGAGTCCGGCGGCTATCTCTATGACATCGTCGACGGGGAACAGGGCGACGACGCCAGCTTGCGTCCCAACCAGGTCTTTGCGATCTCGCTGAGCCATCCGGTGCTTGATTCAAAGCATTGGCAGTCCGTCCTTGACGTGGTCGAGCACGAGTTGCTGACCCCCGTCGGGTTGCGCTCGCTGGCGCCAAGCCACCCCGATTACAAGCCCCGGTACTATGGGGATCTACGCTCGCGCGATGCTGCCTACCACCAGGGCACCGTCTGGGCCTGGCTCATCGGCCCGTTCATCGACGCTTGGCTCAAGCTGCACCCGGGCGATCGCGCCGGAGCGCGTCGTTTCCTTGACGGGTTTACGCCGCATATCAATACCGGCTGCATAGGATCGATCAGCGAGATCTTCGACGCCGAAGCGCCCTTCACCCACCGCGGCTGTGTCGCCCAGGCGTGGAGTGTCGCTGAATATCTGCGGATGTGGCGAAAAACGGCCGGCTGACCCGTGTCAGGCGTTTGTCGCCGGGAACCTCGCCTCAAGTGCTTCGTTTATCCATCACATCTCATCCACAAGACAAGCTGTGAGGGAGGCCCCATGGATTTGGCGACATCGACGACTGAAGAAGCCGGGCGAACGGTGAAGCAGGCTGCCAAGGCGGTTAAGGAACAGATCCGCGCGGGCAGCGAGGGCGTCTACGTCACCGCAAAAAGCGAGGCCGAGCGCGCGGCGGTCGAGCGTCGGGACGATGTGGCGGGCTATGCTCACGACATCTCCGATGCGCTTGGCGCTGCGTGCAACACCTTGGACGAGCGAGGGCGGGGCACTGCCGCACATCTCCTGCGCCGGGCGGCCGACGAAATCGGCGGCATCGGAGAACGGGTCCGCGGCCAGGACATCGGCGCGGTGATGAATACGGTTGAGGACTTCGCGCGGCGTCGCCCCGCGATGTTCTTCGGCGGCGCGTTCCTCATCACGTTCGGCCTGGTTCGATTGCTCGGGCGTTCGGACGGTGATCGGGCGATGGGAATCTCCCGATGAACCCGGAACACAAGCCCGTATCCCAATTGCTGATGGACCTGGTCGATTCCGTCAATCGCTTGATCCAGCAGGAGTTACGGCTGGCGAGGATCGAGGCGTCGGAAAAGGCCGATGAAGTCACTCTCGGGCTCGTTGGCATCTTCGGCGGAATGATGGTGGCGTTGGCAGCGCTGCTTGTTTTGGTACAAGCGCTTGTAGTTGCCCTTTCCCAGTACATGCGGCCCGAAATTGCTGCGCTGCTCGTGGGCGTGTCTCTGGCGGTCGTTGCCTTCTTGCTGGTACGCGCGGGGCGGTCAAACCTTACGGCCGAAAATCTGGCATTGCCGAAGACCGCCGAGCAGCTGAAGCGCGATAAGGATCTGGTGATGGAGACGGTGCGATGACCACGGCAAGAGAAATCACGCACGAGATGGAGCTGACCCGCTCCGACATTCGCTCGACGCTCAGCGAGATCGAGAACCGGCTGTCGATCGACAACGTCATGCAGCGGATTATCACCCCGGCAAAGAGTGGGACAATCGAGGTGGGGCGTGCTCTCGGCGCGGCGGCACGCAACAATCCCATCGCGGTCGGCGTCACTGCGGTTGGTCTGGGTTGGCTGATCCTGGGACAAACGCGTGAATTAGCCCCCCGCTATCGCGATACCGGCAGCCCGCGGCGCATGCGCATGGGCGATCCTCGGCTCGACTCGCACCACGTGAGTGACGAGGCGAGCCCGATGGCCGAT
The DNA here is from genome assembly GCA_049291695.1 of Defluviicoccus sp. Taxonomy (GTDB): domain Bacteria; phylum Pseudomonadota; class Alphaproteobacteria; order Rhodospirillales; family Defluviicoccaceae; genus Defluviicoccus. The sequence goes on from JBATPX010000031.1 coordinate 5,698, forward strand.
CTGTCGAAGTCAAACGTGCACGCCAAGGGCGGAAACACGTCGTCCAACCCAGAGGAGATGATCATGGAGGCCAAGGAGTCGGTAAGAGCCTGGGGCCGCGACGCCGCCGATAAGGTGCGCGACGCCGCCGACAAGACGCGTGAAACGGCCAATAAAGCGCGCTCACAGCTTGAGGACACAACGGAACAGGCGCGCTCGTGGGCCAAGGAAACGGCCGATCAAGCCGAAGCGTGGACCAAGGAAACGGCCGAACAGGCCGAGGCGTGGACGCGCGAGAATGCCGCTCAGGCATCGGAAACGATCCGGAAGTCGGCCCAAACCGTTAGAAAGACGGTTAAGGATACCGGGGAGCGGTTGCGCCGAAATGCCGGAAACGCAGGCGCATTTGTTCGCGAGCACCCGCTCGCCGTGGGTGCCGTGGCGGTAATTGCGGGGGTCGCGTTCGCATCATTGATGAAGCGCAGATCGAGCCAGCCTTCGGCTGATGACCAGGACGACGACGATGGCGCGGTGACGTTAAGCGACGCAAGCGCCGCTTCCTTTTCCGGCGGTCGGCCGGAGCGCGGGGATTATAGCGAGCCGACCATTCCGTTGATGACGACGCAAGGCGAGAACCTGTCGGCCTCTAATGCTGGTGATGCGAACGTCCCGCCGAAGTGGTCTGACGAGGCGGGCGCCATCCCAATGCCCCAACCTGTGCCAACGTCCGAGGCTAAACCGACCAGTTCGCCCGAGCGGCTGGAGTCGGACCATCGGGATTCCGGCAACGGCAGTGACCGGACCGATCGAGCCGGCGGCCTGAATTAAGCGGCCGACCGATAAAGGAGGAGTGCGATCGAAATGGGTAATATATTCTACTTAATCGGCGTGATCGTCGTCATCCTGGCCGTCCTCTCGTTCGTCGGGCTCAGGTAACACGCGAGAATCCTGATCGCCGGCGCGCGGTCAACGCGCCCGATTGAGGGGAGTGTTGGCGGCAGGAAGTCGGAGGATGCTTTTAGTGGGCTTGGCGCTATCCGGCCACCGCTGCGGCCGGATAGCGATCGCTTCAGGAGATCACGCGAGCGTGCGGAGTTTTGCTTCACGCGACCAGAACCGCCGCTTCGCCGCGGCGATAAATCCGGCGTCAAGGCCCGTGATTCCGTCATCCGGTTCGACGCCGGCTTTAATGAGCAGTGGCTTGGCGGCGGGCGTGGCGCCCACCGCCTTGAGGTGGCCGTAGGCGTCCATCACGAATTGAATGGCGGCGGCCTCGTACGTCAGGCTTTCGCAACCTGCGTCCGACAGGACTACGGCGACGGCGTCGAACAGCGCGGATGGTGCCCCCGCAAGCTGGCGATCCGCCGGACGTATGGTGCCGTCGCTGAGCTTGGCGCCGCCGACCTTCGGTGCCACCAGAAACGCCAATGCCCCCTCGGCCCCGATCTTCCCGAGGAGCGCATCGAGTTCCGCGCCGTCCGTGCCGTCGGCAATGAGGACGCCGATCACGCGGCCCTCGAGCGTCACCTTCGCGCGTTTCTGGATCGACAGGGCATCGCTCGGCGGAAGATCGATCGGCTCCCGTGCCGCCGCCGCCTTGTCTGGAACATCCATGCCAAGGCCGTCGGCGATGCGCTGGGCCAGCGTTTCGTCAACGTTGCGCAGTTGCGCCATGGTGCGCACCCGCACGCCGGGAAGCGTGACCTTGGATAGCTCGAAGACAAACGCCGAGGCAATGTGCGCCCGCTCGTTATCCGTCATGGAGCGCCAGAACATACGCGCCTGGCTGTAGTGATCGGCGAACAGCGCTGAGCGAACGCGCAGTTTATCGCCCTGCTCGTCCCGTTCGGCACGGCCCCGGTGGGTCTGAAAGCCGCTCACTGGACATTCACGCGGACCGCCCGGTTCGCCATGGTCGGCAAGGCTGTTCGGCTCGTAGTTGGCGCGGCCCTTCGGCACATGCATCTGCATCTGCCCATCGCGTTGGAAGTTCATTACCGGGCATTTCGGCGCATTAATTGGCAGTTGATGGAAGTTAGCCGTACCGAGGCGGCTCTTTTGGGTATCGAGATAGCTGAACAGTCGGCCCTGCAGCAGCGGGTCGTCGGTGAAGTCGATCCCTGGCACGATGTTGGCCGGACAGTAAGCCACCTGTTCGGTCTCGGCGAAGAAGTTGTCGGGGTTCCGGTCGAGAACCATGCGCCCGACGGGACGAAGCGGGACCACCTCTTCGGGGATGATCTTGGTCGCATCGAGGACATCATAGGGCAGGCTGTCGGCAAGCTCCTGGTCGAACACCTGCAGACACAGCTCCCATTCCGGGAAATTGCCGGCGGCGATGGATTCCCACAAGTCCCGCCGGTGGAAGTCGTTATCTGCGGCCTGAAGCTTTAGGGCTTCGTCCCAGACAGTGGACTGCACGCCAAGCCGTGGCCTCCAATGGAACTTCACGAAGCTCGATTGACCTTGAGCGTTGATCAAGCGGAATGTGTGCACGCCGAAGCCTTCGATCATGCGCAACGAGCGCGGGATGGTGCGATCGGACATGATCCACATCAGCATGTGGGTCGACTCCGGCATCAGCGAGACCCAGTCCCAGAACGTGTCGTGGGCGCTGGCAGCCTGCGGATAGGCGCGGTCCGCCTCCATCTTTACCGCATGCACGAGGTCAGGGAACTTGATGGCATCCTGAAAGAAGAAGACCGGAATGTTGTTGCCGACGAGGTCCCAGTTGCCCTCCTTGGTGTAGAACTTGACGGCAAACCCGCGCACATCGCGCGGCGTGTCGACCGAGCCGGCGCCGCCCGCGACTGTCGAAAAGCGGACGAAGACGGGCGTCTTCTCGCCGGCGCGTTGAAACAGATCGGCGCTCGTCAGGTCAGTCAGCGATTCATAAGGCGTAAAGAAACCATGCGCCGCCGAACCGCGGGCGTGGACAACACGCTCCGGAATCCGCTCGTGGTCGAAGTGGAAGATCTTTTCGCGAAGGACGAAGTCCTCGAGCAAAGTCGGGCCGCGCACGCCGGAGCGCAGCGAATTCTGGTTGTCCGAGATAGGGATCCCCTGGTTGGTGGTCAGGCGCTCCGCGTCGCCCGGGCCGCCACGCTTGATGTGCTGATGCAATTCGCCGCCCTCACCGAAAGCGGTTTCAAATGGCTCGTCGTCGGTCATGTTGCGTTCCTTGGATTGGAGGCGGGCCAGCAGGAACCGCCTCATCTGCCAATTCGGCGACTCCGCTGGCGCCTTAACGCGCCAGCCGTCCCGGCGGTTCCCGAAGAAGATCGATGGGGGAGCCTCTCGGGGGCCAGCCGCGTTGCCTCGGGCTTGCCGTCGTCGGTCTCGTCGGGTTGGTGCCGGTCTGGCTGGCGATGATGGAGAGTTGCCCGAAGCGCGCGCCCAGCGGATGATCAGGGGTCCGGGCTCTATCAGCACCAGCCCCACGACGGCGAGGTCGGCCGCCTCGTTAGGCTCGTGTAGTACCAGCGCCAAGTCGACAACGTCGTGATGATGTAGCCACCGGGGTCACGGCCCGGCTTGTTCCGCTTCGCCACGAGACCCGCCGAAAAGCCGGTTGAAGTCGGGTTTGCTCCGACCGAGTTTCGTATAACGGCTGCGACGCAAACTCGTTCCCCTTCGCTCGGATCCACTGACGATGAGGCCCAGCGGAACCCAAGGCGCGCGGCAGCGTTCGGGAGGCGCGCCAGTCGCCACGCAAGGCGTCGACGCTATCCCGTAACAGACATGCGGAGGCGTACCTCATGATGATCAACGACAATGAAGCCAGGTTACTTCATGTAATGAAGGAAGAGTTGGCCGCCCGCCAGCGTGATAGCACTATTTCTCAGCGCGATCTCTACGGTCATCCGGTTCCAAATCCGGGCGGTGCGGCTGCCTTCGTTCGCAGCGTAATCGAATGCTTCCCTCCGCAAGACCAAGGTGAGCGGCCCCGGCTGCCGCTATACCGCGGCAATGCTGGGACGAGATGATGTTGTCCATCAGCCACGTCAGCGAATACCAGTACGCGTCACCCGTTATGCTGCACGATCACCGACTGATGGTGCGGCCGCGGGACAGCCACGACCTGAGGCTGACATCGGCGAAGCTGCTGACATCTCCCCCCTCGCAGCACATGCGTTGGTATCACGACGTGTTCAGTAACTCCGTGGCGGTGGTTAAGTTCGATGTCGAAACGGATCGTTTGGAAATTACCAGCGAGTTGCTGCTGGAAACCTACGCATCGATTGTTGAAGCGCCCGAGATGGCGGCGCACGCGCGCGTCTATCCCTTCAGCTACTCTCCCGAGGAACAACGCGATCTCGGCAGTCTGCGGGATCGCCAGTATGATGATCCCGGCGCGCGGATGGCCGATTGGGTGCGCGACGGCTACGCTTCGCTGACCAGCGGCGGCGACAACGGAACAATCGACACTCTTGAACTGCTGAGCGGGCTCAACACGCTGATCGGCCAGTCGTTCACCTATCAGCGCCGCGACACCGAGGGCACCCAGAGCCCGACAGAGACCATTGAGTGTGGCAGCGGAACCTGCCGCGACTTCGCCCTGCTGTATATTGAAGCGGCGCGCCAGCTCGGCTTTGCCGCACGCTTCGTCACCGGCTATCTCGTCGATCGGGCCGTATTCGCCGACGGCGCCGGCCTGGTCGGCGGCGGAGCAACGCACGCGTGGGCGCAGGTCTATGTTCCCGGCCTCGGCTGGATCGAGTTCGATCCGACCAATGAGATCGTCGGCTCGAACCAACTCATTCGTGTCGCCGTTACCCGCGATCCCGCTCAGGCGATCCCGATCTCAGGAACATTCACTGGGGCGACAAATGCGTTCCTCGGCATGAATGTTAACGTCACCGTCAGCAACGTTGGTTAGGCGGCCGGCCAGGCGCAACGAACAAGGGATTCTCCGTCGCGAGTGGAACCGGGCAGCAGTACTAACGTTATGTAATTGGTTGAGATACTCACCCCGGGGCAACCGGACAATCGAGCCTGGGCACATCGGAATCGGTATAAATCTTGTGATGGAGATGACATGGCACGCGTCTGGCCGGGGCTTCCCTATCCACTGGGCACGACGTGGGATGGGCGCGGCGTAAATTTTGCCCTGTTTTCCGAGAATGCCGAGCGGGTCGAGCTTTGTCTGTTCGATGAGAAGGGCAAAACCGAGACCGAGCGGCTGGTCGTCAGCCAATACACCGACGAAGTCTGGCACGCCTACCTGCCCGATGCGCGTCCAGGGCAACTCTACGGCTACCGCGTCGCCGGCCCCTATGAGCCGCGTCGGGGCCACCGTTTCAATCATCACAAACTCCTGCTCGACCCCTATGCAAAGAGCGTGGTCGGCAAACTGAAATGGAACGACGCGCACTTCGCCTACAAGATCGGTCACCCTGATGCCGACCTGAGCTTCGATACCCGTGACAACGCGCGCTTCATGCCAAAGTGCCGGGTCGTCGATACAGCGTTTACCTGGGGCGAAGACAGGCCGCCGCGCATCGAATGGCACAGCAGCATTGTCTATGAAATGCACGTTAAGGGCTTCACCCAGCGCCATCCCGAGGTTCCGGAAAACTTCCGTGGCACCTTTGCCGGCCTGAGCGAACCTGCTGTCGTTGATCACCTTATGGCGCTCGGCGTAACCGCCGTCGAACTGCTGCCGGTGCAGCTTTTCCTCGACGACCGGCATCTCATTGAGCGCGGTTTGAGCAACTACTGGGGCTATAACACACTCGGCTTCTTCGCCACCGACCCGCGTTACCTGACGTCCCAACACCTGGGCGAGTTCAAGACGTTCGTTCAGATCATGCACACCGCGGGTATCGAGGTGATCCTCGACGTCGTCTATAACCACACCGCCGAAGGCAACCAGATGGGACCGACGCTGTCGTTCCGCGGCATCGACAACGCCTCATACTACCATCTGATAAGCGACAACCCTCGATACTACATGGATTTTACGGGCTGCGGTAACGTTTTTGACCTGCGCCACCCGCGGGTCTTGCAGCTGGTGATGGACTCCCTGCGCTACTGGGTTAACGATATGCACGTCGACGGCTTCCGTTTCGACCTCGCATCGACGCTTGCCCGCGAGGAGAATGGTGAGTTTGACCATCACTGCGGCTTCCTCGATGCGATGCGCCAGGATCCGACGCTGAGCGTCGTCAAGCTCATCGCCGAGCCATGGGATGTCGGCGCGGGCGGTTATCGGGTCGGCGGCTTTCCGGCCGGCTGGGCGGAGTGGAACGACCGGTATCGCGACACCGTGCGCCGCTACTGGAAAGGCGATGAGGCGCAGGTGTCGGAGCTTGCGACCCGCCTCACCGGCTCGGCCGACCTGTTCGACAGCCACGGGCGGTGCCCTTGGGCGTCGGTAAACTTCGTGACCGCGCACGACGGGTTCACCTTGGCCGACACCGTCGCCTACAACGACAAGCACAACGAAGCCAATCAGGAAGACAATCTCGACGGCACGAGCAATAACCACAGCTGGAATTGTGGCGTCGAGGGTCCGACGGGCGATGATGAAGCGGTGTTGGCACTCAGGAACAGGCAGCGCCGCAACCTGATGGCAACGCTGCTGCTGTCCCAAGGCATGCCGATGCTGGTCATGGGCGACGAACTCGGCCGCAGCCAGGGTGGTAATAACAATGCCTATTGTCAGGATAGCGAGATCAGCTGGGTTGATTGGGACGCAGCGAGCGAGAGCGACCGTCACTTTCTGTCCTTTGTACAGCAGATGATCCGTCTCAGGCGCGAACACGTGGTGCTGCACCGCTCGCGTTTCTTCCACCAGCAGTTCATCCCCGCCACCGAAATCCGCGACGTGACATGGCTGAAGCCGGATGCGCTCGAAATGACTGCCGATGACTGGGGCGATCCATCGACGAAGTGTCTGGGCTATCTGCTGCGGGGCGAAGCCGGGGAACTGCACTTAACGCCGCTGGGCGAGGCGCTGCCGGACGACAGCTTCTTCATTGCCTTCAACGCCTATCATGAGCCGGTGCAGTGGCGGCTGCCACGGATCGAGATCGACATCCTGTGGCGGCTGGTCATCAATACGGCGAGTGAGAACAACTTCGGTGCTGCGGGTCCATTAATCCCCGCCGGCGATACCTTTGAGGTGCAGCCGCGCTCGCTGGCTCTGTTCGTGCGCCATGTCGAGCCGCCAGCGGACGACCCATTGACCTAGGTTCCGGAATGCTACGGAACCGCCGCACACCCGATCGCGTTATTTGCGCATCACCAACATGGCTACTATGACGGAGGTCCTGAAGATGGCAAGTGCGCACGAGACGACGCAGTTGATTTCGGCCGACAAGGTCGAAGGAACCGCAGTTTATAACGCAACTGGCGACAAGGTTGGCAACATCAAGAATGTGATGATCGACAAAATCACGGGCAAGGTAGCGTACGCGACACTTTCTGCCGGGGCAATCCTCGGGATGGGGGGTGATTATTATGCTTTGCCGTGGAACGCGCTGACTTACAACAGCGAACTTGGTGGTTACAAGCTTGACTTCGATCGCGCCACGCTGGAAGGCGCTCCGGCGGCGAGCGAAGAGGAACTGGTGCACAACCTCGAGGACCAGGGCTTTGGCGCCAAGGTTCACGATTACTACGGGACGAGGCCGTATTGGCAGTAACGACATGACCTGGGGTGCGGGCTACCGCACCCCTCCTTACTTTATTTCAACTGCCAGTTTTGCGACGCCGTTATCTGCTTTGCTCTTTTTTGCGGGCGACAGGCACCAGGTTCGATCCAGGTAACCGGCTGTACCCGCCAACAACAGATCTTGCGCCTTGCGCCCTATCGCGCCGCCCGGTCGTAGGGCGGAAGTACCGCGAAGACCTTAGGCTTGGGCAGCCCACCGACCACGATTTGGCCGACCAAGCCACGCTCGGCGCGGCTCAGAGCATGGTCGATGGGAGCATACACCGGTAACATTAAGAAATACACCAGTAACATTAAGACAAAGACCGCATGGTGTACGCAGCGGTGGCAAAATCCCTCAGTGGAGCGGCGGCATGGTGCTGCTGGGGGCGGAGTAAAATTCCGTCACTGGTAAGCCCTTGGTCCTTTCGGCGGCCGGGGGCGGAGGGATGTACGGAGTGGGCGCTTATCTGGCGGTACGCCGCGCGGTAATGGTCTAGGGATTGAGCCAGCGGGAGGCGGCCCGGCGGTTCGGCAAGGATTCGCGGACGATCAAGAAGATGTGCAGCTTTCGGTACCGCCTGGGTATCGTCGGTCGGAGCCGGCGGTTCGGCCGAAGCTGGATCCGTTCCTCCCGATCATATGGCAGATCATGGCCGATGATCTGCATGCGCCTTCGAGGCAGCGGCATACGGCTAAGCGGATTTTTGAGCCTTTACGCGGCGATCACGTCGAGGTCGGGATCGAACATGGGCGCCAGGTCGAAACGGCGAAGCGCTGCCTCGACCCGCTTGGCATCGGTTTCCACGTTATACACATTCTCACGCCGGCTTAAACAGCAGCGGGGATTCTCAGCGGCGCTTCCCACAACTAATTGATATGATTATCATAAAAAGAGAGAAGGTTGGAGCCCAGGTTTTGTTTCCCTCCGCCAGCCCGCTCAGCCCTGAACTTCTCTCCGGCCAGCGGGGCGCCCGAAAAACGCGTTGTTTCAAAGGGGTTTAGCGACAGCCCTGAGGACCGCGCCGCGCCGCCGAGGCCCCTCAGCGTTCTCTTTTCGGCCGGTTTCTCCGGAAGCTGAGGACCACGCCATTTTAGTCCCCGGCTTGGGTTTCATTTGATTTCAAGGTGTTAACGGGTGGCCACTATTGCCCAAGTTCGAAAGCGCGACTGGGGTTGCAGTGGATTCTGCAAATGTTCTCAGCAGTCCTCGCCGCCCTAGTGAATGGTCGGCTTGCGCACCCCGTCCTCCGATAGGGCCTGCCGACGGGCGCGGACGCAGGCGAGCACCACGGCATGAAGCTCCTTCTCGGCGATCGGCGTCAGTTTCTCAAGGTTGCGCAGTGTTTCTGCTAGTTGCCGCTCCGATGGCGATTGCGCCGGGTCCTCGAGGAGCTGCTGCGCACCACGGTACATGTGGCACGGATCTCACCCAGCGCGCCCATGCCTGCGGCCGCACGCTCGGGCAGATCGAGAGTCTCCTCCGATCCGTACAAGCCATCGAGGAAGCCTTCGAGTTCCTCGCGGCGCATCCGACAGAAGCGCGCGAAGTCTTCTGAACCGCCCCGGGTTTGCCGGAGGCTCCAATTCCTGAGAGGATGGAGCAATGGACAAGCCCAAGCGGACCCGATCGAAGTTTTCGTCTGAGCTGCGCGAGCGCGCGGCGCGGATGGTTTTGGACC
>JBATPX010000032.1:0-5568 GCA_049291695.1 Defluviicoccus sp.
GTGTCAAAATCCCGTTCTCAGCGATGCCGCGGTCAGGTGAACTTCGGCTCGACCATCCGGGCGATGGCCCAGATGAAGCCGACCAGCTCGCGCGCGATCGCCACCACGACCTTGGGCGCCGGTTTGCCAGCCGCCGTGAGCTTGCGGTATCGCGCCGAGAGCCGGATTTGCGCCTTCCAGGCGACAGTGCGGATCGGCTCCGGCAGATCCTTCATCCGATCGCGGATGATCTGCGTCACCCGCGCCGGGAAGCGATAGGTCCAGGCCGCCTCGACCAGGCAGGTCCGTGCCAGCGCATTGCCGGTCTTGGTGATCGGGCCACGCCGGATCGTCGCGCCACTGGAATGCTCCGACGGATTGAGGCCGAGATAGGCCATCAGCTGGCGCGGATTGTCGAACCGGCCGAAGCGGCCGACCTCGGCAACGATCACCGCCGCGACGACCAGCGACACGCCGCGCAGCGCCTGGATCGCCTGGACGACCGGCGCCAGCGACCATTGCGGCACCAGCTCGGCGATCGCCTGCTTGAGCCGATCGCACAGCGCCTCGGCGCGCTCGATCCGCTGCAGCATCTCCTCGTGCGCCAGGTGCTGGGCCGGATGCGCAAACCTCAGTTCGCCGAGCCAGCGCCGATGCATCTTCGTCCAGTGGCCATAGGGCGAACTCAGGCCATGGCGGAGCAGGAAGCTCAGCAGCTGCTGGCGCGTCTTGCGCAAATCCCGCATCGCCTGGGCGCGCAACCGCACCAGGTCCCGCATCGCCTCATGCGCTTCGTCCGGCACCCAGACCGCCGTCAGCTGGCCGGCGCGCAGCGTCTGCGCCAGCATCATCGCGTCGCGCCGGTCGGTCTTCACCTTGTCGCCGACCTTGCGCGGGATCAGGGCCGGCGCCACCACGTCGCAACGGTGACCGAGCCGCGTCAAATCACGCTGCACGCCGTAGCCGCAGGGACCGGCTTCATAGCAAAAGTGCAGCGGCCGGCCGTCCTTCGACAGCCTCCGGCACAGGCTGCGCAGCGTATCCGGCTCATTCGCGATCGTGCCGTAGAACCGCACCTCCGCGTTCGCCGCCGCATCAATCAGCGCTACCGAAATCGTCTTCTTGTGAACGTCCAGGCCTACGAACAGTGTATGATCCGTCATGGTCCGCCTCGCTCAGTGCCTGGGGATAGGCTCCGACCATCGGAGCAACCCCCGAGGGCGTTGCTACACGCCAAAGTCGACACTTCGAGGCGGGCCACATCAACCGGCTACCGCCTCACGGACATGATGGTCTAGGCCTCAAACGATCTCGATCTCGGGGAACGGTAAGATCATCCTGCCGCCGCGGTCGAGGAACGCCTGCTCGCGGCGCAGGATACCCTCCTTGAAATGCCACGGCAGGACCAGGAAATAGTCCGGTTTCATCGCCCGCGCGTCCGCCTCCGATACGATCGGGATGTGCGTGCCGGGCGTGACGGCACCAAACTTATCGGGGTTCACCTCGGCAATGGCGGTGATCTCCTTTGGGCTCAGACCGCAGAACTGCAGCAGGACGTTGCCTTTGGTCGAGGCGCCGTAACCTAGAATGCGCTTGCCGTCCGCAACCAGGGATTGCACCAACCGCTTGAGATCATCGCGATGCCGAAAAACGCGCTCTTCGAAGTCGCGATAGGGCCGCGGCGTGTGCAGTCCCATGCGGTCCTCCTGCTCGAGCATCCAGTTGACGACTGCCTCGTTCGATCGCGCGGGGCACTTCGCCTTCGCCGCCGTCACCGCAAAGCTACCACCATTTACGGCATTCATCTGTACGTCGACGATCTTCAGCGCCGCAGCCTGTAGCACGTTGCGCACCACGAACAGCGAATAAAACTCCAGATGCTCGTGGCAGATCGTGTCGTAGGAGCACAGTCGCAGCATCGAAGGCATATAGCTCTGCTCGAAATGCCACACGCCGTCGGGCGCCAAGATGCTCTCGATCTGGCAGGCGAAGTCGATCGGGTCCTCCAGGTCGTAAAACATGGCAATTGAGGTGACTACCTGCGCAGAGGTTCCGCCGGCCGCCCTAAACGCCTTGGCGGAGAAGAAGTCCGGCACGAGCTTGACGTCAGCGGGATAGAAGCGACGGAACTTCTCTCCCGTCGGGTCCATGCCGATGCGCTTCAGCCCTGTCGTGTTATAGGCCTTGAGCGAGGTGCAGTCGTTCGAGCCGATGTCGAGCACCGTATCGCCGGGCTTCACAGCCGCCGCGCGCTCAAGATGCCTGATCTTGCGCGTCAGGTGGTCGACCATCGACTGGTTGAGGCCAGAGCGATAACCGTAGTTCTCGCTGTACATCTCGCTCGCCTCGTAGGAGTGGGCGAGTTGGAGGAGGCCGGAATCCGGACACCAGACGAGCTCGAGCGGGCCGGAGGTGACCCGCTGCGCGGCCGTCCGCGGGAACACGCCGGTTAACTCCTGATGGCCGAGGTTGAGTACCGAGATGAGAGTGCTGCCGCCCCCGATCCGGCACTGCTCGATTCTGGAATAGGCAACCGATTCTTGGCTCAAGGTCGTTACTCTTTCAACATACATCCGCTGGTGCTGCCTGGAGAGTGGTGGGGAATGCCGTGGTAGCGTCTCTGGCGGCATGCGGCAGAATGTCCCGAGCCATGTTGAAATTTGCTCGGCAGGCGTCACTGGTTGAGCAGGCTATGCCGCCACGGCCTGCTGTTCAAGATCGGTGTTGACGGCGTGCTTGGCCTGGTGGGCCTGAAGTGCCGTCCGCAAAGTTGGAAGTTGCCTGTGGGCCTTCAGCCTGCGGAAGCCCTTGGCCGCTTCCAGCATGGCGGCGCTGGTCCAGCGCAGCGCCATGGAAGCGTCCTGTCACCGCTTCACGTTACGGCAGACCTGGCGGATGGTGCCGTTTATGTTCAGAGATGATTTTGGTGCAGGCCAGCGAGCGGCGCAATTCCGCGGGCAGACCCAGGCGGGTGACGGTGAGGATTTCGTCGATGCCTACCAGAATGCTGGCGGCCACGCCGGGGGCCTCGTGTTCCAGGCGGCGGGCGAGGTTGCGGATCAGCTTCTCGGCCTTCTCGGCATCGTCCAGTTCCCAGGCCTGACGCAGCGCCTTGCGCACGCTGGCATGCAAGGGTTTGGCGAGGCGCTCGGTGATGTTGCGGGCCTTGTGAACCTGGCAGCGCTGGATCGGCGTGTGGCGGCCGAAGGTCCTGCGGATCGCCTTGGACAGCGCCTTGGCCCCGTCGATGATGAACAGGCGGCAGACCTTCGGATCGAGCCCGCGCCCCACCAGGTTGTCCAGCAGAGCCTGGCAGACGGCAGCGTTCTCCGTCGCTCCTTCCATCACCCCCAGGGGATGTTTGTCACCGTTGCCGTCGATGCCCATTGCCGCCAGCAGGATCAGATCGTCTGCGATGTGGATGCCGTCGATCTGGATGACCAGAAGATCCAGCTTGGACAGCTCAGCCGCCATCCATTCCTGCATGCGCTCGGCCGCCAGCAACAGAGAAGGCGGCTGTTCGCCGTTTAAGCGCGGATTCTTGCCGCCGTTAACACATGACGGTGGAAACGGAGGAGGCATCGCATGGCACGACGCAAACAGCCTGTTATCCCGGACGCGCTGCTGGATCAGTTGCGGGCCGGGGCCGACGCGAAGACCGCGTTCGACAAGGACGGCCTCTTGGCCGAGCTGAAGAAGGCGCTGACCGAGCGGGCGTTGAACGCGGAGATGGATCATCATCTGGAGACCGACGACGGCAACCGGCGGCTGGCGATCATCGATTTGAGCGATGCCGGCGCCCAGCCGATGCGGCTTTCCGATGATCCGCTTGATCCGATCATCACGTTCAACGGGGAGATCTACAATTACAGGGAGCTGCGGGCGGAGTTGGAGGCGCAGGGCAGCGTCTTCCGCTCCCACTGCGATACCGAAGTTCTCCTCCACCTGTACCGCCGCGATGGTTCCGCAATGCTCGACCGGCTGCGCGGGATGTATGCGTTTGTGATCTGGGACCCGCGTGCCCGCCGCCTGATCGCGGCGCGCGATCCCTTCGGCATCAAGCCGCTCTACTACGCCGACGACGGCCAGACCATCCGCATCGCAAGCCAGGTCAAGGCGCTGCTGGCGGGCGGCGGCATCGATACCACGCCCGAGCCGGCGGGGCAGGTCGGCTTCTACCTGTTCGGCCATGTCCCGTAGCCGTTCACCCTGTTCAAGCACATTCGCGCGCTTGCGCCCGGTTATGTCCTCAAGGTCACCGGGGGCGGCGAGCCGGTCGAGCAGCGGCGATGCGATATCGTCGATGTCCTCGCCGAGGCTGAAGCGATGCCTACCGTGATGGCGAGCAGCGCGGCGGACGTCGCCGCGGCGCTCGCTGACAGCGTCCGGGCGCATCTGGTTGCGGACGTCGATGTCGGCGCGTTCCTGTCTGCGGGCAAGGACTCGACAACGATCGTCGCGCTTGCTGCCCGGGGAGGGCAGAAACTGAATACGCTCACCCTCGGCTTCGCGGAGTTCGCCGGCACGCCCTACGACGAGGTGCCACTCGCCGAAGCCGTCGCCGCCAGGCTCAGCGCCTCGCATCACACCTCGCGAATCACCCGCGCGGATTTCGCCGCCGAGCGCGACCGCATCCTCAATGCCATGGACCAGCCGAGCATCGACGGCGTCAACACCTACCTCGTCTCCCGCGCCGCGGCCGCGGCGGGGATGAAGGTGGCGCTGTCCGGCCTCGGTGGCGACGAAGTGTTCGCTGGCTACTCGACGTTCACGCGGGTGCCGCGCCTCGTTCGCAGCTTCGGCCGGCTGGCGCGCTGGCGGTCTTTCGGCGTCTGGATCCGCCGAGCCCTGCGTCCTCTGGTGCAACGCTTCGGCAACCGGAAGTACGCAAGCCTGGTGGAATACGGCGGCGGCTATGCGCAAGCGTATCTGCTGTGCCGTTCTTTGTATCTGCCGTGGGAACTGCCGAGTGTCCTTGATCCCGAGATTGTGGCGGCCGGGCTGGAACGACTGGCGATGATCGATCGCCTGCGGGCGGTCGAGGGGCGGCTCAAGTCGCCACGCGCCAAGGTCTCGGCGCTCGAGTTGTGCTTTTACATGCGCAACCAGCTCCTGCGTGATAGCGATTGGGCGGGTATGGCGCATTCGCTGGAGATCCGGGTGCCGTTCATCGACATCGAGGTCTTGCGGCGGCTCGCCCCGAGGATCGTCGGTACCGGAGCGTTTTCCAAGGCGGACATGTTGGCGGGCGTGCGGGATCTGCTGCCGGCAGCCCTGCTCGACCGGCCCAAGAGCGGCTTTTCGGTGCCCGTCGCGGCATGGCTGAATGCCGACGCGGAGCGGGCGACCGATCTCAGGGCGTGGGCCGGCCACGTTTTCGATGCTTTCCAGCCGACGATCATCGGCGGAGCAGCCTCGGGTTGAAACGTGGGGTCGGCGTTCGCCTGCTCTTTGGCCATCGCACCCGAACTCTAACCCACAGAAACACCAACGTTGACATTTCCGGCGCCCGAAGACTGATCCGCCGGCGGATGGGGGCTGGCACGGTGCCGCAGGTGGGCGAACACCGTCTCCCACGCATCACTCGAC
>JBATPX010000033.1:0-4523 GCA_049291695.1 Defluviicoccus sp.
GCGGCGCCGATCCTCACCGCGCGCATCACCGTCACCATCGAGTATCTGGTCAGCGATCCGCTGGCCGGCTGATCGTCAATGACTACGGGGCACATCATTCGCGCCGATCGAGGGTGAGCAGGAACACGCGGCTTGAGCTCATCTCCGGCAGGCCGAGCTGGCCCGTGTCGGGCCGGTAGCCGAGGTCAGCGAGCTGTTTGAAGCCCGTGAGCACCTCGGTCACCGTTCCGTCACGCTCGATCCGCAGCAATCGCCCGCCCATCCAGTCGGTGCCGTAAAAGACGTCGCCGGCCTTGACGATGCCGTCAAAGTTTGCGATCGGGCGGCCGTCGGCGAGCGGCTTGATAGCCTTCGTTGCGAGATCGACGGTCAGGACAGTGCCGGGCCGGGAGGTTGCGAAGGTCTTGGGATCGGTCATCGGTCCCCACGTGGCGACGATAAGCTGATCGCCGTCGACGACGAGACCATTGGGAAAATCCAGAGCATCGGACGCGACGAACACCTCGGCGGCACGTGTCCCCGCGGGCAACCGGTAGATCCTGTTGCCCATGAAATCGGAGACATAGAGGTCGCCGTTCGGCGCCGCGGTCACGTCGTTGACGAATTCCGCGCCAGTCACCGGGTGGCGGGCGACGATGCGGGCGGTCGGCACATCAACCTCGACGACGACGCCGCGGTCGGCAACGAACAGGCGATCGTCGATCGCGGTCATCCCCGTCGGTGCATCAAGTCCCTCGACCCAGCGCGGGCTGATCACCTTGCCGGCCGCATCGAGACGGGTAACCCAGCCGTAGCCGTCCTTCTGCAGCGACAGGCCGCCGCCGAGATTGGAGCAGCCGCCCGAGCAGATGTGGGAGCGCCACCATTGAAAACCATTCTCAACTTGAGGCCACAACCTTCGGCGATGAGCGGCCCGGGTCGCTGATCGCCAGCCGAGAATCCCACGACAGGAGAACAAACCATGCCGAAAGTCCGCGCTTACGGCGCCGACGCGACGCTGAAAGTGTGTCGCGAGACCAGCTACGGCGTCGCCCCCTCAGGCGGCTACCGCTCCCTCGACTTTAAGTCGACGGATCTGTCGAGCGAACAGCCGCTGGGCGACGATCCGCTCTTGGGCCGCGGTCGCAACGCCCAGGACCCTTATCGCGGTCTGATCACGGATGAGGGAAAGATCGAAATCCCGCTCGATCTGCGCGGCTCGGGCTTCTGGCTGACCGGGCTGTTCGGCGATCCGGCCACCACGCAGACGAAAGCCGAGGGCCACATCGCGTTCACCGGCCAGCCCTCGCCGAACGGCACGATTGCGCTGAACGGGGTCACCTGGACGTTCGTCACCGGCACGCCGGCGAGCAATCAGACGCAAATCGGTGTCAGTCTCGACGCGACGCTGACGGCGCTGGCAGCCGATCTCAACGGCTCGGCCGATGCGCAGGTCTCGAAGTGCACCTACACGGCGAACACGGCGGACGACCGGCTGGTGATCGAATTCGACACCCCCGGCGTCACGGGCAACACCTTTTCGTTTGCGGCGTCGGCGAACTCGGGCGGCACGGTGTCCTACGGCACGCTCACCGGCGGCGGCTATCGGCACGAGTGGCTCTCCGGCGGCGATGAGATCCCGAGCTTCACCTTCGAGATCGGCCACCCGAAGCTGACCACGCCGGTGTTCTTCCGCCATCTCGGCACGGTGATGGAGAGCCTCGCGTTTGAGATGGGCCAGGAGGGACCGGCCAACGGCACGGTGCAGCTGGTGGCGCAGGGCGAGGAGACGGCCGCCGCCACGATCGACGCCACGCCGGATGCGTTTGCGCTGAAGCGCTTCAGCCAAGGCCGCGGCTTCATCCAGCGCGGCGGCGTGCCGCTGGCCGGTGTCACCGGCGGCAACCTCACGTTCTCCAACAACCTGGAGAGGGTGCGGGTGATCCGTGACGATGGCAAGATCGAAGCGGCGGAGCCAACGTTCGCGTCGTGCCAGGGCGCGATGACGGTGCGCTTCGACGGCGCGACCTCGTCACCGAGCCGGCCAACGGCTAACCCGTCTCCTTGGAGTACGGCTTCTCGATGGCCGAGGGCTGGCAGCTTTCCTTCGAGCTGTTCCGGGTGTTTCTGCCAAAACCAAAGTACAGCGTCTCCGGCCCCGGCGGCGTCGAGGCCAGCTTCGACTGGCGCGCGGCGTACGATGAGAGCGCGGGGACGATGCTGCGGACGCGGCTGCTTAACGATGTTAAGAGCTATGCGTGATCGCGCGCCGGTTCATGCTACGTCAGAAGCTGGTTCAACAGACCCGCCGCAGAGCAAAGCCGCGAGCAAGAGCAGATCAGGCTTAGGCGTCGCGTTGAGTCACGGTTTAGCCGGCCCGCGATGAGAGACGATTGCACCAGTAGTCCGGCGTGCGGCTGTGGTGCATCACCGCGAGTATGAGTACATGATCTGCTTCCACGGAATACAGCAGTCCGTACGGAAACCTGTGCGCAAGACAACGACGAATCTCACCCTCGATTTTGCGCCATCGGGTAGGAGCCTCGAGAATCTGTTGAATTGTTCTTTCAACTTCAATCGTGAACCGGGCGCCGAGACCAGCCTGGCGGTCTTCGTAGTAAGCCACCGATTCGAGATATTCAACGCGGGCCTCAGGATGAAATTCATAGTGCATCACCGCTTGGCCAAGCGGCGTGCCTCGGCCAGGACACCTTCGCCTGGGATTGTCTTGACGTTTCCGGAGCGGACTTCTTCGAGGCGTCGATTTGCCTCTTCAATCCACAGGCGCTGGGTCTCGTCTGGAGGGGTTGAATCCAGACTTTCTACGAGAAAATCAGCCAGTTCGGCTCGCTGAGCAGGAGTAAGGAGCAGCGCGTCTCGTGCAATTTGTTCCAACGTTGCGTTCATGTGGTAACGGTACTCCCTAAATAGTTTGATTCTAAGCCGGTAAGGCCCAACGTTCAGCATCAGCGGCGGCACGCGGCGCCGTCCGCTGCATGCTGTTGTTAGCCGTCGCGTTCAAGTGCGCCCCCCTTGCCTAGGTTGCACGCTGCGCAGAGGGCTCGAAGGTTGTCGAGCGTCGTCTTGCCGTCCTTGGAGAACGGAACAATATGGTCGACGTGGAGTTCGCATGCGAGGTCGGTCGCGGGACTGCGCCCACATGATACGCAGCGGAAGCGGTCCCGGCGCAATACTCCATAGCGTACGCCGATCGCGGGCTCGCGGCGGTCTTCTGGTCTCGGCGTCGGCGGGGAAGCTGGCGCTGCATCTGTCGGCACTGGCGGAAGGGTCTCGGTGCCGGACGCGCGGCTGTCTGACTCGACATAGTCGGTGAACGCGTGAATGGCCCGATTCCACGTGCCCCACCGCGTCATGTACGCCTTGCCGCCGACGACCGATGGGGAGGCGTTCATTTCCTGGTATCTAGGCTGGCGGCCGTAGTGAGTCCACACTGAGAGCAGGTTCTCGAAGCAGTCTTCGTCGCTGTACCGCTTGCCGTGGTTCACGGGTTCGAGTCCGGCCGCGCGAAGGGCCTTTGGCCACGTCCCGAACCGGGCGCGAACTGCATCCGCGCCTATGGTCGCGTGCTTCTTGAAGTCGTCCACGATCAGGGTCTGACGATTCAGCAGTCCGGCGACTCGCCTCAGTTCTTCTACGATCTGGTCGGCCTGCCATCCGCGCGCTCGCGCTCGAGAGATACGGGCGGCGGGGACTTCGTTGTAGAGATGGACAAGTCCTGCGGCTTCGAGAGCCTTCCGCCACCCTCCGAAGCGCCTACGAAGCGTCGTGAGCCCGACTCGCGCGTGATTCTTGAAGTCAGCAGTGCTGAGTGATGGCCGACCCACCACGTTCGCCACACGCTGAAGCTCAGCCAGGAGCGCCTCGTCCGTGTACTCGGCGAGCCGCGTCGGTTCGAACTTCATGTCGCTTCCTCGACGGCTAACCATGATTATGCAGTCTGTATAATCCCAGGAAGGCAGCCCTTCGGGCTTCCGTGAGGGCGTGATCGGGACGAAGCCGAATCCACGAAACCGCTCTTATTTCAGGCACCTGCAGCGGATCGCTGAGGCCAAACACTGGTCTTATGCAGTCTGTATAAGACGGCTCAGAGTTCATTGACCGGGCTCTAGAGACCATAGCTCACAAGGGTAGCACAGATAGCAACGGTAGACTTAGACAATCCCACACGGAGCCCGTGCTCGCTTCGCCCCGAGATCCCTTGATTTTCGCTCCGCCGCCGCAGCAGGGATCAGTGCCCGCGAGCCTGTCCGACAAGCTGGCCACCATCGTCGAGGAAAAAGTATCCATGATCCATCTCGCTCTCAAGCGCGAGCCGCACTGGCTCGACCTCGGCCGTGGCGTGCGCGTGCATGTCCGGCCGTGCACCACGGCGCTGATGATGGCGGCGCGTGCCGAAGTGAACCGCCCCGGGTTTGCCGGAGGCTCCAATTCCTGAGAGGATGGAGCAATGGACAAGCCCAAGCGGACCCGATCGAAGTTTTCGTCTGAGCTGCGCGAGCGCGCGGCGCGGATGGTTTTGGACC
>JBATPX010000034.1:0-15295 GCA_049291695.1 Defluviicoccus sp.
AGCCGATGCCTTGCGCAAGATCTCATTGGCCTGTCGGAGCTCACGGTTCTCCCGCTCCAGCGCCTTCAGCCTGGCCACCATGTCAGTCTCAGCCGCCGACCGCTGCGCCTTGCCTTCGGCCTTGGCGACCCACAGCCGCAGCGTCGCGGGCGTGCAGCCAATCTTCGCTGCAACCGCCGTCAGCGCCGCCCAGCGAGACGGATACTCCGCCTGCTGGTCCAAAACCATCCGCGCCGCGCGCTCGCGCAGCTCAGACGAAAACTTCGATCGGGTCCGCTTGGGCTTGTCCATTGCTCCATCCTCTCAGGAACTGGAGCCTCCGGCAAACCCGGGGCGGTTCAGTTACGGCCACAACGGCCTGATAGGGGAGGCAGGCAAATGACGGAGCACCTTCGCAATTCGCATTGCCGCTTGGTGACGGACGATCCTCAGGAATCGCAAGACGTCATCGGCCGGATGTGGGAGAGGCACCGGGTGATCCTGCGCGAGCCGCACTTTGCCGTGCGCTGGCATCAAGCTGACCTGAAGCGGTCCAGCCTCGCCTACGTCGATCATCCCTGCTCGGTGTACGCCGCCTGCGATGGGCCGCTGGCCGACACTTTCCGCGTCCTCCTTCCGTTCGAGGGACGGCTGGAAAGCCGCATTAACGGCAAACCCGGTTTGGCGACGCCTGCCATGGCCACGATCCACGCTCCAGGGCAGGACTTGAAGCTGGATATCGCCCCTTTCCGGTTGCTGCTGCTGAGTCTTGACGGTGACTTCGTGCGGGCGGCACTGGTTCGGCGCTTCGGCCGAGTCCGCGCCTTCGAGACGTGGGCGACGCAATTTCCGATGGCGGAGCCGGCTGCCTCGACACTGCATTCGCTGACCCGATGGGTGGCGGCCGAGCTGGATCGCGAGACTTCAGCGGTGTTAACGAAGCCTCGCGTCGTCGCCGCCTTCGAGCGCTGCCTTCTGAGCCTGTTTCTCAACGTTTTGGAAGAGCGATGCGCTTTCGGGCGACAGCGGAGAGAGGACATCTCCGAGGCGCATGTCCGCCGGATCGAGGCTTGGATTGAGGCCAACCTCACCGAACCGATCGGTGTCGAGGAAATGGCCGGACTGGCCGGCGTCTCCAGCCGTTCGGTGCAGACCGCGTTCCGCCGCGTGCGCGGCTGTACACCGATGCAATACGTGCAGCGGCGCCGACTCGAATTGGCGCGGCAGTTCCTTCAAGCGCCAACGCCAGGCACGTCAGTAACCAACGTTGCCGTTGACTGCGGGCTGTTTCACTTTGGTCGGTTCGCTGCCGCTTACCGCGCGCTGTTCGGCGAGAAACCGTCTGAGACCTTGGCTCGCAGCCGGCCTGGCGCTGCGGCATAGCGGCCCCGCCCTGACCGAAAAACGAAGCGCTCCGTGTCCGACCGCGATGGATAGCGGTTCGCTGCTGCGCTTGATACGCACTATGATTAGGGTAGGTTCACGAGAGCGTTCCCTGGATCCGGCCAAAGGGGGAGGGCACAAGTGCGTCCTCTTTTATTAAGGGTCCGCGGGACCGGACCGCGCGAAGTGACGGAATTGGCTCGCGGCAACGCCGCTTGCAGGGTATCCGGGCGCAAAAACAGCGGGTGTGAAATGTTGCCGAACACCGCAATCGGCAGCGACTGGACAGCGGAGATGCACAAGGCGGAAGCGGTGTTGGAAGGCATCTGGGAAAGGAGGAGGAAATCATGCTCCAAAATAGACGCTCAAGATTTGTGATCAACTGCGTGCTCGCCCTTGCTGCCCTGTCGGCCGTGCCCGCCGCGGCCCAGTCGGCGAAGCCGAACATCCTCGTCATCTGGGGCGATGACGTCGGCCAATCGAACATCAGTGCCTACACGAAAGGCCTGGTCGGCTACCAAACGCCGAACATCGACCGTATTGCCAACGAAGGCATGATTTTCACCGACTATTACGGTGAACAGAGCTGTACCGCCGGCCGAGCGTCGTTCATCACCGGCCAGAGCGTGTTCCGGACCGGCTTGAGCAAGGTCGGCCTTCCGGGCGCCGAACTCGGCTTGAAGAAGGAAGATCCCACGATCGCCGAGCTGCTCAAGCCGATGGGCTACGCCACCGGCCAGTTCGGCAAGAACCACTTAGGCGACCGGGATGAACACCTTCCAACCGTGCACGGCTTCGATGAATTCTTCGGCAACCTTTATCATTTGAACGCCGAGGAAGAGCCGGAAAACGAGGACTATCCAAAGAGCACCGACTTCCGGAAAAAGTTCGGTCCGCGCGGCGTCATCCATAGCTGGGCGAATGCCGACGGCACCCAGAAAATCGAGGACACCGGTCCGCTGACCAGAAAGCGGATGGAGACGGTGGACGACGAGACCAGCGACGCGGCGATCACCTTCATCAAGAAGGCCAAGGCAGAAGGAAAGCCGTTTTTCGTTTGGTGGAACGGCACACGCATGCACTTCCGCACGCATGTGAAGCCCGAACTGCGCGGCATCTCCGGCCAGGACGAGTACGCCGATGGCATGGTCGAGCACGACCGCCACGTCGGCAAACTGTTGAAGACGCTTGACGACTTAGGCCTCACCGACACCACGGTCGTCTTCTACTCCACCGACAACGGCCCGCACTACAACACGTGGCCGGACGCAGCGGCGACGCCCTTCCGCGGTGAGAAGAACACCAACTGGGAAGGCGGCTGGCGCGTTCCGGCGACCGTCCGCTGGCCCGGCCAGATCAAACCCGGCAGCATCTCCAACGAAGTGATGCACCACATGGACTGGCTGCCGACGTTTGCCGCCGTCGCCGGTGACCCCGATCTCAAGAACAAGCTGCTCAAGGGCCACAAGGCCGGCAACCTCACCTACAAGGTTCACCTCGACGGTTACAACTTCCTGCCGCAACTGACCGGCAAGGAGGAAAACGGGCCGCGCAACGAGATCTTCTACTTCTCCGACGACGGCGACCTGACCGCGCTGCGCTACCAAGACTGGAAGCTAGTTTTCATGGAGCAGAAGGCCCAGGGCACATTCCGGGTGTGGATGGAGCCGTTCGTGCCATTGCGGGTGCCGCTGGTTTTCAACTTGCGGCGCGATCCCTATGAGCGGGCGTCGATCACATCGAACACCTATTACGATTGGATGCTCGACCGGGCTTTTCTGCTCGTGCCGGCGCAGACCTACGTCGGCCAGTTCCTGGCGACGTTCAGGGATTTCCCGCCGCGGCAGAAGCCTGCGAGTTTCTCACTCGATCAGGTGATGGAGAAGATGCAGAGCCCCGGCGCGCAATAACGGCCAAACGAACGGCGGACGGAGCGGCGGTGACGCTGGCTCCGTCCGCATTTCTTTGCCGTGAATTGGAGGCTCTCCGCCGATGAGAAAACACCGATACTTCGCTCTGTCGCGCCGCGCGGTGTTGCAGGGAACGGGTGCCGTTCTGGCCGCGTCGCTCGTTGCCAGCCCGCTCGCTGCAGCCGATGAACCGCTGCCGTCGTGGAATGCGGGAGCGGCGAAGACGGCGATCGTCGAGTTCGTCACGGCGGTTTCCACGGAGGGCGGTCCGGACTACGTCGCCCCCGCTGAGCGGATCGCGGTGTTTGATAACGACGGCACGCTCTGGGTCGAGCAGCCGTTCTACACCCAACTGGCGTTCGCTCTCGATCGGGTGAAGGCCCTTGCGCCGCAGCATCCCGAATGGCGGGAGCGGGAGCCATTTCGCGCCGCGCTCGCGGGGGACATGAAGGCAGTCGCGGCCAGCGGCGAGAAAGGGCTGGTCGAACTCGTGATGGCCACGCACGCCGGCACGACGACGGAGGAGTTCGCCGCCATCGTCTCTGACTGGCTCAAGACCGCTCGCCACCCGCGCCTGCAGCGGCCATACACGGAGCTCATCTACCAGCCGATGCTGGAGGTGCTGACCTACCTGCGCGCCAACGGCTTCAAGACCTACATTGTCTCGGGCGGCGGCATCGAATTCATGCGGCCATGGACGGAGGCCGTCTACGGCGTGCCGCCGGAGCAGGTCATCGGCTCCTCGATCAAGACCAAGTTTGAGATCCGCGACGGCACGCCGATCCTGCTCCGCCTGCCGGAGATCGACTTCATCGACGATAAGGCCGGCAAGCCTGTCGGCATCCACAAATTCATCGGCCGCCGGCCGATCGCTGCCTTCGGCAACTCCGACGGCGACTTACAGATGTTGCAATGGACGACCTCCGGGTCCGGGCGGCGCTTCGGTCTCATCGTCCATCACGACGATGGCGAGCGGGAATACGCCTACGACCGCGACAGCCATATTGGCCGCCTTGACAAGGTGCTGGATGCGGCACCGGCCGCGGGCTGGACAGTGGTCTCCATGCGCAACGATTGGAAGATGATTTTCCCGAGCAAGTGATAGCACGGAAACCCTAAGGGAGCGGATCTGCTCCAGTTCCGGCCGGGGGGGGGGGTAGGAGGTTCTACGATGCTGACACGGCCTTGTTTCGGTCTGCTTGCCGCAATCTGCGCGTCGATCGTTTCGGCGGCTTGGGCGGCCGAGCCTAAGCCCAACATCATCTTCATCATGGCGGACGATCTCGGTAATGCCGATCTCGGCTACCGGGGCGGGGAGATCCAAACCCCGAACATTGATGCTCTCGCCAAGAAGGCGGTGCGACTTGAGTCCTTCTACGGACAGCAGGTGTGCACACCGTCGCGTGCGGCGCTGATGAGCGGGCGCTATCCGATGCGCTACGGCCTGCAGACCCTCGTCATCTTCCCCAGCCACAGCTACGGGCTGCCCACGGACGAACGCACGCTGCCGCAGGCACTCAAAGAAGCGGGCTACCGCACGATGATGGTTGGCAAATGGCACCTCGGCCACGCCGACCAGAAGTACTGGCCGCAGAACCGCGGGTTCGATCACTTCTACGGCAACGTCATGGGTGAGGTGGACTACTTCACCAAGGAACGCGGCGGCCTTATTGACTGGCAGCGGAACGGGGAATTCCTCAGAGAGGATGCCTTCGCGCTGCCGACCCAAAGCACCGCTCAGGAGACCGCCGCGGAACCGCCGACGAAAGCGGAAGCTGCCGCGGCTAAAGGCAGCGATCTCGGCACCGGGTTGCTGTCCGGGCCGCGCTGGTCGGCCGAGCCGCTGACCGGCGACTGGTTCGGCGCCCGGTTGTGGCTGGCGGACCACGGCCTGACCTTCGGCATCAACGTGGTCAACACGGTTCAGGGCGTGCTCGAAGGCGGCCGTGATGACGACTGGGATAATGGCGGCTCGGTCTACCTGGAATCGCAGTTCAGCAGTGAGCGGGCTGGCTTGTGGCTGGGCGGCTTCCACGATTTCCGCCTCGAGCGTCAGTACGGCGACTTCGTTAACCGGGAGGCTGGCACCGCGCCGGCCGTCAACATGCTCTTTTTTTTCCCGAGCCCGACGATGGTTCGTTCGTCGTCAGCAAGCTGATGGCCACCCAATTCGTCGCCCCCTGGCTTGGCTTGTTCATCGGCCGGTTCGATACGCTCGATGGCGACACCAACAACTTGGTGAGCGGGCGCGGTCGCACCGGCTTTCTCAATCCGCAACTCGCCTTTTCCCCCAACAGCGTGCTCACCACGCCGTACGTGCTGAATGGCATCGGTACACTCGCCTTCACGCCAAACCCGTTCAGCGAACGCCCGGCGGCCCTCAGCCTCGTGTTCGCCGATCCGCAGGTCGATCCCAGCGACAGTGGGCTGAACGACAACTTCTTCGAACAACAATACTATGCGGCCGAGTGGCGCTTCCCGACCAAGTTCTTTGGCCTGCCGGGTAGCCAGAACATCAGCTACAACTACAATACGAAGGAATTCCTGCAGCTCGACAATCTGACAGAGCAGTTTATCAACCGGCAGAAGTCGTCTGACAGCGGAGCTGGCGTGTTTGCCTACAACTTCCATCAGTATGTTTATGTCGAGCCCGGGCAGGACACGGCTTCGGTCGGCTACGACGCCGATCAGGAGCGACTGCAGGGGGTCGGCATCTTCAGTCGGATCGGCTATTCCAACGGCAATGTCAACCCGTTCGAGTGGACCTTCGCGCTCGGATTGGCCGGTCGCGGCATCATTCCGACCCGCGACGACGATACGTTCGGCATCGCCCCCTATTACGGTCGCATTTCGCGCGATGTGAGTGATCTCAGTGATCGTCTGAACAAGAGCTATTGGGGCTTCGAGGTCTATTACAATATCGCGGTCACCCCTTGGTTGCATGTGACACCCGATTTCCAGATCGCCGAACCCATCGTTGACGACCTCGATACGGCCTACGTCTTTGCGATCCGCGCCAAGCTTGATTTGTGATAGTTTGTTGGCGCGTCGAAACGGCGGCCTCATCGTCCTCCGTGGGAGGGAACACAACGGCCAATCCAAGGGCGGTGGTGCGAACCTCATCAGGCCGACTCCCGGGCGAATGGGTTCGAACGGAAGGGTAGGGCGCAAAGGGAGGAATGCCATGCGAACACTTGCGGAATTCACCAAAACCACCCTCATCGGCGGGGTGCTGATCATCCTGCCGATCTACGTCGCGATCCTCTTGCTTGCGAAGACCGTCAAGGGACTGCTGGGGCTGCTGGCGCCGGTCGCCTCCCAGCTTCCGGCCGGCGTCGAGTTCCGCCAGATCATCGCCATCCTCCTGCTCATCGCGGTCTGTTTCGTTGTCGGCCTGGTGGTGCGCACGCGGCCGGGCCTTAGGGTGAAGAATGCGTTCGAGCACGCGGTGCTGGAAAAGCTGCCCGGCTACACCTTTGTTCGTGGGCTTGCGAAGCGGCTGGCGGGTCGCAGCGAGGAACAGACCCTGCAGCCGGCCCTGGTCGAGATCGAGGACGCGCTGGTCCCGGCATTGATCGTCGAGGAACTGGAGGACGGCTCGTACACGGTCCTCGTGCCGTCGGCACCGACGCCGATGGCTGGCAGCATTTACATCCTGCCGCGCCATCGAGTGCATCCGGTCGACATCTCGTTCACCAAGGCAATCGGCGTGTTCTCAAAGTGGGGTACAGGGGCCGGCGAGTTCGTGCAGGCGATGAAGGCCGCCGGCGCACCGCAGCCCGCCGGAACTCCCGTCCCGCAGATCAAGCCCTGAAGCAGAGGCAACCGTGCGAGCAATAGCGGCGACGTTGCTGCTGGTAACGATCGCCGCTTTGGCGAAACCTGCCGCCGGCGGCGAACCGGAACCCGCATTCATCGGCAGCGCCGCGTGTGGCACCTGCCATCAGGGCGAGATGGCGGCCTGGCGCACCTCGCACCACGATTTCGCCATGGCCGAGGCTACCAATCAGACCGTGCTTGGCGATTTCTCCGGCGTGACCTTCACCCATGCCGGCGTCACGTCGCGCTTCTTCAGGCGTGACGGCAAGTTTTTCGTCCACACCGACGGACCGGGCGGCACGTTAAGGGACTTCGAGATCACGTACGTCTTCGGCGTCCACCCGCTGCAGCAATACCTGATCGCTTTTCCCAACGGCCGGATGCAGGCGCTCGGCATCGCCTGGGACTCCCGGCCGAAGGACAAAGGCGGCCAGCGCTGGTTCCACCTCTATCCCGACCAGCAACTCAAAGCGGGCGATGCCCTGCACTGGACCGGGATCGACCAGACCTGGAACTTCCAGTGCGCCGAGTGCCACTCGACCGAACTCCGCAAGGGCTACAATGCTGCGCGTAACACCTACGCCACCACCTGGGCCGAGATCGATGTCGCCTGCGAGGCCTGCCACGGCCCCGGGACGGCGCACGTCGCCTGGGCGAAGGGCGACAGACGTGGCCCCAACGGGCTGAGCGTACAGTTCGATGAGCGCAAAGGGGTCCACTGAACCCTTGATCCCCTGACCGGCACCGCCAAACGCAGCCACCCGCGCACCTCGGCGAAGGAACTGGAGACCTGCGGCGTCTGCCATTCTCGCAGCACCAAGATTGCCGAGCCTTGGCGCCCGGGGCGCTCACTGCTGGAGACGCACGTGCCCAGCCTGTTGCACCCGGGGCTGTTCGAAGCCGACGGCAAGAGCCTCGATGAGGTCTATAATTACGCACCATTCCGCCAGAGCAGGATGTTCGTCGCTGGTGTGTCGTGCAGCGACTGCCACGATCCGCATTCGTTGAAGCTGCGCGCCGAAGGCGACGGCGTTTGCCTGCAGTGCCATGACGGCGGGAGATTCGCAGCCTCCTCCCACCATCATCATTCGGACGCATCGGCGGGGGCGCGGTGCACCGCCTGCCACATGCCAGTGAAGACGTACATGCAGGTGGATCCCCGCCACGACCACGCCTTCCGCATCCCCCGGCCCGACGAGTCGGCGCGCTTCGGGACCTCGAACGCCTGCAACGACTGCCATCAGGACAAGGACGCGGCGTGGGCAGCAGCGGCAATCGAGCGCTGGTTCGGGCCGCAGCGTAAGGGCCTCCAAACCTGGACCGAGGCCTTCGATGCCGCTCGCGGCAGCAAGCCCGAGGCCGCCTCGCTGCTGGTGAAACTCGCCCTCAGCCCGGATGCGCCATCGATCGCGCGGGCAACGGCTCTCGACAGCCTCGCCGAATTTCCCAGTCGCGAGGCGGTTGCGGCGGCGCAGCGCGCGCTCGCGGATCTAGAGCCGCTGGTCCGGCTGTCGGCGCTGCGTTCGTTGCGGCCCTATGGGGCAGCAAACAGCTGGCCGCTCGCGGGCCACCTGCTCGCAGATCCGGTTCTGGGCTGCGCGTCGAAGCCGCCTCGCTGCTGGCCGATACGCCACCAGATCGTCTGATGCCCGAGGAGCGCAGCCGGTTAGCGCGCGCCATCGCCGACTATATCGGCGTGCAGCGGGTCAACGCCGATCGTCCGGAGCACCGGGTCAATCTCGCTACATTATACCTTCGCCAGCATCGGTTCGCCGAGGCCGAGGCGGAATTCACCGCTGCCCGCTCCCTAGACCCTGCGTTTGCCCCGGCCGATGTCGGCCTGGCCCAGCTCTATGCGCAGCAAGGCCGCGACGGCGACGGCGAGCGGGTGCTGCGCGCGGCTCTGACGCGCCTGCCCGATAACGCCGATGTGCATCACGCCCTCGGCCTCAACCTGGTTCGGCAGCGTCGCCCGGCCGATGCGCTGCTGGCGCTCGCCCGTGCCGCCGCGCTCGATCCGGCAAATGCCCGCTTTGCCTACGTCCACGCCGTGGCGCTCAACGCAGCGGGCAGGACGGACGAGGCCATCCGCACGCTGGAGGCCAGTCACGCGCGCCATCCCACCGACCGCGACACGCTATTGGCGCTCTTCACCATCACCCGCGATGCCGGACTCACGGAGTCGACAGTCAAGTGGGCTGAACGCCTCATCGCAATCGACCCGTCGGCACGCCCGCTCCTCGAACCGCTTCGGCAGACACCGCCGCGCCAATGACCGTGGATGGCGCCAAAAGCCCCCGCCATGAGATCGCCGCGCACGAGGGGCGCCGGCGTTAGGCACGGTCAAATGACCCATAACCGAGTTCCGCGCGTTCAGCGGGATCACGACGTAGCCGTCGCCGCCGAGCGTGCGGTAGCCGATGAGGGTAGGCTAGCCCGATTCTTCAGGCCGTTCCCTGCTTGCGCTCGCCAAGCCAGCCGCCGAGGACCCCGGCCACAAACGGCACCAGGCCGCCCGCGATCATGTTGCCAAGCGTGAAGTTGCCCGAAATCACCAGGGCGAGCACCACCGCGAGGGCCGCGGAAATGCCCGGCTCGAGGATCGTCCGGCCGGCGGACTTGAGACCGACGATGAAGCCGCCGATCGCGAACGCCAGGAAGTTGAGTGCGCCGACGAACGCAATCTGCCCGCCGCTCAACGTCACGTTCTGGACGTCGGTGGCACCCTCAAGCGCCGGTCCCAAAGAAAGCGCCAGAATAAAGCCGGCAACAAGATTGAGAGCGATCATGATCAACACGCCGATCCCGATCCATTTCCAATCCAGCTTGCTCGTCATCTGTCCACTCCGTCCCGCCCGAGCGATACGCTCGTGGCTCGTTCGCGCCGATCCCGCGGTTACCCTGGGGCAGCCGCCAACACCACCATAGCAGGAATAGACGCGGGAGCGCCGGTGTGTTTGCTCGGATCCGTGTCTTCTTCTCGTTGATGAGCGCACCGATCGCGGCCAAGCCCCTCACGGTGAGAATTGGCAGCCAGCCGGGAGCTCCCCATCACCGCGAGCGGAGTTTGCCTTCGGTGGGATAGCCTCTGTAGAGTGGCGCGACTGATCGGGTTTCAGTGTTTGGGAGCTGGGCGAATGGGCGAGGACGACAAGACATACAGCCAGGAGATTCAGGATCGGATCCGTGAGTTGGCGCACGCGATGTGGGAGTCCGCCGGACGACTGCAGGGTCTCGCCACGGAGTACTGGCTGGCCGCCGAGAAGGAAGTGTTGGCGACCATGCGGGCCGCGGCAGAAAGGCTGACGCCGGGAGAAAAACCGGAGAAGGCAGAAGAGCCGGAGACCGAGGCCGCGCCGGCCGCGGCTGCTCCTGCCACGGCGCCGGAGACAGTCGAGACCGGCGCGACGCCTGCGGCCGGGACGGAAGCGGCCGAGCACCCGAAGCCGAAAGCGGCGAAGCCAAAGAAGAAGTGAACCTGTGTGCGCCGGCTGTCTTGGCTCAAAGGCCGAGGAACGCACCCGTTACGATCACCCGCGTTTCGATGGTCTTGCCGGCCAAGCCTGCGATCGTCACGGTGAGGCGGTCGTTAGTGTCGTCGGCGGCGAAAGCGATCTGGTTTTCCGCTCCGTCGCTGGCGATAACTGCCGGCGCCTTCACCAGCGTCACCGTACCGGCGCTGTTTCTGGTCACGCCGCCCGCGAAGCGGCAGACGTGGTGCGCGCCGTCCGCGCGGTTCCAGGTGGTCTGAAACGCCTCGAAGCAGAAGACGTTGCCGGCCGGGATGGTGATGAAGTTGGCACCGTCGGTGGTGGTGGCGGCCAGCACGTAGGTCACCATGCCATAGCCGCTGGCGGCGCCAAACCGATACTCAGAAGCGTTGTGGACGGTCTGATACTTGCCGATGGCGACAGCGTTCGCCTTGGCGACGACGTTATACCTGCCGATGGCGATGCCGGCATCGCCGGAGACGTCGAATTCGGATCACCTTGTCGGTGACCTGGGCGAGGTAGTCGCTGAGCGCGGCGTTGATCTGCTGGAATTCCGGCCACAGCACCGTGTTCAGGAACGTTTCCGGCGCCCGCACGATGACGCTTTGCCAGCGCATGCGCGAATAGCGGTACGGCCGCAGGCCATGGCGCCATAGAATCGATCGGTCTCACACCACCGGCGTCCGGGCTATTCGTCCTTCGTCGGCGACCGCCGCAGCTTGCCCTGCCAAACCTTCAAGAGGGCAGCGACCTTGGTGCGTATCTCCGTCCGCTCGTTCGATAACGCATCGAGGAAGTCCGAGAGCCGCTTCGACTTCATCACGGTGTAGAGGATCAGCGCCGTCGCAGGCACGGCGACCGCGAGAAAGAT
This sequence comes from Defluviicoccus sp., assembly GCA_049291695.1. Lineage (GTDB taxonomy): Bacteria > Pseudomonadota > Alphaproteobacteria > Rhodospirillales > Defluviicoccaceae > Defluviicoccus. Next base: position 11,454 of record JBATPX010000034.1, read on the forward strand.
CGCAAGTTTGACAACTGGCGGACGGGCCGTCTCGTCAAAGAGGTTCATTCCCAGAATGCCCGACGCGAAGGTGCCAATCAGACCGAAGACGGTAACAACGGTCAGCCGGAGCACCGTATCGGACTGACGGCGCAGAGCATCACTGTCGAGGTAGGTACTCATGTCCTGAACTTCTTGCCGCACCTCATTATACAGCTCGTTAATGCTCAAATGGGTGCGCCATAAATGGAACAGGTCACGGGCCTGCACCTGGATCGAGATTTCCTGAAACCAGTACCGGTGGGTGAAACGGAGGAAGATCTCCGTGGAGTGGCGAATGCTGCGCTTGAATTGCTTGACGGATTCGACACTGTCGACGTCCAGTCGTTGAACCGCCCCGTTCAACCGGTCGCGCAGCATCAGCAGCGCCGCTTTCTGCATGTGCGCGACCAGCCCGAGCACGAAGTAAGGGTGGTCGAATTGCGCGGCAAGGCCGGTCTCCGTGTCAGTGAAAAACGGATAGCTGCTGTTGCCGATGATCACGAAGGCGTGGCCACAACACATGATCCGCGTGTCACTCAGCGCTGCGGCGTCGCGGCTGTCGTGAAAGCGGTCGTAGCAGAAGCGTCGCTCGAAATCGTCGAGGTAGCCGCTGGCGAAGGGCAGGTCACCCGACTCGCTCGGATGCGACACCAGACCGAGGCGAATGAAATCGGCGCGGGACAGTTTTTGCATGTCGTCGACAGCCAGGTAAGCCATGAGCGGCATGCGATGGTACTCGAGTTGACGGATGCGGAGCGCCCCGCCCTTCCGCGAGTAGTGCGGGACCAAGGGCTCGAGCAGGTATTCCCAGTGCGAGGCGATGCAGGGCGCGCGGTGGGTCGAAACGAAATTCAAGTAGTGCTCGCGCTGCTCATAGTCCGAGGTCGCCAGTTCCTGACCGTCCGTGCCAAGCCAGGCGACGCGCTTGAGACAGTTTGAGGGCCGGCCATCCTCGTGCCAGAAATGCGGATAGGCGCGACCGAAGCGAAACAGCACCTCTTGCGCCCGTTGCAGCCGCAGAGCGTCGCCGCGAATTTCGAGAACAAGGATCACGAGGTCGAGATCATAGAAGAAAAACAATTCGGTCCGCACGACATCCAAGCGCAGGACGGTCTCGTCGCCGGGAAAGACGATCTCGACTTGCGTAACATCGCGCCTGCGAAAGACGCGGATGGGGGAACGACCGCGCAGTAATGTTCTTTGCTCGTCAGTCTCACCGTAAAGCAGGCGTTGGACGTAGGGCAAGAAGGTGATGAATTCGATGTAGTGGCGCTCACGAAACTGCGTCACATCGGGGGTAAACGCCTCCGGTTCCGGTTTCCAGGGACAATCAGCACCCGCTTTTTCCAACAGCGTCCACTGCTCGTGACTCTTGGCACCCCACGGCAGGGGCATCAACTGTAAGGGCCAGAACAGGATCTGGCGGAGGGTGGCGACGGTTTTGTCTGACTGGGCGACGCGCATGCGAGCTCACAGTGTCATGAAAGGTGCAGCCGCGTTCAACGTTGCTTCGAGTCTTGCAAGGTTGGCGATTGACCAAGTCTAGATCCCGATCGTGTATAAAAGCGAGGCGGAGCGTCGGCGCACTGTGTATATGCCCCATAAACGCGGCGTGACGAGGCGCCCTTTCTCACGCGCGTGAGGGCCCTTGCCGCCGGTCCATTCGGATGCGCGACAGCCAGGATAATCAGCCGCTCACGCCAGCGCGCGTGCGGCAGTCGCCTCCATATATGCCGCGTATATACCGACGCGCGCACTTCCTTATTGAGCCTATACGACAATTGGATCCAACCTCTTGACGATGAGGTGCCGACCCGCAGGTGCCGAACCGGCATTACGGGTCGTGATGAGGAGACTGAGGATGGATGCGATCGTTCTGATACTGACACTCGCTTTCTTCGCGGTGTCGTTGGCGTACGTCGGCTTTTGCGAGCGGGTGTGAGGCGGCGATGGTGATCGATTACGCTCTCGGCGCCATCGTCACGGTGGGGCTGCTGATCTATCTGACCTATGCGCTGATCCGACCTGAGCGTTTCTGAGGGCCGCCATGACTGCGAACGGATGGTTGCAGATCGCCCTCTACGGGCTGATCGTTCTGGCGCTTGTCAAACCGCTGGGCGCTTACATGACGGCCGTATTCGAAGGCCGGCGCACGCTGCTGTCGCCCGGCTTGCTCCCGGCCGAGCGACTGTTCTACCGTCTCGCCGGCATCGACGCCGGCCGGGGCCAACACTGGGCGAGCTACGCGGCGGCGATGCTGCTGTTCAACCTCGCCGGCGTCCTGCTCCTCTATGCAATACAGCGATTTCAGGCGGCCCTGCCCCTCAATCCCCAGGGCTTTGCCAACATCCCGCCCGAGCTCGCCTTCAACACCGCCGTCAGCTTCGTCACCAACACCAACTGGCAGAACTACGGTGGTGAGAGCACGCTGTCCTACCTCGTACAGATGGCCGGATTGACGGTGCAGAACTTCCTGTCGGCGGCGACCGGTATCGCATTGGCTGTCGCCCTGATCCGGGGTTTTGCCACCCAGTCCGTGCACGACATCGGCAATTTCTGGGCCGACCTGACCCGCTGCACCCTGTACGTGCTGCTGCCACTCAGCCTGCTGATCGCTCTGTTCTTCGTCTGGCAAGGCGTGCCGCAGAACCTCAACGCCTACGTCGCAGCGACGACGGTGGAGGGCGGCGCACAGACGATCGCGCAAGGCCCCGTCGCCTCGCAACTGGCGATCAAGATGTTGGGCACCAACGGCGGCGGTTTCTTCAACGCCAACTCCGCCCACCCGTACGAGAACCCGACGCCGCTAACCAATCTTGTTCAGATGGTGGCGATCTTCGCGCTCGGCGCGGCGCTGACCAACGTCTTCGGCCGCATGGTCGGCGACCAGCGGCAAGGCTGGGCGATCCTCGGCGCGATGGCGATCCTGTTCTTCGCCGGCGTGGCCGTCGCCTACTGGGCGGAGGCGCAGGCCAATCCGGCATTCGCCGGTCTCGGCATCGAACCCGCCGGTGGCAACATGGAAGGCAAGGAGGCGCGCTTCGGCATCGCTTTGTCGGCGCTGTTCGCGACGATCACGACGGCGGCTTCGTGCGGGGCGGTCAACGCCATGCACGACAGTTTCATGCCGCTGGGCGGGCTGATTCCGTTGATCAACATGCAGCTCGGTGAGGTCATCGTCGGCGGCGTCGGCGCCGGCCTCTACGGCATGTTACTGTTTGCCATTCTCGCCGTCTTCATCGCCGGGCTGATGGTCGGCCGCACGCCCGAATACCTCGGCAAGAAGATCGAGGCGAAAGAGGTGAAGATGACCATGTTGGCCATCCTCTGCCTGCCGCTCGCCATGCTCGGCTTCACGGCCCTTGCCGTCGTCATTCCGGTCGGATTGTCGAGCATCCAGGATGCTGGACCGCACGGGTTCAGCGAAGTGCTCTACGCTTTCACGTCAGCCGCGGCCAACAACGGCAGTGCGTTCGGTGGCCTGACCGGCAACACGCCCTTCTATAACCTAACCCTCGGCATCGCCATGCTGATCGGACGCTTCTTTATCATCGTGCCGATGCTCGCAATCGCCGGTTCGTTCGCCGCCAAGACCAGGGTTCCGCCGTCGCCCGGCACGTTCCCGACGACGGAGCCGCTGTTCGTCCTCCTGCTCGTCGGCGTGGTGCTGATCGTGGGCGGGCTCACATTCTTTCCGGCGCTCGCCCTCGGCCCCATCGCCGAGCACCTGGCGATGCAGGCCGGCCTCCTCTTCTGAAGCGGGATCAAGCGATGCAAACCAAGCACAAAACGCCGCTCGTCGATGCGCTTGACGTCAAGCC
>JBATPX010000035.1:0-2581 GCA_049291695.1 Defluviicoccus sp.
GCCGTCTATACGCCCGAAGGCGGCGAACCCAGAGCGGTGCGGGTGTTCTGGCATCGGCCGGACGATGTGATCGCGTTTGCCGACACCCGCCTGCACACGACCACTGCCATCTTCGATGTCCGCATCAACGAGGTGGCGACACCGCAAGCCGGCGACACCCTCGTCGTTCAGGGCGAGACTTATCTCATCCAGGGCACGCCGAAGCGCGACGACGGCCGGCTGATCTGGACTTGCGAGGCACGCTCCTGAATGCGGCTTCAAGCCGCCATCCAGGGCGATTTGAACGCGTTGTTGCAGGCCGAAGTGCGCGCGGCCGAAAAGGCGGTCACCACCGGCGTACGGACCGCCAGCGATGGCCTCAAGACAGAGTTGAGGGCGCAGATCACCGGCGCCGGTCTTGGGACCCGGCTCGCCAATACGTGGCGCGGTGAGGTGTTCCCGAAGGGCAAACCCAGCATCGGTGCCGCCGGCTTCGTCTTCTCGAAGGCGCCCGGCATCGTCCGGCTCTACGCCGAGGGTGGCCTGATCCGCTCCCGGCAGGGTTTGTATCTGGCCATCCCGACGCCGGCCGCAGGCAAGTTTGCTGCCGGCCGGCAGAAAATCACGCCGGCCGCGTGGGAGCGCATGCATGGCGTCCGCTTGCGGCTGGTCGCCCGCCGGGGCCGGCCGAGCCTGCTGGTGGCCGACACCATGCGCCTCACCAGGCGCGGCCGGGCGGCGGCGAACACCGGGCGCAGCAAGGGCGCGTCATTCACCCGCCTCGCCGGCCGCACCACCGTGCCGATCTTCGTCCTGGTTCGGCAAGTCACCGTGGCCAAGCGCCTCGATGTCGACGGCGCCGCCCGGAAATGGATCACCGCCCTGCCCCAGCTGGTGCTGCGGGCTTGGCCAAGGGAGGACCCCCGACATGCTCGATCATGACATCCCCGATACCGGCCACGGCCGGTTGCGCCTGGTCGAGGCGACAGCGTGGCTCGCCGCCGTCGAGCTGCGACAGCACCGGCCGGAGGCGGCGCTGATCTGCGAAGCCATCGAGATCCTGGTCGAGGTGCTGTCCAGCCTCGCTGTCGATCGCGACGGCACGCATGTCAGGGTGGCGGCCTTTGTCGCCCGCGCGCTCCGGCAGTACCAGTGCGATCCATCGCTGCACGGGATGCTCGAGGCGATCGCCGAGGCCCACGCGGAAGGAAGGACCACCTATAAAAGGATTTCCGCAACGAACTCGGCATGATGGCGTCGCGTCCACGTACCTCCTCGTCAGGCTCTTGTATTTGCTCGTCTCGTCCCGTCCGGTCCGCTCCACTTCACCGACACTTATCTCGCGTGCCATAGGCGACGGTTAGAAGCTAGATACCACCTCGGCTCGGGGACCCCGGAATGGATCGTTCGGACTTCTGCGGTTGGCACTGCGGCAATGGTCGAACCAAAACATCTGCATGTCCTTAAAGGAGTTCGGGGTAACCGATCGCTCGCTTTAGCCCCCTTTCGTATCCGTGTTAGCCACGCCTTACGCGCCTCCATAAGCGATGAATAAAAACAAGGATATTCCAGCAAGTGCTAGAGATCCGCCGATAAACATTGCATTTAGTGCGCCGGTTTGCGTGACCTTCCTAAACGGATTGCTGCCAGGCGGCAGAGCAACTTCTTCACTTATCAAAGTATAGAACCCTTTCTCAGGGGCCTCTAGTTGCCTACCGGCGCGTAAAGTCGCGTGATATAAATCGCGCGTTCGCCGGTCGATTGCCCAAAGCGCCAAGCCAATGGGGGAGGCCGAGAACGGAATAATCCAAACAATCTGCGATGCGTCTTTGAACGCGGAAATGCAGAGAGAGAGGACGGCCCCAAAGACGAGCACGTACCCAGCGAGAGCGGCGTGTCTCCATCCTAGAAAGAAGCGATAGTTTGTCCCGACTTCTTTGTACATTTCATCTTTAATTGTCACAACTGATCCTTTCTCTTTGGCGCATCTAATTGACTTTTTAATTCGTAAAATTCGTAGTCACATGATGTGAGCTGTCATGTCGCGTCGTGAGCACCTCCTGTCGGCGCTGTTCGCCCGATTCCAGACGCTCCCAGGTGCCGCCGTCAAGCGCAACGAGGCGTTGCCGGTGAGCGTGCCGGCCGACGGTCTTATCATCCTCCGCGATGGTGATCCGGGCGAGCCGGATGTGACGCTTAATCCGAGGACCGAATACTACACCCACCGCGCGGAGATCGAGGCGTTCGTGACGCAAGCCGTGGGCGGTGGTGGCGAAGAGGAGTTGGATGCGCTGCTCTCGTGGCTCAGCGTCGAGCTGAACATCGACCGCAGTCTCGGCGGCTTGGTCGAGAACCTCACCTGGAGCGCGCCGGAGACTTCCGTTCTCGCCATCGAGGGTGCGGCACCGATCCTCACCGCCCGCATCACTGTGACCATCGAGTATCTGGTCAGCGACCCGCTGGCTGCCTGACCTTCCCACCACCGGAGAACCGACCATGAAAGTCCGCGCCTACGGCGCCGACGCGACGCTGAAAGTGTGTCGCGAGACCAGCTACGGCGTCGCGCCGTCAAGCGGCTACCGCTCCCTCGACTTCAAGTCGA
>JBATPX010000036.1:0-6996 GCA_049291695.1 Defluviicoccus sp.
CCGTCGCCGAGGCGGGCTTCAGCGCCAGCGCGCGGCGGAACGCGTGCGTCGCGTCCGCCGGCCGGTTCAACGCCTGCAGCGCCCGGCCGAGATTGCTTAATTGGTCCGCATCGGCCGGGTTGAGGGCGAGTGCGCGCTTATACGCCTCGACCGCCTCGCTGAAGCGGCCCAAAGCCTGCAGCGCGTTGCCGAGGTTGTTGAGCGCCTGCGCATACGACGCATCGCGCTCAAGCGCGGCGGCAAAGTGCGCCCGCGCCTCCTCCGCGCGGCCTTGCGCCAGGGCGACGACGCCGAGCGAATTGTGATAGCTGGCGGCGCTGGGATTGAAGCTGAGCGCGCGGCGAATCAGCGCTTCCGCCTTCGCCAGATCGCCGGCCTGGTAGCGCAGGAGGCCGCTCAAATGCAGGGCATCGGGCTGGTCGGGCGCGCGCTTGAGGATGCGGGCATAGAGGGCATCGGCACGCTGGGCTTGGCCCGCCTGATGCAGCCCGATCGCCTCGCGCAACAGCGCTGGCAGCGCATCGGCCTTGGCAGGGCGCTTGGGCGGTTTTGGCGGCAGTGGGGGCTTGGGCGTTCTCACGGCGCATCCCGGAATTGTTGCAGCGCCGCCGCAACGCGCGCCACCACGTCGGTCCAGTCGCCGCGGACGCGCTGGCGGAACAGGCGGAAGGTGGGATACCACGGGCTGTCGTCGCGCCCCTCCAGCCAGCGCCACTCGGCCGGCTGCGGCAACAGGAGCCAGCACGGTTTCGCCAGCGCGCCGGCGAGGTGCGCGACCGCCGTATCGACCGAGATGACGAGATCGAGGGCCGCGATCACAGCCGCGGTCTCGGCAAAATCGGTCAGCGCCGGTGCCAGGTCCGTCACGGCACCGGGCGCGAACGCCGCCACGCCCTCCGCCTGGCCGACCTGCAGGCTGAAGAAGCTCGCGTGTCCGGCGTGAACCAGCGGCGCCAGTCCGGTGGCCGCGAGCGAGCGTTTGCGGTCGTTCGGGTGATTGCGGTTGCCGGCCCAGGTGAGGCCGACGCGTGGGTGCGGCGCGTCTGCCAGGCGCTCGGTCCAGCGGGCGCACGCATCGGCAGGTGCGCTGAGGTAGGGCACTGCTGCCGGGATGGTCGCAAGCGTCGTGCCCAGGAGATGCGGCAGGCTCATCAGCGGCGCCTGCAGGTCGAATGCCGGCAGCGGCCCCTCGCCCTTCGCCACCACCTGTGCCACCGGCCCATCCGCAGCGCCGTGTGCGGAGCCGTGAGCGAGGCCGAACGTGCCCGCGAACAGCCGCTTGAGCGGCGGCTGGCATTCCAGCACCACGCGGCCGCCGCGCCCTTTGATCAGGCAAACATAGCGGACGAACTGGATGGCGGAGCCCAGGCCCTGCTCGGCATGGACGAACAGCGTCCGGCGGCTAAGCGGTGTCCCGTCCCATGCCGGCGCCGCGAAGCGCCGCGCGGGTGTCGTGAAGCCTGGCACCCGCCAGCGCCATTCGTACTCCCGCCAGCCTTCCTCGAAATGGCCCTGCTGCAGCAGCACGATCGCCCGGTTGGCGCGCGCCTCTGGTTGATCGGGCTCAACCGCGAGCGCGTGGTCGTAGGCGGCGCGCGCGGCTGCACTGTCGCCCAAGTCCTGCAGGACGAGGCCGAGGTTGGTCAGCACAGTCGCATCCTTGGGCGAGCGCGCGAGGGCTTCGCGCAGTTGGGCTGCGGCCTCTTCGAGCTGGCCTTCGGCGCGCAGGATGGCGGCGAGCGCGTTGAGGAAGCGGGGATCGCCCGGCCGCTCCTTCAACGCGCGGCTCACGAGCGACCGCGCGCGGGCGTGCTGGCCCTCCTGATGCGCAACGAGGCCCAGGAGATGCAGCGCATCGGCGTTCCTCGGGTGCGCCTTCAAGACCGACTGGTAGAGCCGCGCGGCATCGCGCAGCCGACCGGCCTGATGATGGCGCAGCGCTTCCTGCAAGGGTGCCGTCATCCTTGCCCCCGCTCCTCCGGTTCGCGGATCGCTGGCTTGCCATCGGCGCTGAGGTAACCCAGCCGCGTCATCACGACCCGATGGCGGTCGATGAGGAGGGCGGCTTGGTCTGCGGTCAGCTCCGATCGCCACGAGCCGATCCGGCCGCGGCGAAAGAAGCGCTCGGCCTTGCGCGAGGCCTCGACGAAGCCGCCGTTGCGCTCCTGTGCGGCGAGGGTACGAAAATCGCTCTGCCGGATCGCACGGCGCAGCCGCTCCGGCTCGAATCTCCAGCCGAGGAAGGTGATGACACCCTTGAACACGCGCGCCGGCGCCCGGTGCATGTCCTCATAGCGCAGCATGTGTACGGTGAGGCCCGGCGCGTCGAGCCAGCTCACGACGTGGCTCGACCAGTCAGAGAACGGCTGCGCCACCGTATCGCCCTGCGGGGCCGATTTGAGCTGCGGAAAGCTGATTGCCTGCACCGCGCTTGCCACGCTGAGACCGAAGTGATGCGCGAACGAGACCGCGACGTCCAGCGGGGTGCGGACGACGTAGAGTGCAGCAGCCGTGAGCTCGGGCGTGATGGTCGGGATGTCGTCGATGCGGCTCAAGACGCAGTGCGTCTTGACCAGCACCGCGCCGTCACGGGCCTGCGCAAACAGCCGGTGGACGGCCGGCCGCAGGTGGTGAATGTCGGCAAAGGGGAGGCCTCCGGTCGGGCGACCCGCCACCTGATCGAAGTAGCGAACGCGATTGTCCGAAAACGACAGCTCCGGCAGGCGGTTGATGTCGACCGGCTCGCTCCCGCCGGCTTGATAGTTGGCGAGAAACGCCCGCAGCCACGTGTTGCCCGACTTCGGGTACGACGCCAGCCAGATGATTTGTCCCAACGTTGCCCCTTGTGCACAGCGCCGCCGCTTGGATCCTTAAACCCTAGCAGAGCGCAGCGCTGCCGGCAAAGAAGCGGCTAGAAGCGCACCTTGAGGCCGCTGGCGAAGCCGATGCCGCTCGAAGATGCGACCTCGCCAGCGCCGGCGACGTCCTTCTCGCCGTCAGCATCGAACACGAACAGGCCTGCGACCAGATCGACGCCCGGCCCCAGCGCGTAGGTCCCGCTTAAGCTGACCTGGTCCAGGTACTGGCGCGCGCTGTCGGCGCGGCTGCCCGCCGAGACGCCCTTGATGTAGGTGAGGCCGACGCGGTAGGGGCCGGTGGTGTACGCGATGCCGAGGTCGTAGGCGTAACCATCGAGCGAGCGGCCGGCCGGCGCATCGCCGTTGGCGTAGGCCACCGAGCCGCCGAGTTCGAGGGCGCCCCAGGTGACGAGCAGACCGGCGCTCAAGCCCCAGACGTCGCTGGCACCCTCACCCGGTGGCGTCTCGCCGCTGAGCCAGCCGAGCGACATGCTGAGGCCACTGTCGTCAATTTCGCCCACGTAGTTGATCGCGGCGGCGAAACCATGCTTGATCCGACCATTGCCGTTCACCGTGGCGAGTGAATTGTTGTTGTCGCCGCCCGCCTCGAACTGCGGGATGTAGCTCAGGCCGACCTGAAGTCCGGCGTAGCGCGGCGAGTAGAAGCTGAACTTGCCGGAGTCGTCATCTGTCAGCGAAAGTGGTGTCGAATCGATGGTGGTGTTGGTGCCGTCGAAGCCTGCGGGCAGCGGAAACGCCTCGATGCCGACGAGGTCGCCGTCGTTGACGGTGATGCCGCCTGAAGGCGCGGTGACGGCCATCTTGTAGGCGGCGTTGTCGGTATCGCCGAGCTGGAGCATACCGCTCGGCTCGCTTTTGAGGAACAGGAACGACTCGTCGATCTGGTCAGACGCGGTGTTGGCTTCGAGCTGCACCGTGAGGCCGACGGTCAAACCGCTGCTGAGCAGCGTTTCGCCAGTGAACCAGACCTCTGAGTTGTGCTTCTGGTCGACAACGGCGGTGTCGAAGGCGTGCTCACCCTGGCCGTCCTTGAGCTCGGGGCGGCTGACGACGACCCACTGCTGGTGGCCGCCCTCGATTTGCAGCCGGATGGGCTCGGCCGCCTGTGCTTTGCCTGCCGGCGCGGCCAGCGTCACCGTCAAGGTCGCGAGCGTTGCCGCGGTGCCGTACGATCGGCGCATTCCGCGCCCTCTTGTCCTAGTGGGCAGAAACAAGGAGGGCGGCCGAAGCCGCCCTTTCTAGGAGGGTCCTGCTTATTTCAACATGGGTTAGAAGCTAAGCGTGAGGCCGACGCCGCCACCGATCGCGGAGAACTCCTCGACCTGGTTGGCAGCGGCGACACCGTCCTCGCCATCGAGGTCGGCCGCGTAGACACCGCCGATGACGCGCACGCCCGGCCCCAAGGTGTAGGTACCGCTCAGCACGAGATAGTCAGCCCGCTGCTCGCCTGAGTTGTCACGCACGCCTTCGCTGACGCCGCGCTGATATGCCAAGCCGACTTTGTAGGGGCCGGTGGTGTAGGCGACGCCGACATCGTAGCTGTTACCATCGTAGGACTCGATGTTCGCCACCGGTCCGGTCGACTTGTCACCCTGCGCGTGGGTATAAGAGCCGCCGACCTCGAAGCCGCTGAAGCTCAGCAGCAGGCCGACGCTGCCGGCGAAGAGATCGTTGCTGCCGGCGGCCGGGGCGGTGTTGCCATACAGGCCAGCCAACGAGGCCTCAACACCGACGGTGCCGATTTTTTCTTTGTAGTTGATGCCGCCGGCAAAGCCATTGATCGTGCCATTGGTGCCGGGGCCGGTTACGCTGTTGACGCGGTTGACGGAGTTGTTGTTATCGCCGCCGCTCTCAAAATTCGGGATGTAGGAAACGCCGATCTGGAAACCGGCGAAGCGCGGCGAGATGTAAGTGAACTTGCCGGAGTCGTCGTCGTCGAAGCGGAGCAGCGTGCCGTCGATTACCGTATCGGCGATATCGAAGCCCTGCGGCGCAATGACGAAGCCCTGGTTCGGCATCGCCGTGATGACGCCCTGGTTGTGGGCGAGACCGCCGTGCGGCGCCGTCACCTGCAACAGGTAACCGGCGTTATTCTCGTCACCGACGATCACCTTGCCGAAGCTCTCGGTCGAGATCCAGGCATACGATTCGTCGATCTGGTCGCCCGAGGTGTTGGCTTCGAGCTGGACGTCAGCGCCGATCGTTACCTGGTTGTCCAACTTATAGGACCCGGTGAAGCACACTTCGGCGTTATGCTTCTGGTCCACCCTTGACCAGTCAAACGGATGCTTGCCGGTGCCGTCCTCGACGTTGGTCAGGCCGATGTCGTTAAACACCATCCATTGCTGCATATAGCCATGGACTTCAAGCGCGAGCCGGTCTGCGGCCTTGGCCTCCCCGGCGGCAGCCAACAGAATACCCGCTGTAGCGAGCGCGGTCGTGCCGTACAGAAGCTTATTCATTGAAACCCTCACCATTTCCTTCGCCGAGTTCCCTAGTGATGCCCGGGCCCGATTACGGGGAAGCCCGCTCATTTCATCCATCACGCCTTTCCCTACACGAGCCCGCCGCAGGAGCAAAGTTGCCACTGCAAGTTTGAGTGTATATCCTGGCCAAGTGTAGCCTCATTGCAACAACTTGCGGCGCGGCCGGCGGTTGGTTGACAGCCATGAAGGCGGCGGCTACGACCCTGAGGTAAGACGGGAACGGAGAACACAATGGGGTTCGATCCCCGAGCAAACGGAGCTGTCACGCGGGCGTTTGCCATCGGGCTCGCGTGTTTCGTGGCATTTGCGGCACTTTCGGCATGTTCAGGCGCAAAAGTCGCCGGAGAATATCCGGATAAGGACCCGTTGAAGGGCGACTATAAACCGCAGTACGGCAAGCGCGAGTCCGTTTTCGGCCCGGGCGGACTGTCCATCGGCGGCGATGGGCAGACGGCGCCGGAAGACAGCGGGGGCGGCGGCGGCATCGGTGTCAACGGTTTTCTGTGGCGGGCGTCGCTTGACACCATCTCCTTCATGCCGGTGGCCTCGGCCGATCCGTTCGGCGGTGTCATCATCACCGACTGGTACGCCATGCCGGAGGCGCCGAAGGAGCGCTTCAAGCTCACCATCTACATCCTCAGCCGCTCGTTGCGTGCGGACGCGGTCAAGGCGGCCGTGTTCCGTCAGGTTCAGGAGGACGGCGGCAACTGGGTTGATACCAAGGTCGCTCCGGACGCGCCGGCGAAGATTGAGGATGCGATCTTGACCCGCGCCCGCCAGCTGCGGTTCGCCGCCCTGCAGAAGTGAGGCGGAGCGCCGCGATCTGGAACGCCCCTTCGAGAGCCGGCCACCCCTCGATCCGAATCAAGAAGAGCGAATGACGCGTTATCCTTTCCGCGAGACGGAAGCAAAGTGGCAGCGCCGCTGGGAAGAATGCGGCGCCTTTATCGCCCGGCCCGATCCGGCCAAGCGCAAGTACTACGTGCTGGAGATGTTCCCGTATCCTTCGGGACGCATCCACATGGGCCACGTGCGCAACTACACGCTGGGCGACGTCGTGGCCCGCTTCAAGCGGGCGCAGGGGTACAGCGTGCTGCATCCGATGGGCTGGGATGCGTTCGGCCTGCCGGCGGAGAACGCGGCGATCCAGAACAACGTCCCGCCGGCCGCGTGGACGCGCGACAACATCGCCGCCATGCGCACGCAGTTGCAGCGCATGGGGCTGTCGTATGACTGGAGCCGTGAGCTCGCCACCTGCGATCCGTCCTATTATCGCCACGAACAGAAGATGTTCCTCGACTTCCTCGAAGCCGGGCTCGTCTACCGGCGCGAGTCGTGGGTCAACTGGGACCCGGTCGAACACACAGTGCTGGCGAACGAGCAGGTGATCGACGGCCGCGGCTGGCGCTCCGGCGCGGTCGTTGAGCGGCGCAAGCTGGCGCAATGGTTCCTCAAGATCACCGACTTCGCCGAGGAGCTGCTGGAGGCACTCCACGGCCTTGAGCGCTGGCCGGAGCGGGTGCGGCTGATGCAGGAGAACTGGATCGGCCGCTCAACCGGAGCGCGGGTGCTGTTTGCGCTTCAGGGCCGCGCGGATCGGCTGGAGGTTTACACGACGCGGCCCGATACGC
>JBATPX010000037.1:0-2091 GCA_049291695.1 Defluviicoccus sp.
GCCGCACCGAGCGCGCTCGCCGCCACCGCGGCCCGCGTGATCCTTGCCGACATGCCGGTATCGGCCGCCGTCACCATGCCGCGCGTCCATGCCGGCAGCGAGCCCGAGCAGGTGATGATCGAACGCACCGTGCCGCCTGACCGCGTCGAGGCTTTGCGCCGGCGCGGTCACTCGCTCACCGAAACGCCGCCGCTCGGACAAGTGAGCGCGATCGCGTGCCCCAAGGGGCTGCCCCGCTATCCGGAATCCTGCGCCGCCGCAACCGATCACCGCGGCTTCGGCTTTGCCATCGTCGGCGGCTAAGGCAAAGGAAGAAGCATCACGCATGGACGCCCCCTTGCAACGGAAAGTCGCGCGCCGCGCTGCCATTGCGCCCTTCATCGTCATGGACGTGATGCGGGCAGCACACGAAGAGGCAAGCCGCGGCACCGATGTCCTGCACCTCGAAGTCGGCCAACCATCGACGCCGGCGCCGCGTGCGGTCCTCCGGGAAGCGCAGGCCGCGCTTGCGACCGATCGGCTTGGCTACACGGAAGCGCTCGGCCTGGAGCCGCTCCGGCGCCGGATCGCGCTCCATTATAAGGAGGCGTACGGCGTCGATGTCGACTGGCAGCGGGTCGTCGTTACCACCGGCAGCTCGGGTGCCTTTGTGCTGGCCTTCCTTGCCGCCTTCGATGCCGGTGATCGGGTGGCCGTCGCCGTCCCCGGCTATCCGGCGTACCGCAACATCCTGCAAGCGCTAGGGGTCGAGGTGGTGCTGCTCCCGGTCGGGCCGGAAACCCATTTCCAGCCGGCGCCGCACCTCCTGGATGCCGTTGGCGGACGACTGGATGGGCTGATCATCGCCAGCCCGGCCAACCCGACGGGCGCCATGCTCAAGCACGATGCGCTCGCAGCCGTGGTCGGCTATTGCCGGGCGCGCGGCATCCGGCTGGTATCGGACGAGATCTATCACGGCATCACCTATGCGGCGGCCGCCGAGACGGCGCTCACGTTCGACCATCGGGCCGTCGTCGTTAACAGCTTCTCGAAATACTATTCGATGACCGGCTGGCGGCTGGGCTGGCTGGTGCTGCCCGAAGAGCTGCTGCGGCCGGTCGAGTGCCTGCAGCAGAACCTTTTCATCTCCCCGCCGACGCTCTCGCAGCGGGCGGCGTGCGCTGCCTTCGCGTGCCGTGACGACCTGGACGCCAATGTCCGCCGTTACGCCCGCAACCGCGCCGTCCTCCTGGATGCGCTGCCCGGGGCGGGCTTCGGCACTCTCGCCCCCGCCGACGGCGCATTCTATCTCTATGCCGACGTCAGCCAGCGGACGACGGACAGCGCGGCGTTGTGCCAGCGCATGCTGCGGGAGATCGGCGTCGCGGTCACGCCGGGGACGGATTTCGATCCCGTGCACGGCCACGCATCCGTGCGTTTTTCCTTCGCCGGCTCGGCTGAGGATATCAGCGCTGCGGCGGAGCGCCTGATGCGCTGGCAGGTCTAATCAAGCAGGCGCTGCCACCAGCCGCGGCGCGGTGTCCGCTCCGACTGGCCCGACCCGCCGCTGGCGCCCACCCGAACGACCGGCGTATTCGGCGCCTCCGAGGCGGGCGAAGCAGGATTGGGAGCCATTTCGTCGTGGCGAACCATCGCCTCCGCCGGTTCCGCGACGGTACCGTGAGCGCCGTTGCCGCCATCGCCCGCGGGCTGTTCCGCCAGCGAAGGCAGGGACTCTGCGGCTGCAGCCGCGGCTACGTCCACCTCCGGTTCGACCACGTCTTCAGCGCCGTCTTCCGCACCCTCTTCCGCCTCAGCGCCGCCTTCCGCAGCGTCTTCCGCCTCAGCCGCGAGCACTGCAAACGAAACGGGAGACCCTGTGGCGACCAGTGCGAACTCCGTCACCACCGGCGCTTCGGCCTTATCGGCCTCATCGGCATCGAATGCTTGATCCGTGGTCTCGGCGGTTTCGAACGCCGCTTCCAGCGCAGGTTCCTCACCCTGGTCCGCTTCCAGCGGACCGGCCGCCTCATCCGGGCGGCGTGCCCGCCTGCGGCCACCACGCTTGCCGCGGCGACGGCGCTTGCGCGCCGTCTCATCGCCGGCTTCGGC
>JBATPX010000038.1:0-28959 GCA_049291695.1 Defluviicoccus sp.
CGCTCCATCACCGGCACCGCCAGGCTGCACGGCAAAACCGCGCTCGAAGCCATCGGCAACCTCCTCACCGGCCCCCCACAACCCACCCCGGCCACCTGAAAAAGCCAGCCGCCTGAGTAGTTACCACTACCACCAACAATTGCTCTAGCTATAAGTAATATTTGTGTATTTATCAGTACTATCTCTCAATTAAACATGCTTTCGCCAGCCAGATATGAAAGGCGATTGCGCCAGTATTTCGGCGTGCGGCTGTGGTACATCACTGCTAGTATCAGCACATGATCCGATTTCACGGAATACGGAATATAGCACTCCGTACGGAAACCTGTGCGCGAGGCAACGGCGAATCTCACCCTCGATCGTTCGCCATCGGGTAGGAGCCTCGACAATCCGCTGAATTGTTCTTTCGATTTCAATTGTGAACCGGGCGCCTAGACCATCCTGGCGGCCTTTGTAGCAAAGCCACTGATGCGAGCAATTCAATGCGGGCATCCGGATGGACCTCATAGTGCATCACCGCTTGGCCAAGCGGCGTGCCTCAGCCAGGACATCCTCGCGTGGGATTGTTTTGACCTGTCCAGAGCGGACTTCCTCGCGGCGTCTGTTGGCCTCTTCAATCCTCCGGCGCAGGATCTCGTCGGGAGCGGTGGACTCCAGACTTTCGACAAGAAAAATCAGCAAGTTCGGCGCGCTGAGCCGGAGTGAGAAGCAGCGCGTCGCGGGCGACTTGTTCCAACGTTGCCTTCATGGTGTAACCATACGCCGCGAACAGTGCGGCCTCAAGCCCGCCAACCGGACGGCGGGCGCCCCCCACGCGTTGTCATTGCGAGGAGCGAGAGCGACGAAGCAATCCACAAGACGCAGCCGGTTGCGCCCCCTGGGTTGCTTCCCGCTTCGTTGCATTCGCGGTCGCAATGACTGGGGTTGGGCGGGGTTTGCCCTGGGCCGGCTCTCTCACCATATGCTCGGTTTAGTTGAGCGTCAGCAGACGCTGCACGTCGAGGGTGACCAGGAGGCCGTCGTCCTGGCGGTAGATGCCGGTTGCAACATCGGCCCAGCGGGGATCGAGGCTCGACGGCTTCTGCTGGAAGCGGCTGGCCGGAAGCGTCAGGACATCGCCGACACGCTCGACGAGGAGCGCATAGAGCTCGCCCTGGTTCTCGACCGTGACCCCCATGCGACGCCCGCCGTTCTCGCCGGCCGGCAACCCAAGCCGGGCCCGCACATCAACGACAGTGACGATCTTGCCCCGCACGTTGATCGAGCCGCGGACCGCCGGGTGAGCGAGCGGGATCGGCGCGATGCGATCCGGCAGAAGAATATCCTGCACCACGAGCACCGGCACGCCGAACGCCTGGCCGCCGATCATGAACGTCACGAAGGTCGCCGCCTCCGCCACGCCCGCTCCCCCGCCGGTGCCGCCCGGCTCGCCGCCCGTGCTCGCCTGCATTCGTGGCCTCCAATGCGCCTGCCCCAGTCTCAGCTTCGCGGTCGCGAGCCTATCGCAATGCGGGTGGAGGAAGCGTTAACCGGCTGCGCGGCGATGGAAGCCGGGCGCGCGGGTCGCCACATCCTGAACGAGGGGCGCAAACCGCGACCCTCCATCCATTGCCGCCGATACGAGGAGGACACATGACGACCACCGATGCAATGGGGAAAGCGGCCCTCGGGGCGGGTGAGCAGGCGGTCAAGCTGGTCATCCGTCCGCGGCCCAGAGACTTGGGCGGGCTGGTGGTGCGCCGCGCCCTGCCCAACCGCGACCTAACGGCGGTCGGCCCGTTCATCTTCTTCGATGAGATGGGCCCCGTGCAGCTGCCGCCGGGCCAAGGCATCGACGTCCGCCCGCATCCGCACATCGGGCTATCGACGCTGACCTGGCTGATCGAGGGCGAGATCCTCCATCGCGACAGCATCGGCTCGGTCGTGCGCATCCGCCCCGGCGAGGTGAACTGGATGACCGCCGGCGCAGGCGTCGTCCACTCCGAACGCACACCGCCGGACGTGCGCGCCGCCGGTTCCTCCCTGCACGGCCTGCAGATGTGGCTGGCCCTGCCGCGCAGCCACGAGGAGACCGCCGCCACCTTCGAGCACTTTGCCGCCCCCGACCTTCCGGTCTGGAGCCGGGGCGGCTGCCGCGTCGTGCTGATCGCCGGCAGCGGCTGGGGCGCGCGCGCGCCGGTCAGCGTCTTCTCCCCTACGCTGTGCGCCGATGCCACACTCGCTGCCGGCGCCACGCTCACGATCGAAGCCGAACACGAAGAGCGAGCGCTCTACCCCCTCGCCGGCACGATCACGTTAGCCGGCGCCCGCTTTGGCACGAGCCAGATGGTGGTTCTGCGAGCGGGCGTGCCAGTCGATGTCGGCGCCGAGAGCGCCGCCCGGTTCGTCATCATCGGCGGCGCGCCGCTCGACGGGCCGCGTCATCTGTGGTGGAATTTCGTCTCCAGCCGGCCGGAGCGGATCGAGCAGGCGAAGGCCGATTGGGCCGCCGGCCGCTTCGCCCGGGTCGCGGGCGACGACGCGTTCATCCCGCTGCCGGAGGCCTGAGCCTGATCGGCCCGAGCGGCGGCGTCAGGCGAGCAGCCAGGTGCGTACGGCCTCGATCTGCAGGCTGTCCATCAGCATCGGCGCGTGGCCGATGCCGGGAAACTCGATCAATTCCGCCTCCGGACCGCGGGTCAACATCTCCTCCGCCGTCTCCTTGAGCAGAAGGTCGGACTCGGCACCGCGCAGGAGCAAGACCGGGCAGCCAACCCGCTCCCAGACCGACCAGAGATCGAAGTCGGCCTGTTCGCCCTCGCGCAAAGGATGCGCAAGCTTGGGGTCATAATTGAGCCGCCAGCTCGACGTCGCAGCATCGAAGCGGCTGCTGTGTTCGGCCAGGTGGCGCCACTGCGCTTGCGTCAGCGGCCCCGAGGGGGCAAGCGCAACCCGCAAGTGCGCTTCTAGCGCTTCGATGCTGGCAAACGCGTGCTCGTTGCCGACCTCGCCGCTGATCCGCTGCACGCCGGCCTTCGGAATGAAGGCGCCGATATCGTTGAGGACGAGCCTGCGGATCGGCGTGTTCGGTTGCGCCGCCAGCATCATGCCAAGCACGCCGCCGAGCGATGTGCCAATCACGTCGACCGCATCGACGCCCAGGCGCGCGATGAGGGTGGCAAGATCACTTAAGTAGCGCGCAAAACCGTACTCGGAAGCGTGCGCGAGCCAGTGGCTGCGGCCGGCGCCGGGCAGATCCGGGCAGGCCACGCGGAAGTCGTTCTCCAGCGCGTGCGCGAGCCAGTCGAAGTCGCGGCCGCTGCGCGTCAAGCCGTGCACGCAGACGACGACACGCTCGTTCGCCGACGCGCCCCACTCGGTGTAGGCGACGAGATGAAAGCCGTGCGTGCCCAGCCCGAAGACATTGCGTTCCGTCATCGGCATTTTCTCAGGTCCTCCGCAAGCGCCCCGCGCGTTCTCGATCGAAGCCTAGAGGTCGCCGCCGATGCGACGATAGCGGCCGGTGAAGCGCAGGAGCGGCACACCGTCATCGGCATACGCCATCCGGTCGACATGACCGACGACGATTAGGTGGTCACCCCCCTCGTAGGTCTCGACGCGGCTGCATTCGAGCGTGGCAAGGCAGCCGTCGAGGATGCGGCAACCGTTGCCGCCGACCGTAAAGGCGACATCGGAAAACTTGTCGTGTTCCTTGCGCGCGAAAACTTCCGAGAGGTGCATCTGCTGTTCGGAAAGGATGTTGACGGTGAATGCGGCGCCGCGGGCGCAGGCCTCCAGTCCCGACGTCTTCTTGCCGATGCAGAACAGCACCAGCGGCGGATCGAGCGACACGGAACAGAAGGAGCTGATCGTGACGCCGTAGGCCCGGTCGGCAGGGTCAGTCGCCGTCACGACACAGACACCGGAGGCGAACCGGCTGAGGGCCAGGCGGAAGTCGGTGCGGGTCTTGGTCATGTCAGGCACTCCGGGAGCGGGCGCGCGATGAAGGCGCTCGTTTGGATTTCGTTCATTCTTGTTAACAACTCGTTATAGTTGCGTTACAGCGACTTAGATGCTACCTTATGCTGCATCAAGCGCTCGCCCACGAGGCGAGTACCTAAGAGAGGGTGTCTCGTTCCGTCAAGGGAGACGAAGGTCCGACCATGCTGTTTGCAGTCGGAATGCTGGTCGTTGTCGGCAGCGTCATCGGCGGCTACCTCGCTGCGGGGGGCCATCTGGGTGTTCTGTTCCAGCCATTCGAGTTTATCATCATCTTCGGCTCCGCAATCGGTGCGTTCATCGTCGGCAACCCGATGGAGGTGCTGGTCGGCACCGCGAAGTCGTTCGGCAAGCTGCTCACCGGCTCCAAGCACGGCAAGACCAGCTACGTCGAGCTGTTGAGCGTACTCTACTCGGTTTTCAAGATTGCCCGAAGCAAGGGCGATCTGGCGCTCGAGAGCCATGTCGACCGGCCTGAGGAGAGCCCCGTCTTTCAGAAGTATCCGGGCTTCCTCAAGAACCATCACGCGATCGAATTCCTGTGCGATTACCTGCGCCTGCTAACCCTCGGCTCCAGCAAGTCGCACGAACTGGAGGCGGTGATGGAGGTCGAGCTCGATTCCCATCGGCATGGCCACCACGCGATCACCGGCGCCCTGCAGAACGTCGCCGATGGCCTGCCGGCGCTCGGCATCGTCGCCGCCGTGCTGGGCGTCATTCATACCATGGGCGCGATCACCGAGCCGCCGGAGGTGCTGGGCCACCTCATCGGCGCCGCTCTGGTCGGCACCTTCACCGGCGTGCTTGCAGCCTATGGCGTCGTTTCCCCGATCGCACGCTCGCTCGAAGCGAAGTTCGAGGAGGAGACACACTTTCTTGAGTGCATCAAGATCGGCCTCGTCGCCCATACACAAGGCTATGCACCGCAGGTCTCGATCGAACTCGCGCGCAAGACCCTCCATGGCAAGCTGCGGCCGAGCTTCGCCGAGATGGACCAAGCGATCCAGACTATCCAGATTTAGACACGGCGTAACGGCAACGCAGCGATGATCATCATCAAGCGAGTCAAGAAAGGCGGACACGCCGCGCACGGCGGCGCGTGGAAAGTCGCCTATGCCGACTTCGTCACCGCGATGATGGCGTTCTTCTTGCTGCTGTGGCTCCTGAACGCCGTTTCGCAGGAGCAGCTCGAAGGCATCTCCGACTATTTCGCGCCGATCTCGACCCAGAAATCGACCAGCGGCGGCGGCGGCCTGCTGCAAGGCCGCACGGTCGACGCGAAGGGCGTGTTCAACGCTGTCGAAAAGCGCCACCACACCTTCGCCCAGTTCGACCAGCCGGACAACGACGAGGAGGGCGAAGTGCGCGGTTCCGAGCGCGGCGACCGCGCACCGCCACGCGCCGCCCGCTCCGGCGCGAACACGAAGGCTGTTCCGGCCGCCGAGGCGGACCCGGCCCCGGCCGGGGGAGAAGCCGCCGCAGCCGCAGTCTCGGCCCGGGCTGACGCGGAGCAGCGCGAGAAGGCGCAATTCGAACGGGCGGAGAGCTCGATCCGCGAGGCGATCGAGGCGAATCCGGAGCTGAAGCAGCTTGTCAACAGCCTCCTCATCGATGAGACGCCCGATGGCCTGCGGATCCAGATCATCGATCAGGATGGCCTCGCGATGTTCCCGCGCGGCTCGTCCGTCATGCATCTCCACACCGAACGGCTGTTGGAGCTGGTTGCCAAGGTTATCATGCGGATGCCGCAGCCGGTGGAGATTGCCGGCCACACGGATGCGACGCCGTTCACCGGCTCCAGCGGCTACACGAACTGGGAGCTTTCGGCCGATCGCGCCAATGCGGCACGGCGTGCGCTGTTGCAACTGGGCGTCGGCGAGGTGCGCTTCTCCCGCGTTGTCGGCATGGCCGCGACCGTTCCCCTGTTCCCGAAGGACCCGAAGGCGCCCGGGAACCGCCGGCTCTCGGTGCTCCTGTTGCGCACGGCACCTCCCGCCACGTGAGCCGTGCCGCCGTCGGCTTGGGGATGGCCGACCCTCAAGCGGGCGTTTTCACGCTGAGGAAACGGTGATAGTCTACGCTTGAACAAGGGCGTATCCGAGGGCTCGGAACGTGAAGCATCAAGCGATGCCGCATGTGCGTTATTTCTTCGCAACGGCGCCCTTGCCGTGCCCCTACCTTGCCGGCCGCACCGAACGGCGGCTGGTGACCGAGCTGTCGGGGCGCCAGGCAGGCGTCATCCACGATGTCCTGTCGCAGGCCGGCTTCCGGCGCAGCCACGGCCTCGCCTACATCCCGATCTGCCGCGATTGCTCGGCATGCGCCGCAGTCCGCGTCTGCGTCCCGGACTTCGTTGCCAAGCGCGGCCATCGCCGCATCTTGCAGCGCAACGCGGAACTGGTCGCGACGAACACGCCGCCGATCGCCACATCGGAGCACTACGTCCTGTTCCGCGAGTACGAGCGCGACCGCCATGGCGACGGCGAAATGGCGCGTATGACCTTCTACGACTACCAGGCGCTGATCGAGGAAACCCCGGTCGAAACCTACCTCCTCGAAATCCGTGACCCGGCGGGGCGCCTGTTCGGCGTCTGCCTCACGGACCGGATGAGCGACGGGCTGTCGGCGGTTTACAGCTTTTTCGACCCGCGGCTGCCGCACCGCAGTCTCGGTTCCTTCATCATTCTCGCCCTCATCGAGCAGGCGCGGCGGTTCCGTCTGCCGCATGTCTACCTCGGCTTCTGGATCGCCGAGTGCCAGAAAATGGCCTACAAGGCCCGGTTCCAGCCGCTGGAGGCCTACACCCCAGATGGCTGGCAGCGGCTCGACCCTGCCGATCAGGGCACCATGCGCCACTTCGCCTCGCACGCTTAAGGCGCGCGGCAGACAAGCGGAGCAGCGCCGCGAGCGTGTCAGAAGCAGAGTGCGGCCGGTACGCCCTTTGGCGCAGTGTGGCCGATCTGCCCGCGTCGGCCGACGAAATCGCGCAAGTGCGCATCGCCGCGCAGCACACGCCCCGATCGCAACGGCAGACCCTCCGCGAACGTGAAGGTCCGGACGTCGGCCAGTGTCGCATCCCGATAGCGCTGCAGGATGACACCCTTGCCGCGGTTCAACACCGGCACTTCGGCCAGCGGGAACAGGAGCAAGCGGCGGTTGCCGCCGATCACGGCGACGGTATCGTCGTCGGGCGCAACGAGCGCGCATTTGTACAGCCGGTCGCTCTCGTCGTCCGCAGTCAGCACCGCCTTGCCGGCCCGCGTTTGGCCGATCAGCGACGCCATTTCGGCTATGAACCCGCGGCCATGCGCCGAGGCAAGCAGCAAGCGGCGGCTGGATGCGCTGACGAAGACGGCGATCACGTCGTGCTCGTCCGCGAGATCGATCATCAGCCTAAGCGGCCGGCCGAAGCCCCGGTCGCGCGGCAGGCGATCGACGGGGAGCGTATAGAAGCGGCCGTTCGAGCCGGCGATCAGCAGGCGGTCATCGCGGCGCGCGCTCAAGACCAGGCGCGGGCCGTCGCCCTCCTTGTAGCGGATGTCGTCCGGGCTGCCGACACTCCCCTCGATCACCCGTAGCCAACCGCGCTCCGAACAGACAACGGTGCACGGACCTGCGTCCGGCTGCGGGCCGGCGACTGTTGCGGCGACGACGATGCTCTCGGCCGTGGGACCTATCGCAGTCCGCCGGGCTGCGTTCGGACCGTCCGCGGCGAAGCGGGCCGCGGTCTGCGCCAGTTCGTCCTCGATCGTTGCCCAGGCGCGGCTGTCGTCAGCCAGGAGAGCCATGAGCGCAGCGCGGGTGGCCTTCAGCGTTCGCCGCTCCGCCTTCAGCTCGATCTCGTTCAGTCTGCGCAGCTGCCTGAGCCGCATGTTGAGGATCGCCTCGGCCTGGGCGTCGTTGATCCGGAAATGCGCCATCAGGGCCGTCTTCGGCTCGTCCTCCTCGCGGATGATACGGATCACGGTGTCGAGATCGGCGAGCGCAAGCAAGAGGCCGACGACGATCTCCAGCCGTGCTTCCGTCTGCCGCAACCGAAAGCGCGTCCGCCGGCGCAAGACCTCGAAACGGTGGTCGAGAAAGATGCGCAAGAGCTCTCGCAGGCCTGCAAGCCGCGGCGTCCGACCGTCGACGAGGACGTTCATGTTGAGGCCGATGCGGACCTCGAGATCGGTGCGGCGAAACAACTCCGCCATCACCGGCGCCGGTTCACCCTTGCGGTCCTTCAGCACGACGACGAGGCGGACGCTTTCGGTCGATTCGTCGCGGACGTCAGCAACGGCGGGGAGCCGACCATCCCCGGTCACCAGCGCCGCGATCTGCTCGATCAGCCGGCTCTTCTGAACCTGATAGGGAATTTCGGTGATGACAATCCGGTTCTCGCTGCCGTCGCGTTCGTGATGCCAGCGGGCGCTCAAGCGCAGGCTGCCGCGGCCCGTCGCGTACGCGTCCCGGATCACCTCGTACGGCTCGGCGACGATCCCGCCGGTCGGGAAATCCGGGCCGGGGACGAGCGCGAGCAGATCTTCGACCGGCGCCTCGGGATGGCGGATCAGATGCTTGAGCGCCAGACATAGCTCGCCGACGTGGTGCGGCGGAATGCTGGTTGCCATGCCGACGGCGATGCCGGTCGCACCGTTGGCGAGGAGATTTGGGAAAGCCGCCGGCAGGACGACCGGCTCATCCTCCTCGCCATCGTAGGTGGGACGAAAGTCCACCGTCTCCTCATCGATGCCGTTCAGCATCGCCTCAGCGACGGCGGTCAGCCGGGCTTCGGTGTAGCGCATGGCGGCGGCACCATCGCCGTCGATGTTGCCGAAGTTGCCGTGTCCGTCGACCAGCGGATAGCGCAGCGCGAAGTCCTGCGCCAAGCGCACCATGGCATCATAGACGGCGGCGTCGCCGTGCGGATGGTACTTGCCGATAACATCGCCGACCACGCGGGCGCACTTCTTGAAGCCTGCGGCCGGATCCAGCTTGAGCTGGCGCATCGCGTAGAGCACCCGCCGGTGCACCGGCTTGAGGCCGTCGCGCGCATCCGGCAACGAGCGGGCGACGATGGTCGACAGCGCATAGGTGAGGTAGCGCTCTGAGAGCGCGCTCGCGAGCGGAACATCACGGATGCCGGCAGCGGTTTCGGGATCGCTCATGGACTCGCGCAGTACGGTCTATGCCGCCGCTAGGGTTCCGCACAACTGCCGTCTTGGCAAGAGACCGCTTCAGCCCTCGCTCGCCGCATCCGTTCCGCCGCCGACCGGCGCGGGAAATCGCTCGGCCAGCCGTCGGCGGGCCGCCGGCAGGCCCTGATGCCGCGCGCCATAAACGTAGCGTTCAAGGAAATACCCGGACAGCGCCATCCCCTGGCCGATCTCGCCCAGCGTCGCCGGTTTCCCCGCTGCGGTCAGAAATCGCGGCAATACGAGCAGCTTGAGACGATAGGGCGCGCCGACGGCGCGCGTCACCGCGCGACCCGTTCGCGGGGAGACGTAGGCCAAGTCCTCAGCGGCACCGGTGACGGCGCACTGCGCGAGGTCAAGCCCGTACCCCAATTCCGCCAACAGGGCGAGTTCCCAGCGGACGTAATCCGCGGCCCAACTGTCGGCAAGCGCCAGCACCGCCAGCAACGATTCGGACGTGAGGAACACGACACTCAAGGCCTCACGCTCCGGCAGAGTGGTCTCCAGCACCGCACAGGCCGAAGCAAGCGCATCGAGCCGTGCCCGGTCGGAGAGCACCTCGGCCGGAACCGCGGCCTTGAGCTCGCACGTGTAGGTGCCGAGCCCATCGGCGAGGCGGCTGCGCCAGCACGCACTCACGGTTGCGCCCGGCTGCAGGAGGCTGCGGCGGAGGCCGCCTGAGGCACCACGAACGAGGCCCGGATGGCGGCCGTGCGCGCGGGTCAGGAGGCTAAGGACGGCTGCCCCCTCGCCATGGGGCCGAGCCGCTAGAACGATCCCGTCGTCGCTCCACTCCATGGACTTTCTCGGTGGTCCGTGCTCATTGCATGCGCATAGGGGACCGGTGAAATTGCCTTAACAGTTTTTTTCGATTTATTTATAATTTATTAACGAACGATCTTCAAAACGCGCTCCCTTCTCGCTTAGCAACCCATTAATAAACATATGGTTAGATCACCTCTGCCCAAAAAAAGGGCTTACTGACGTGTTTTGCGCGGTCGCGAAGTGTGCTAGAAGCAAGGGTCATTGAGCATACATGTGCACATCGTAGCGAGAGCATATTTTCTCGGAGCGCGAGAGGGTTACCACCGTGGCTGTTCACGACATCATGATTACTGAACCGCATCCGTGCCGAAGGGGCTTTTTTCGGCGCATCTACGCACGGGTTCAGGTTTCGAACGCTGGTGCCTACTGGGTTTGGCGCCAGATTGACGAGCATGGCCTGCCGTTGACCGACGCCGAACGCCCGTTCGACAGTGAGGACGCGGCCCTTAACGACGCCATCCAGCAACTGAACGGCAGCGCGGTCGCCATCTGAAGCCGCAAACGCTCCGATCGAAGGCCAGCCCCGAAGGCCGGGGCAGCCGCGGCACGGCTCATGCTGTCGGCGGGTCCAAGCGGTGCCACTGCCGGCTCAACGGTGACTCGCGCCATTTCTCGCGGACCAGAACGCGCAAAAACAGGTGCACCGGCCGATCGAGAAGGTGTGCCAGGTCCTGCCTTGCAGCTTCGCCAATACGGCGCAGTTGCTGCCCGCCCTTACCGATCAGGATCCCCTTCTGGCCCGATCGCTCGACGATGATGATCTGTTCGATGCGCAGGCTGCCGTCCGCCCGCTCCTGACACACCTCGGTCCGAACCGCGCACGCGTACGGCACTTCTTGCTGCAGCTGCCAGAACAGCTTCTCGCGGGTGATCTCGGCGGCAAGGAAGGAGATCGGCGCATCGGAAACTTCGTCGGCCGGAAACAGCCACGGTCCCGCCGGCAGCAGGTTTGACAGATGGTCGGCCAAGTCGTCGACACCATCGCCACGCAGCGCCGAAACCATGAGGATCCGGCCGAACACCGCCAGCGCCTGCAATTCGGCCGCAAGGCCCAGAAGCAACGGTTTCTCCACCGCATCGACCTTGTTGAGGACGGCGATCCCCTCGCGTCCCGTTTGCTTCAGCCACTGCGCAACCTCCGCCACCGCCGCATCGATGCCGCGACCACTGTCGACCAGCAGCACGATGACATCGGCATCGTTCATGCTGCGCCAGGCGGTGTTGACCATCGCCGCATCGAGCCGCGAGCGTGGCTGAAAGAAGCCAGGATTATCGACCAGGATGATCTGACAGGCGCCGCGCAGCGCAATGCCGAGGATGCGGCTGCGGGTGGTCTGCACCTTCGGCGACACGATCGAAACCTTGCTGCCGACCAGCCGATTGACCAACGTCGACTTGCCGACGTTAGGCGCACCGACGATGGCGACGAAGCCGCACCGGCTTTCCCCCGCTGGGCCGTCCAGCGCGGCGCCGTCACCCGCAGCCTTGCCCGCACCGCTCACGGCCGGCCGGCCCCCTTGGCCTGCAACAGCGACAGCGCGATCTCTGCCGCCGCCTGTTCGGCAACGCGTTTGGACGAGCCGCTGCCGCGCACGGGCGGAAGCTGCGGCACGACCACTTCGACCACGAACGTGGGCCCATGCGCCGGCCCGTTTCGGCCGACCTCGCGGTATGCCGGCGGCGGCAGGCCGCGGCCCTGCATCCACTCCTGCAGGGCCGTCTTGGCGTCCGTGGGCGGTGTCAGATGGCCTTCGATCATCGGCTGCCAGCGGTGGGCAACAAACGAGAGCGCCGCATCCAAACCGCCGTCGAGGTAGACGGCCGCGATCAACGCCTCACACGCATCGGCGAGAAGGCCCGGGTTGTCGCGACCGCCGGACTCTTCCTCGCCACGGGACATCCGCAACAGCTTCGGCAGGCCAATGCTAAGGGCAACCTCGCTCAACGCCTCTCGGCGCACGAGCGCTGCGTGCCGCCGCGCGACGCTGCCGACTGGCTCGGCCGGGAAACGCCCATGCAGGAGGTGCGCGACAGCGAGGCCCAGCACCCGATCGCCCAGGAACTCGAGCCGTTCATTCGACTCGCTGCTGCCGCGATAACTCGAATGGATCAGCGCCTGGCCGAGCAGTGCGGAATTGCGGAAGCGGTAGCCCACGTCTTGTTGCAGACGCCGCAGATCGCCATCGGCAGGATCGTCCCTCGGACTCATCGGATCGCTTGGAAGAAGCGGTTCACCCTCAAGGTGCGTGGCCATTCCCAGAAGCGCAGCGCATCGCCGTTAACGGAGAAAAAGATGAACTCCGCCCGGCCGATCAGGTTGGCCATCGGGACGAAACCGACTTCCGACAGAAAGCGGCTGTCGCGCGAGCTGTCGCGGTTGTCGCCCATGACGAAGAAATGGCCGGCGGGAACGACATAGGCGCCGGTATTGTCGAACGGCCCGGTGTCCGAAAGCTCGATGATCTGGTGCCTGCGGTCGTTCGGCAGCGTCTCGACGTAGCGGTTGTAGGCTTGCGTGATGCCGAAGCTACTGCTGACGACGAAATCGCCATTGGGCTCCCGGCGGACCGGCGCCCCGTTGATCTGCAAGACCCCGTCAATCACCTGCACCCGATCGCCGGGCAGGCCGACGATGCGCTTGATGTAATCGGTCTTGTTGTCGGTCGGCAGCTTGAAGACGACGACATCGCCGCGCTTAGGATCGCTTGCGAGCAGCCGATCCGGGATCAGCGGCAGGCCGAGCGGCAAAGAGTAGCGGCTGTAGCCGTAGGAGAACTTGGAGACAAAGAGGTAGTCGCCAACCAGCAGGGTCGGGATCATGGAACCGGATGGAATACTGAACGGCTCGTACGCAAAAGTGCGCACGACGAGAGCGATCATGACCGCGTAGAAGATAGTCTTGACCAGTTCCCACAAGCCGTGAGCTTTAGTTTGTGTCATGACCGGTTGGATGAATTGCCTGTAAAGCCGTTTGGCTGCGGCCCAAGCGGCAATGCCAAGCGATTGCGCGAGCGCCGCATAGAGCCATCGTCAAGACCGCCGTGTCAAGGGATTGCAGGTGATTGCTCCGCCGCACTCTCGGCCGATATGATGACGACCGCCTGCGCCAGCGGGTACTCGTCGGTGAGCGAAACGTCGAGCTTGGCCATCATTCCGGCCGGCGTCATGGCGGCCAAGCGATCAAGCGCCCCGGCACGCAAGCGGAGGATGGGCTTGCCCGACGGCAGGCCCAGGACCTCGATGTCCCGCCAAGCGACCCCCTGGCGAAATCCCGTTCCGAGCGCCTTGGCACAGGCCTCCTTTGCCGCGTAGCGCTGCGCGTAGCGGGCGCAACGGTTGATGTGCCCCTCGCAACGAGCCTGTTCCTGCTTCGTGAACACGCGTTCGAGAAAGCGCCAGGCGAAGCGCTCCAGCGTCCGTTCAATCCGGCGAATGTCGAGAAGGTCGATGCCGACGCCGAGGATCATGAAGACAGTACGGGCACTGCCGTCCGCCGCCATTCGTCCATCACCGCGCGCATGCGCGCCATGCTCGCTTCAAGACCGCAGAAGATCGCCTCGCCGATGAGGAAATGACCGATGTTGAGTTCGACGATCTGCGGGATTGCCGCGATCGGACCAACCGTCTGGTAGCTGAGGCCGTGGCCGGCGTGGCACTCCAGCCCCTGCTGCTCGGCATGTGCGGCAGCAGTGACGATCTGCTTAAGGCGGCGCTCGCGCTCACCCTCCAGGGCGTTGCAGTAGGCGCCTGTGTGCAACTCGACCGCGAATGCCTCGATGGCGCTTGCCGCCTCAATCTGCGCCGGCGCAGGCTCGATGAACATCGTTACTTCGATCCCAGCTTGCTTAAGCGCTGCAACGACCGCCGCCAATCGGTCTCGACTTGCCACGACGTCGATCCCGCCCTCGGTGGTCCGTTCCTCGCGCCGTTCCGGAACAAGGCAGACGGCATCGGGCCGATGACGGACGGCGATCGCTACCATCTCGTCGGTGGCGGCCATTTCGAGATTGATCGGCGCCGGGATCGTTTCGATCAGCGCCGCGATATCATCATCCGAAATGTGCCGGCGGTCCTCGCGCAGGTGCGCCGTGATTCCGTCGGCGCCGGCGCGGACGGCGAGGTCCGCCGCCCGGACGGGATCGGGATGGCGACCGCCGCGCGCGTTGCGGATGGTTGCGACGTGATCGATGTTCACCCCGAGGCGCAGGTGGCGCTTTGTCATCGCGTCTTTCTCTTGCTCCTCCAATACGGGTACCTGAATCGCTAGCCGCGGGCGCGGTCGGCGGCACTGACCGAGGGCGCCGCCCGCACGGCCGCGAGGATATCGGTCAGATGCTTGAGGTCCCGCACTTCGATATCAATTATGATATCGAAGAATTGCAGGCTGCGATTGGTGATCTTCAGATTGGTGATGTTGCCGCCATTCCTGGCGATGACCGTCGTCAGCGTTCCCAGCGCACCCGGTTCGTTGATGACGGTGACCTGGATCCGGCCGACATGCAGAGGCGCATGCTCGTCATCAACATCCCAGGAAACATCGATCCAGCGCTCCGGCGTATCGGCAAACACCTCCAGGCTTTCGCAGTCGATGGTGTGGATGGTCACGCCCTTGCCAGTTGTCACCACGCCGACGATGCGATCGCCGGGAAGCGGATGGCAGCAGCCGGCGAAATGGACCGCCATGCCCGGGATCAGGCCTTTGACCGGCACGCCGGCGGTCTTGGTGGCGGAACGGCGCTTGGCGCGCGACAGTGGCACGACCTTTTGATAGAAGCTCAAGCGCTTCTTTTTGGTCGCCGGATAAACGGTCTGCACCACTGCGCTTCCGGTGACGTGCCCCGCCCCGACCTGCGTACACAGGTCCTCGACGGAGGTCTGCTTGAAATCGCGCAAGACGTTTTCGACCGCCTTCTCGGAGAATTCGTAGTCCTCCTCCTTGAATGCGCGCTCGAGGATCGCTCGGCCAAGCTGGCAGTACTGTTCCCGCTCGCGCAGGCGGACGAAGCGGCGAATGCGCGCCCGCGCCTTGCCGGTTACGACGAAGCGCTCCCAGGTCGGCGAGGGTGTCTGCGCCTTCGACGTGACGATCTCGACCTGATCGCCGTTCTTCAGCAGCGTGCGCAACGGCATCAAGCGACCGTTGATCTTGGCGCCGACGCAATGATCGCCGATGTCCGAATGCACGGCATACGCGAAGTCGACCGCGGTTGCCCCGCGCGGCATGTTGATGAGGTCCCCTTTCGGCGAAAAGCAGAACACCTCATCTTGAAACATCTCGAGCTTAGTGTGCTCCAGAAACTCTTCCGGCCCGCCGGCGTGCTCGAGGATGTCGAGCAGCTCCCGCAACCACCGATAGTGGTGACCGGTGGCAAGGTCGATGCCCTGCTTGTAGCTCCAGTGCGCGGCTACGCCGTTGTCGGCGACGTCATGCATTTCGCGGGTGCGGATCTGCACCTCGATGCGCTGGCGTTCCGGCCCCAGCACGCTCGTATGTAGCGAGCGATACCCATTCGCCTTCGGCGTCGAGATGTAATCGCGGAAGCGGCCGGGGATCACCGGATAGGCGCCGTGAATGATGCCCAGCGCGCGGTAACAATCATCGACCGTTTCGACAATGACACGAAACGCCACGATGTCACACAACTGCTCAAAGCTTAAGTTGTCGCGCTGCATTTTCTGAAAGATCGAGTGCGGCGTTTTCTCCCGACCGTAGACCTCGGCATCGAGGCCGCTGCTTCGCAGCGTGGTCCGCAGCTGCTCGATGATGCGGCGGACAAGATCGCCGCCCTGGTCCTTGAGAAAGCTGAGCCGCGCCAGAACCGAGTCGCGGGCATGCGCATTCAGTTCGGTGAAGGCCAGATCCTCAAGTTCATTCTTCATCTCCTGCATGCCGATGCGCTCGGCAAGCGGGGCATAAATGTCCATCGTCTCGCTCGCGATCCGCCGCCGCTTCATCGGGTCGGCGAGGTACGACAGCGTGCGCATGTTGTGCAGCCGGTCGGCGAGCTTCACCAGAAGCACGCGAATGTCCTCCGACATCGCAAGAACGAACTTGCGGAGGTTCTCCGCCTGTTTGGAGTGCTCGGACTGGAGATCGAGCCGGTTGAGCTTGGTCACGCCGTCGACGAGGCGGCTGATCTCGTCGCCGAACTGGGTGCGGACCTCATCCAGCGTCGCATCGGTATCCTCGATCGTGTCGTGCAGGAGCGCTGTCACGATCGTCGTCATGTCGAGCTTGTAGCGGGTGAGGATGCCGGCGACCTCCAGCGGGTGTACAAAGTAGGGATCGCCGTTGGCACGCTGCTGGGTGCCGTGCTTACGCATCGTGAAGACGTAGGCGCGGTTGAGAAAGTCCTCGTCGACCTCGGGGTCGTAGGACTTAACGAGATCGACCAGCTCGAACTGCCGGATCATGACGGCCTCTCAAGGCACCACCGCCGCCGCGGCGGGCCCCCACCCCACGCTTTAGATACCGTCCCCTTCCTGCTCGTCCCCCTCCTCAAGATCCGTTTCGTCGTCGCCCTCGGCGTCGGCCGCCTCAAGGTCGTCCTCGTCGGCGACCTGGAGGACATCCGCCAGGATTTCGTCCCGTTCCGCCGCCTCCGCGCTCTCACCGCCCAGGCCGATCGCCGTGAGCTCGGCGTCTTCGCCTTCGGGTTCCTCGATCTCGACCACCTTCTGCAGGCCGCGGATCAGGCCGCTTTCGAGTTCACCCAGCTCAACCATGCCCTCGGCAATCTCGCGCAGGGCAACGACCGGATTCTTGTCATTGTCCCGGTCGAGGGACAACGGCGCGCCGGCGCCGAGGTTGCGCGACCGTTGCGCCGCCAACAGCACCAGTTCGAACCGATTGGGAACCTTAACGACACAGTCTTCAACGGTAACACGCGCCATCCGATCGCCTCCACACCACACCGCATGGCCGGCACGCCCGAGCGATTTGCCGACGCAGGTTAATGTAGGGTTTCGCCCGCGCCCGAAGCAAGCGCTTAACCGGGAGTGTCCCGCACTTGGTCCTCGATCGCGACCGCCCACTCGTCCACCGGCACCGCGGCAAGGAGCTCGGCAATCCCCTTCCCGCTCACCGGATGCCGCCAATCCGGTGCCAGCTCCGCCAGCGGCTTCAGCACGAAGGCGCGCCGGTGCATGCGCGGATGCGGCAGCATCAAGCCGTCCGTACCCGCCCGGACGAGATCCCCGAAGGCGACAAGGTCGAGATCCAAAACGCGCGCCGCGTTGACGACGCCGCGGCGGCGGCCGAACGCTGCCTCGACCGCATGCAGGGCCTGGAGCAACGCCGCCGGCTCGCGATCGGGTGCGACCTCGAGCACGGCGTTAGTGCACGGCGACTGGTCCGACGCCGGCACCGCGGCACTGTGATACCAGCGCGAGCGGCGCAGCACCGCGATGCCGTGGCGGCCGAGAGCGGCGGTCGCCACGGTCAACACCGCAAGCGGCGGCCCCCAGAACGGATCGGCAACATTGCCACCGATGCCGATGAAAACACGCATGATCCGTGCTCCGAAGTGCTTGCGATGGTGGAGTGCGGCGATTATTTAACTGTCAATGTTCTACTCAGACAACCCGCATGAATTCCACGAGCGCGTATTCCGCGCATTTTCATCGAAACAAGGATCGCTGGTGTTTTATCCGCAGGAACGAATTGGGCTGTTCATCGATGGATCGAACTTGTATGCGGCCGCGCGTGCGCTCGCGTTCGATATAGACTACAAGCGACTTCTTGAACTGTTCGCATCCAAGGGGCAGCTCATCCGCGCATTCTATTATACCGCGTTGATCGAGGATCAGGAATACACGCCGATCCGGCCGCTCATCGACTGGCTCGATTATAACGGCTACACGATGGTCACCAAGCCGACCAAGGAGTTCACCGACTCCTCAGGGCGGCGCAAGATCAAAGGCAACATGGACATCGAACTGGCGATCGATGTCATGGAGATGGCGCCGCATCTCAACCACGTTGTGCTGTTCTCCGGCGACGGCGATTTCCGCCGCCTTGTCGAAGCCGTGCAGCGGAAGGGCGTGCGCGTGACTGTGGTCAGCACCATCCGCTCGCAGCCGCCGATGGTCGCCGACGAGCTGCGCCGCCAGGCCGACAACTTCATCGAGCTGCAGGACCTGCAACCGCTGATCTGCCGTGTGGCGCCGAGCCGGGACGACCGCCAGGGGTCGCCGCTTTCATCCCCGCCCGAAGGCCTTCTGCCCGACGCCTAAGCCTTCGTGACGGCGCCCCCGCCCGTGCTGGTGCCAGCCCCCGATTGCGCGCTGTGCCCGCGGCTGGCAACGTTCCGGGCCGACGCGCGCGACCGCTTCCCCGGCTGGCACAATGCCCCGGTTCCCTCTTTCGGCACTACGGATGCGGAGGTGCTGATCGTCGGGCTGGCGCCGGGACTCAAGGGCGCCAACCGCACTGGCCGGCCCTTTACCGGCGACTATGCCGGCGAACTCCTTTACCAGACGCTTCTCAAGCTCGGCCTCGCAGCGGGCAGTTACGGACGAACGCCCGACGATGGCCTCCGCCTGAAGCGCTGCCGGATCACCAACGCGGTCCGCTGCGTCCCCCCCGCCAACCGGCCGACACCGGAGGAAGTACGCACCTGCGGTCGGTTCCTCGCAGCGGAGATCGCTGCCCTGCCCCGGCTGCACACCATCGTGGCACTCGGCACCGTCGCCCACGGCGCCTGTTTCGCCGCGCTCGGATTGCGCGCTTCGGCCTGGCGCTTCAATCACGGAGCGCAGCATCTGCTCCCCGATGGCCTGCGCGTGATCGACAGCTACCACTGTTCACGCCAGAACACCAACACGGGCCGGCTGACCACGGTCATGTTCGAGGCAGTACTGGCGCAGATTCTCGACCGCTCGCCGGCGCGCCGGCACACACGCGATTGGCCCAGCGCAGTCTAGTCGTCGCCGCCGCGGCGGCTATGCAACAGCCGCGACTTCTGCCGCTGCCATTCGCGCGCCTTCACCGATTCGCGTACGTCGACCTTGCGCTTGCCGCGGGCAAGTCCGAGCGACACCTTTGCAATGCCGCGCTCATTGAAATAGATCGCGAGCGGCACCAGCGTCATCCCGGCGCGCTGGATGGCGCCGGTGAGTTTGTTGATCTGGCGCGTGTGCAGCAACAGTTTGCGCGGCCGCCTCGCCTCGTGCCCGAATGACATCGCCGCCGCATAGGGGGCGATGTGGGCGTTGAAGAGGAACAGTTCTCCCCTCTGCTCGCCCGCATACGCCTCGTTAAGGGACACCTGGCCACGGCGCAGGGACTTGACCTCCGAGCCCTGCAGGACGATCCCGGCTTCGAGCGTCTCCTCGATGAAATAGTCGTGGCGGGCGCGGCGGTTCTGCGCAACGGTGCGCTGCGCTTTTGCACGCTCATCATCTCGACCCGCCATGATGCCCGAGCGACGCCCGCCTTCAGCCGATCAAGCCCACTGCCGCCATCGCGCGCCGAACCGTCTCGCGACCGGCATCGCTCAGCGCAACCAGCGGCAACCGCACGTCCGGGCCACACCTGCCAAGCAGGCTAACCGCATATTTCGCGGGTGCCGGATTCGTCTCGCAGAACAGCCCCGTGTGCAGAGGCATCAGCCGGTCGTTGATCGCTGCCGCCGTGGCGACATCGCCGGCACGCCAAGCCGCCTGCATTTCTGCGCACAACTGCGGCGCGACGTTGGCTGTAACGGAGATGCAACCGTGGCCGCCGGCGGCGAGAAACGGCAGCGCCGTGCCATCCTCGCCGGAAAACTGGCGGAACTGCGGACCGATGGCGAGGCGCGTCCTGATCGGACGCGCCAGATCCTGGGTTGCGTCCTTCACCCCTACCACATTTGGCAGCTTGGCAAGCTTGGCCATCGTCTCGACGCTCATGTCGATGACGCAGCGTGCCGGAATGTTGTAAATGATCAGCGGCAGTCCGGCTGCATCGTGGATGGCCTTGAAATGCTGGTAGAGTCCTTCCTGAGTCGGCTTGTTGTAGTAGGGTGTGACGACGAGCGCGCCGTCGGCACCCAATTCCTTCGCCTGAAGGGTCAGATAGATCGCTTCCGCCGTCGAGTTGGATCCGGTGCCGGCGATCACCGGCGCCCGCCCGCGCACGGTCTCGACGCACAGCTGGACGACGCGCAGGTGCTCGGCATGGCTCAGAGTCGACGATTCGCCCGTCGTCCCACAGGGCACGAAGCCATCGGTGCCTTCCGCGAGATGCCACTCGATCAACGCGCGGTAAGCTGCCTCGTCGAACGCCCCATCGCGAAATGGGGTAATCAGCGCTACGATCGAGCCTTGCAACATGTCTCTGCGTTCCTTCTCTGCCCGCGGTCGGCGCGGACCATATCGCCCGATGCGGTCACTTGCCAAGCGCGCTTCGAAGAGCTTGCACACACCCCGCTCTTACAGCACCCTTTCAGCATCAGCCTGTCACAGACCGATAGCCGTGCGGAGCCCCATGCCTAGGAATGGACCGATGGTTTTCTCCAGCCGATCAAAACACGCGGCCTGCCGTGCCGCCGGGTTGGCGGTGTCGATTATGGCGGCACTTTTCGCCGCAGCACCGGTGCAGGCGGCCAGCCTCGCAGCGGACGAGTTTACGCTCGGCCGCCAGGCGATCGCCGCAGCGCGCGGCGGTCGCTGCTGGGAGGCCTCGAACCTTGCGAGCAGCATCTCTGAGCCGGTCGCCGCCAAGGTGGCGTTGTGGACCTGCTTCACGCGCTCCCAGGGCGCCGCGACCTTCTCCGAGATTGCCCGCTTCGTGAGCGAGAATCCGGACTGGCCGGAGCAGAAGCTGATGCGCCAGCGGGCCGAGGAGGCAATGACCATCGGCACGCCGGCGGATGAGAGCGTCGACTGGTTCGGGCGTTTTCCGCCCGTCAGCGGTACCGGCCGGGTCCGCTACGCCGAGGCCCTGCAGACGGTCGGTCGCGAGTCAGAAGCCGCACAGGTGGCACGGAAGGCCTGGATCGAAAACGATATCCCGCCGGCGGACGAGCGCGCGCTGTTGTCCGGCTTCGGCTGGGCACTCGACAGCGAGGCGCATCGCCAGCGGCTCGATCGCCAGCTGTGGCTGGGCAACATCGCCACGGCGGAGCGGCTGCTGAATGAGGTCGACGGCGACACGCGCGCCTTGGCCAACGCCCGGATCGGGCTTCGCCGGCTGAAGATAAGCCCTGCCGCGGCGTTCGACAGCGTCCCGGCGCGGCTCCAGGACGATCCCGGCCTGCGCTACGAGATGGTCCGCTGGTACCGCAAGCAGGGTCCACAATCGGAGGCCCGCCGCCTGCTCGCCAACTATCCCTCCAACGGCGGCTATGCCGCACTGTGGTGGACCGAGCGGGTCGCCCTCGCCCGCGATGCCCGCACCCAGGGCCTTTACGACGAGGCCTATGCGCTCGTGAGCCCGCACGGGTTGACAACGGGAAGCGAGTATGTCGACGCCGAATGGCTTTCGGGCTGGCTGGCGCTGCGATTCCTCAACGACCCGAGCACCGCTTTCGATCACTTCACGACGCTTTACGACAACGTCCGCTATCCTGTCAGCCTTGCCCGTGCCGGCTACTGGGCTGGCCGCGCGGCATCTGTCATGGGCCGCGGCGGCACCGCTGCGGAGTGGTATCGCAAGGCTGCTGAGCATCCGAGCGCGTTTTATGGACAGCTCGCGCAGACCCAGATCGAGCCCGGCAAGGGCAAGGCGCTGCCGCCCGACCCGCAGCCGGGCACGACCGAGCGGCGGGTGCTCGACGACCACGAGCTTGCCCGCGCGGCACGCCTGCTGGCCGAGTTGGGGGAGCAGGACAGCCTGCGCTCGTTTCTCATCCGCCTCGTCGAGGTCAACGATACGCCAGGCTGGCGCCAAGCCGTCGCCTCCCTGGCCGAGGATCTGAGCCGCCAGGATCTCGCTGTCCTAGTCTCGCGCCGCGCCATCCGCGACGGCCACCTCCTGGTCTCGAGCGGCTATCCGGTGGTCACGCTGCCGCGCGCGCTCAATGGTTATCAGGATTCGATCGAGGATGCGCTCATCCTCGCCGTCATCCGCCAGGAGAGCGGCTTCGACGTCGCCGCCGTAAGTAGCGCCGGCGCCCGCGGTCTGATGCAATTGATGCCGGCGACGGCGCGCCAAGTGGCCTCCAAGCTCAACGTCAGCTTTTCGCCTTCAGCCTTGACGCGCGATCCCGAGTACAACGTCAACCTCGGACAGTCGTACCTCGCGTCCCTGCTCGGCCGCTTTTCCGGATCCTACGTGCTCGCGGTTGCCGGCTACAATGCCGGGCCGGCGCGCGCGAACCGCTGGCTCGACGAGATCGGTGATCCGCGCGTGAGCGTCGAAGAAGCCGTTGACTGGATTGAGAAGATACCGCTGTCGGAGACCCGGAATTACGTCCAACGCACCATGGAGAACCTCCAGGTGTATCGCGCCATCCTCGGCGGCTGGGTGGTGCCGCCCACGCTTGCGAGCGATCTCGTGCGCTGAAGGCACTCAACCGCCCCCGTACTGGCCGGCACCGGGGCGCGACGAAAACAAGAAGCGAGGGAGGAGGCAATGGCCGCGCCGCTGCACCGTGACAACCTGGACGGTTGCGTCTTCGACGCCTACGGCACCCTGTTCGACATTCGCACCTCCGCCGATCGCTGCGGCGATGCCCTTGGCGAGCGAAAGGAGCCGCTGCTGGCGCTCTGGCGCGTCAAGCAGCTGGAATACAGCTGGCTGCGCAGCCTGCGCGGCGATTTCATCGACTTCTGGCATGTCACCGGCGAGAGCCTCGATTACGCGATGGCCGCCACCGGGACCACCGACCCGCTGCTGCGCAGCCGGCTCATGGCCGCGTACCTGACGCTGGAAGCCTACGCCGACGCCAAGGACACGCTCAGCCGGCTGCGCGCCGCCGGCCTTAAGACCGCCATCTTGTCCAATGGCTCGACCAGCATGGTCACCGCCGCGGTCAACAACTCCGGCCTGCACCGGCTGTTCGATTGGCTGATTTCAGTCGACGAGGTCCATGCGTACAAGCCGCATCCAAGCGTCTACCGCCTGGCGACCGAGCGGCTGCAATGCGCCGCCAGCCGCATCTGCTTCCTATCCGCCAACGCGTGGGACGCCTCCGGCGCAGCGCACTTCGGTTTTCGCGTTGTTTGGCTCAAGCGCGACAACACCCCCTTCGATCTGCTGCCCGGCAAACCCGAAGGCGAGATCCCGGCGCTTGCCGCCTTGCCGGACGTGCTTGGTGTCTGAGGTCAGCCGGATGTTCTCCGCCGAGCAGCTTGCGCTTGCGCACGAGATCCTCGACGTGGCGCGGCGCCGCGGCCAGCGCCTCGCGACGGCGGAATCGTGCACCGGCGGCCTCATCGCGGCCTGCCTGACGGAGGTGCCCGGATCGTCGGACGTCTTCGACCGCGGTCTGGTGGCGTATGCCAATCAGGCGAAGATCGACCTGCTGGGCGTTGCGCCAGAGTGCCTCGCCCGCTTCGGCGCCGTCAGCGAGCCGACGGCGTGCGCAATGGCCGAAGGTGGGCTGGCGCGCTCCGGCGTCGATCTCTGCGTCGCCGTGACCGGTATTGCCGGGCCCAGCGGCGGCAGTGCCGAGCGACCGGTGGGCCTCGTCCATTTCGCCATCGCCGGCTGCGGCCAACCGACTCGGCACGCGCAAAGCTATTTCAGCGGTGATCGCCAGGCAATCCGCCGGGTAACGGTGACGCATGCACTTGAGCTGCTGCGGGCCTGCCTGTAGGCGCCGATCCCTGCGACACCCCCCCGCCGTAAAGCGCGACCGCACGCCTTTCGAAGGCGTTCACCATCCGGTGTACGGCCTCGTTGAACAGCTTGCCCATCATCTTCTGCAGCGTGCGCGAACGGAACTCGAAATCGATATAAAAATCAATGACGCAATGGCCATTCTCGTCGGCGGCAAAGGTCCAGTGGTTGGTTAGGTAGCGGAACGGGCCGTCGTAGTAGGCGACGTCGATCCGGCCGGGGCGCAACAACTCGACGCGCGAGGTGAACCGCTCGCGGATCATCTTGAAACCGATGACGAGGTCGGCGACCAGCCGCTGCGGCGTCTCCCAGCGGCGGATGCGGCACGCGACACACCAGGGCAAGAACTCCGGATAGCGCTCGACATCTGCAACCAGATCGAACAGCTGTTCCGGGGTGCAGGGGATGGTCCGTGTCTCGGCGTGGGTCGGCATGCTGCGATTCGGCCTTTCAGCCTCTAAGTCGCTTGCAGCGGCTGCTGACGCGCGCGCCTTAAGGTCTCGAAATCATGGTCAGCGTGATACGACGATCGCGTCATCGGCGAT
This sequence comes from Defluviicoccus sp., assembly GCA_049291695.1. GTDB lineage: Bacteria > Pseudomonadota > Alphaproteobacteria > Rhodospirillales > Defluviicoccaceae > Defluviicoccus. The sequence continues at coordinate 24,291 of JBATPX010000038.1, forward strand.
GAAGCGACCATCAGAAACCCTTTAGCTGTCCCGATCTGCCGGTACTCCTCGAATTCCTCAGGCGCCACGAAGCGGTCGACTGCGGCATGGCGCGGCGTCGGCTGCAGATACTGGCCGATGGTCAGGAAATCCACGCGGGCACAGATCAGGTCATCCATGACCTGCAGAATCTCCGCGCGCGTCTCGCCGAGGCCGACCATGATCCCCGATTTGGTGAAGAGGCCGGGGCGCTGGACCTTTGCCTGATCAAGGCAGCGCAAGGAATGATAGTAGCGGGCGCCAGGCCGGATGGTCGGATAAAGCCGCGGCACGGTCTCGAGGTTGTGGTTCAACACGTCCGGAGCGGCCGCGGCAACGCTGTCGAGCGCTCCCGGCTTGTTGCGAAAATCAGGCGTCAGGACCTCGATCGTGGTCGCGGGCGAGACGGCGCGAATCCTCTCGATGCAGGCGACGAACTGTGCCGCACCGCCGTCGGCAAGATCATCGCGGTCGACCGAGGTGATTACGGCGTGCTTCAAGCCCATGGTGACGATGCTGGCCGCGACGTTCTCGGGCTCGTGCGGACTGACCGCGCCCGGCTTGCCGGTGGCAACGTTACAAAAAGCACAGGCGCGGGTGCAAATGTCGCCCAAAATCATGAAGGTCGCATGCTTGCGCGCCCAGCACTCGCCGATGTTCGGGCACGCCGCCTCCTCGCAGACGGTATGCAGATTTCGCTCGCGCATAAGTCGGCGTGTTTCGCCAAAGCCTTGCGAGGTCGGCGCCTTGACCCGGATCCAGGCAGGCTTGCGCGGCGACGGGTTCGTCGGCCGGTGCGCCTTCTCCGGATGGCGGACGGGGAAATCAGTCGTCATAAGAGGCCATATGTCATCGGCCCCGGGAGCGTTCAAGGACGCACGCCGCGGCTGGCGCGGACATCAGAAATGCACCGCCCGGCCGAAGGCGTCGAGGACCGATTCGTGCATCATCTCCGAGAGCGTCGGGTGCGGGAACACCGTCGCGATCAGCTCAGCCTCGGTGCTCTCCAGCGTCCGCGCGATGCCGTAACCCTGGATCAGCTCGGTGACTTCCGCACCCACCATGTGCGCGCCCAGGAGCTCGCCGGTCTTTTCATCGAAAACGGTCTTGACCATCCCTTCCGGCTCACCCAGCGCGATCGCCTTGCCGTTGCCGATGAAGGGGAAGCGGCCGACCTTGACGGCGGTGCCGCGCGCGCGCGCCGCCTGCTCGGTCAGGCCGACGCTTGCCACCTGCGGCCGGCTGTACGTGCAACCGGGGATACGGCTGACATCGAGTGGATGCACCCCCGTGACGCCCGCGATCTTCTCGACGCACAGCACCCCCTCGTGGCTCGCCTTGTGCGCCAGCCACGGCGGCCCGGCGACGTCGCCAATCGCGTATACGCCCGGCTCGCCGGTGCGGCACCATTCGTCGATGACGATGTGCGTCTTCTCGACCTTGACCTTCGTCCCCTCGAGGCCGAGATCCTCGACGTTACCAACAATGCCGACGGCGAGAATGACGCGCTCGGCTTCTACTTCCGATTTCTTCCCACCACCCTCTAGCGACGCCCGAACCTTGTCGCCGGTCTTCGTCAACCCTTTGACCGAGGTGCCGGTGTGAATGGCGATGCCCTGCTTTTTGAATGCCTTACGAGCAAAGGCAGAGATCTCTTCGTCCTCCACGGGCAGGATACGATCGAGGATCTCGACCACCGTCACTTCGGCGCCCATGGTCCGGTAGAAGCTCGCGAACTCGATGCCGATCGCACCCGAGCCGACCACCAGCAGCGATTTCGGCATCGCCGCCGGCACCATCGCTTCCCGGTAGGTCCAGATCAGCTTACCGTCCGGCTCCAGACCGGGCAGGCTGCGCGCGCGGGCGCCGGTCGCGAGGATGATGTGCTTTGCATTCAGCTTCGTGGTCGCGCCGTTCTTCGTGCAATTGACCGCGCCGGCCCCGGCCAACCGGCCGCGGCCATCGAACACCGATACCTTGTTCTTGCGCAACAGATGCGCCACGCCCTGGCTGAGTTGGCCCGCGATCTTGCGTGAGCGCTCGACCACCTTCGTCACGTCGAAGCTGGCCTCCTTGACGCTCAGCCCATACTGGGCGGCGTGCTTGATCGTCTCGTAGACCTCAGCAGTGCGAAGAAGCGCCTTGGTCGGGATGCAGCCCCAGTTGAGGCAGATGCCGCCCAAGTGCTGCTCCTCTACCAGCGCCGTTTTCAGGCCCAGCTGGGTAGCGCGGATGGCCGCAACGTACCCGCCCGGCCCGCCGCCGATCACGATGAGGTCGAAGGATGTGTCTGCCACGGCCGTTCTCACAACAGCATTGTCAGTGGGTCTTCGATCAGACCCTTGAACACTTTCAGGAAGCCAGCCCCCTTGGCGCCGTCGACGGAACGGTGGTCGGCGGATAGCGTGCAGTTCATCATGGTCGCGACCGCGAGCGCGCCATCCTTGACGATCGGCCGCTTCTCGGCGGCACCGACTGCAAGCAGGCACGATTGCGGCGGGTTGATGATGGCGGCGAACTCCTTGATGCCGTACATGCCGAGGTTGGAGACGGTGAAGCCGCCGCCGGCATACTCCTCCGGCATCAGCTTGCTCTCCCGCGCGCGGCCAGCCAAGTACTTGATTTCGTTGGAGATAGCAGCCAGCCCCTTGGCATCGGCGTTGCGCACAATCGGCGTGATGAGGCCGTTCGGCGCCGCGACGGCAACCGCGACGTCGACCGTCTGGTAGTAGCGGATGGCCTCATCGGTCCAGCTGCAGTTGGCATCAGGATAGGCCCGCAAGGCCAGCGCGACGGCGCGGATGACAAAGTCGTTGACGCTGAGCTTGAATGCGGTCGCGCCCTCACCGGCACGTGCGTTGAGTTTGTCGCGCAACTCCAGGAGCGGATCGATGTTGCACTCGATCGTGAGGTAATAGTGCGGGATGTCGCGCTTGGAATCGCTTAAGCGGCGCGCGATGACCTTGCGCATCGTGCTGTTGGCGACCTCGACATACGGCGTCTCGAAGGGCTGGGGTGCCGCCGGCACTGCCGCCCCTGCGGGCGCCGGTTTCGCAGCCGCGGGTGCAGGTGCCGGCATGCCCGGACGTGGCGCCTGCTTTGCCGCTTCAATGTCGGCCTTGATGATCCGCCCATGCGGTCCGGAGCCCTTGATCGCGGCGAGATCGAGACCAGCGTCTGCTGCCATCCGCTTCGCCAGCGGGCTCGCGAAGATCCGCGCGCCGGCGGCCGGCGCGGCCGGAGCCGTCACGGCCGCAGCGCTGACAGCCGGAGCCGCAGCAGGAGCTGCCGGCGTTTGCGCGGGTACCTTGGCAGGGGCAGGAGAACCGGCAGCGGTGAGTGCACTCGCATCCTCCCCTTCAACCAGGATCACGGCGATCGGCGCGTTGACGGCGACGTGCTCTGATCCCTCGGCAACGAGAATCTTGCCGAGGATGCCCTCATCGACCGCCTCGACCTCCATCGTCGCCTTGTCGGTTTCGATCTCGGCAATCACGTCGCCGGAATTGACCGTCTCGCCTTCGCGTTTCAGCCAGCGAGCAAGCTTGCCCTCGGTCATCGTCGGCGAGAGCGCCGGCATCAGCACTTCAATCGGCATGGCGCAAGGCTCCCGGGCTAGCGGTAACAGACGCTCTTGGCGGCGGCGACGATCGTCTCCGCCTGCGGCAGGGCGAGGCGCTCGAGATTGGCGGCATACGGCAACGGCACGTCGGCGCCGGTGACCCGATGCAATGGCGCATCGAGATAATCGAAGGCGTGCTCCATCATCAGCGCCGCGATCTCCGAACCGATGCCGCAGATCGGCCAGCCCTCCTCGACGCTGACGATGCGGTTGGTCTTCATCACCGAGGTAACGAGCGTCGTGACGTCAAGCGGCCTGAGCGAGCGGAGGTTGATCACCTCCGCCTCGATCCCCTCGCCGGCCAACGTCTCGGCGGCCTCGAGCGCCAAGCGCACCATGCGCGAGAACGCGACGATGGTGACATGCTGGCCGGCGCGCTCGATTTTGGCCTTGCCGAACGGGATCAGATACTCAGGATCGGTCGGCACCTCAAAGCTTTGCCCGTACATCAGCTCGTGCTCGAGCACGATGACCGGGTTCGGATCGCGGATGGCGCTTTTCAACAGACCCTTGGCATCGGCGCCGGAGTAGGGCGAGACCACCTTCAGGCCGGGGCAGTGCGCATACCACGAAGCGAAGCACTGCGAATGCTGTGCCGCAACCCGGGCCGCGGCGCCGTTGGGCCCGCGGAAAACAATCGGTGCTCCCAGCTGCCCGCCCGCCATGTAGAGCGTCTTGGCGGCGGAGTTGATGATGTGGTCGATCGCCTGCATCGCGAAGTTGAAAGTCATGAACTCGACGATCGGCCTTAAGCCCGCGAAGGCGGCGCCGACGCCGACGCCGGCAAACCCCATCTCGGTAATCGGCGTATCGACGACCCGCTTCGGGCCGAACTCGTCGAGGAGCCCCTGGCTCACCTTGTAGGCGCCCTGGTACTGCGCCACTTCCTCGCCCATCAGGAACACGGATGGATCGCGCCGCATCTCCTCGGCCATCGCATCACGCAAAGCCTCACGCAGCGTCTGCGTCGCGGTCGGGCCGGTGTACTCGGGCTCGGCCGGCGCCGCAGCCGCGGCCGCGGCCGGGACG
>JBATPX010000039.1:0-37483 GCA_049291695.1 Defluviicoccus sp.
GAGCAGCCGCCTGGCGGAGTGGTCGCCACGCCGGCCGCCCGTAAGCTGGCCCGGAGCGCCACCATCGATCTGAAGCGGCTGATCGGCAGCGGCCCCGGCGGCCGCATCGTCGAGGCCGATGTCGAAGCGGCGATCCGCAGCGCCGCCACGGCCGGCGTCGGCTGGTCGCCTTTGATCCCGGCCACCGTCTCGCCGGAAGCTCAGGCGTTTCTCGCCACGTTTCCCGAACCGGCCGCGAAGCCGCCCTCGCCCGCAGCCGATGACAGGGATGGCTGGGAGCGCGCCTACGCCGGCAACGAGGCAGAGATGCGCCAGCGCAATGCCGAGATCGAGGCGCACTATCGGCCGCAGCTGTTGCCAACGCAAATCGGCGACGTACCGGTGCTCGACATCCGGCCTGAAGCCTGGGTCGAGAGCCGGCGGATCCTGGTCTATGTCCATGGCGGCGGTTACACCCTGCACAGCGCCGCCTCGAGTCTGATCTCGAGCGTGCCGGTGGCGAACGACACCGGCCTTCGCGTCTGCGCGGTCGATTACACGCGCGCGCCTGCGGCCGGCTACCGGGAAATCGTGGGCCAGGTCGCGGGCGTCGTGACGGCCCTGCGCGAAGCCGGCCACGACTGGGCCGACATCGCCCTGTTCGGTGATTCCGCCGGCGCCGCGATTGCATGCGGAGCGATCCTGAAAGTGCGCGATGAGGGGCTGGGCTTGCCGGCGGCTCTCGTCCTGTGGTCACCGTGGGCGGACATTGCCGAGGTCGGCGACAGTTACGCGACGTTGCGCGATGCCGATCTCGTTTTTCGCTACGAGCAGCACCTCAAGAGCGCCGCGCTCGCCTACGCGCCGGCAACCGAGCACCGGCACCCTTGGGTTTCCCCCGTCTACGCCGACTTTAGGGCCGGCTTCCCGCCGACCCTGATCCAGGGCGGCACCAAGGAGATTTTCTTGAGCAACTGCGTGCGCCTCTATCAGGCGCTCGATACGGCAGGGCAGACGGCGAAACTCGATCTCTACGAGGGGATGCCGCACGTGTTCCAGGCGTTCAAGCCGGATCTGCCGGAATCATGGCTGGCGCGGCAGAAGATGAAAGCGTTTCTGGACCGCTCCTTGAGCAGCAGCCACTGATCGCGACAAACTCCGGGTCGCTCCCATGAATGACGAAGGCAGACCAATGGACCCCTTGCCCACGCAAAAGCGGCAATCAAGCGTCGACCTGGCGCTGCAGATCCGGCGCACGGCGATCGAAATGACCAGCCGCGCCAACGCCTCGCACATTGCCTCGTCGCTGTCGGTGACGGATATCCTTGCCGTTCTGTACAGCCGGGTTCTGGTGTTCGATCCGCAGCAGCCGCGCTGGCGCGACCGCGACCGCTTCATCCTCAGCAAGGGCCACGCCTGCGCGGCGCTCTACGCGGTGCTCGCCGAGTACGGCTTCTTCCCGAAGGAGTGGCTCGCGACCTATTACATGGACGGCAGCCACCTGGCTGGCCACGCCACCCACAAGGGCGTCCCCGGCATCGAAGTCTCGACCGGCGCCCTTGGCCACGGTCTGCCGCTCGCCACCGGCATGGCTCTCGCCGGCAAGCGGGACGAGCGCACGCACCGCGTCTTCTGCGTCTTGAGCGACGGCGAATGCGATGAAGGCTCGAACTGGGAGGCCGCCCTGTTCGCCCCGCACCACCACCTCGACAACCTGACGGTGATCATCGACTACAACAAGATTCAGAGCCTCGGCTGGGTCAAGGACGTGATCGATCTCGATCCGTTGGCGGACAAGTGGCGCGCCTTCCGCTGGGCCGCGCGCGAGGTCGACGGCCACGACCATGCGGCGCTGGAAGCACTCCTGACCGCAGTCCCGTTCGAGGCTGGCCGGCCGAGCTGCATTGTCGCGCACACCATCAAAGGCAAGGGCGTCAGCTTCATGGAGAACAACCTGCAGTACCACTACACCCCGCCGCGCGGGGATGAGTTGGCGCGCGCTCTGGCCGAGCTGGGGGTGAAATGAGAAACGCCTTCTTCAATGCCGTCTTTGCGCTGGCGCGCGAAGACGAGCGGATTGTGCTGATGACGGGCGATCTGGGCTACCGCATTGTCGAGGGCTTCATGGCCGAACGGCCGAAGCAGTTCCTCAATGCCGGCATCGCCGAGCAGAACATGATGAGCATGGCGGCCGGCATGGCGCTGGAAGGCAAGATCGTCTTCGCGTATTCGATCGCCAACTTCCCGACGCTGCGCTGTCTTGAGCAGGTGCGCAACGACGTCTGCTATCACGGCGCACGGGTGGCGATCTTCTGTTCCGGCGGCGGCTTCACCTACGGCTCGATGGGGGTGACCCACCATGTCACCGAGGACCTGGCCGTCACGCGCGCGATGCCGGGCCTCACCGTCATCGCGCCGGGCGATCCGATCGAAGCGGGCTGTGTGCCGGCCGCGATCGTCGCCCACGACGGGCCGTTCTACGTCCGCCTCGGCAAGGCGGGCGAGCCCAACATTCATGCCGGGCCGATCGAGTTCCGCCGCGGCCGCGCGATCACGGTCCGCGAAGGCGATGATGTCAGCCTGATCGCCACTGGCAGCATGCTCCTGGTCGCGACCCGCGCCGCCGATCGCTTGAAGGCCGACGGCATCAACGCCCGCGTCATCAGCATGCACACGGTGAAGCCGCTCGATCTCGACGCGGTCGAGGCCGCTGCCGCCGAGACTGGCGTCATCCTGACCCTGGAGGAACACAGCGTCATCGGTGGCCTTGGCGCCGCGGTGGCCGAGTACCTTGCCGAACGCCCGGGCTCGGGGCCGCGCTTCAAGCGGATGGGCGTACCGTCGGCATTTTCGAGCGAGATTGGCAGCCAGGAACACCTGCTCGCCCACTTCGGCCTGACCGAGACGGAAGTAGCGCGGACGGCGAAACAGATGCTGGCGTCGTGACGACGCGGGCGGCGACCGCTGATGGCGCGTGGTACGCTTGACCGGCCCTGGAGTGCCCGCTCAGCTGCCGGCGAAGTCGCGCACGGCCTTGACCAGTGTCGATGGGCGGCCGATGTCGCGCAACGTGCCGTGCGGAAACAGATGCGCGCGGATGTTCAAGCCATGATCGATCGCGGCCCGCATGATGTCGGCTATCTGAACCTCCGGCGCCGTCCCGTCTGCCGTGCGCTGGACGACCTCCGGGCGCATCTGGGTGAGCTGGTTGTGCATGAATTGGGTAAACGCCGGTCCCCAGACCGCCGCTCCCCAGGTGTGGGTCATGTGCGTCCGCCCCGGCTTCTCGACCAGGTGATGGACTTGCAGGTGTTCATCGAAGTCGATCATGCCCCAATTGTCGGGATCGTCCATCGGAAACGCCGCCAGGACGACGTCGGCCCCGCTCTCGGCCTGGACAGTGCTGATGGTGGCGATGACATCATCCTGCTCGATGATGATGTCGGGATAGCCGAAGGCGACGCGGGCGCCGTGGACGAAGGCGGAAGCGCGGTCGACGGTGTATGGAACGCCGTAACCGTACGGCATCACCAGGTAGGCGAGGTCGATGCCGACCAGCGCGCCATCCTGCAGATAGGCCGGGATATCCCACTTGCCCGGGCGCAGCACCAGGAACGCCCGGCGCACGCCGCCGCGGCGCATTTGTTCGAGAAGATAGAGGCAAACCGGCTTGGCACGTGGCTCGCCGTCCGGCCCGGCCGGACGGAAGCCGATCGGGAACAGTTCCTTGCTCAGCGGCAACGGCGATATGCGATTGGCCGATCCTGCGAGCGGCACCACACCGATCAGCTCGCCCGCTTCGTGCTTTGCCGTGCCTGCCATCGCCGGGTCCCCTCTGCGGCGCTCGCTCCGCCGCCACGGCGACGTTTCTAGCACTCCCTCCACAAGAGTGGTAGAGTAACGCTTGCAACATGCGCCGAAGGGGCCAATGCCGGCGCAATCTTCGGAAAATCCCCGCCACAACCGACGTAACACTCCACGAGGAGAAGCGATGAAACAGGTGCAGCTGCAGACCCCGAAGTATCTCTACATGGGTGGCAAGATCCGCCCGTGGGAAGAGGGCGTGATCCATGTCGGGGCGGAAGCCGTTGTCCGCGGCCTCAACGTGTTCGAGGGCGTGAAGGGCTACTGGCCGCAGGACGGCGATTTCGGCATCATCCTGCTCGAAAAACACTACCAGCGCCTGCAGCACTCGGCCAAGCTGCTGCACATCCCGTGCCCTTGGACCTACGAGCAGTATCGGGATGCGACCTGCGGCTTGATCGCGACCATGGTCGAGCCCGGCCGCGACATGTGGGCACGCACCACGCTCCTCGTCACCGAAGGCTATTGGGGCATCGGCACCGTAGCCGATCTGGTGATCACGGCCTATCATCAGGAGCAGAAGATCCCCGATCCGATCGATCTCGGGCTCAGCACCTGGCAGCGGCCGGCGGACGTCGCCCTGCCGGCGCGCATCAAAACCAGCACCAATTACCAGGCCGGCCGGCTCGCGCGCATCGAGGGCCGGGCGCGTGGCTGCCAGGAGATGATCCTCCTCAATGCGCAGGGGCGCGTTGCCGAGGCGAGCGGGGCGTGCGTCCTGATCGTCCGCGACGGCACGGTCATCACGCCGACGCCGGCCGAGGCCGCGCTTGAGAGCATCACCATCGACGCGGTCGAGGCGATTGCTCGCTCGCATGGCGTTCCGTTCGTCCGGCGCCCGGTCGAGCGCACCGAACTCCTGATCGCCGACGAGATGGCGCTATGCGGAACGTTGTGCGAGGTGGCCCTTATCAAGTCGTTCGAAGGCCAGCCGCTGCCTGCCGACCAGCCCATCCTCGGCAAGCTGCAGGCAGCCTACTTCGATGCCGTGCGCCAGGTCCGGCCGCACCCATTCATCACGATGACGCCGCTGCAACCCGGCGGCGGCGCGGAAGCGCGGCGGGTGGTGAGGGCCTGAGGCCACGCTCGGGCAGATGTTCGGAGCACGGCGGATGAGCCCAACGTCAAATCACAAGCCGCGGCGGCGGCAGTCGTTTTCTAACCGCATCCGCGGCGTAATCAGTCGCTTCGCCCACCACCTGCCGCTTGCGCACGCGTTGCGGCTGCGCCTCCGTCCTCGCCAGCAGATCTATATGGAGGCCTATTCGAGCCGGGCATGGTGCAGCCAGGAGAGCGGTTCTGGCACCGGTTCCGAACTTCGGGCGACGGCCGAGTTGCGTGCCCGCCTGCCGGTCCTGTTAAAGCGCTTGGGCGTGCGGACCTTCATGGACGCGCCATGCGGCGATTGGAACTGGATGCGCCTCGTCGACCTGCCGGTCGAGCGCTACATCGGCGTTGACATCGTGCCGGCGGTGATCGAGGACAACCAGAAGCGCTACGGCAGCGACAAGATCCGGTTTGCGTGCCTCGACCTCACGACCGACCCGCTGCCGGCAGGGGACCTGATCCTCTGCCGTGCCTGCCTGTTCCACCTTTCGTTCGCCGACGGCCGGGCGGTGCTGAACAACTTCAAGAAGACCGGCGCAACATACTTGCTCACGAATTACTTCACGGGCGTCGCCCACAACGTCGATCAGTTCACCGGCGTGCCGTGGCGGCCTCTCGATCTGCGCCTGCCGCCCTTCGGGTTGCCGGAGCCGATCGAGAGCTTCCACGATCACGGTGACGTCGTTCCAACCCTTGTGCTGGGATTATGGCGGTTCGCGGATCTCCGTCTATGAGACTTGTTCCCCCGATCGGCCGCCGCTCCTGTCGGCGCCGGCGGAGAACGCAGTGAGAATCCTGCCCCCGTCCAAAAGGGGGACGACTTGGTTGCTCATTGAACTGTATGGTACGAATCATGACTCAAAGCTTGACTCCCCGGGTTGCGGTCGGTTTGCCGGTTTATAATGGCGAAAACTATCTCCGAATCGCGATCGAAAGCGTCCTGGCACAGACGTTTCAAGATTTCGAGTTGATCATCTGCGACAACGTCTCCACCGACTCGACGCCTGCGATCTGCGCCGCCTACGCCGAGCGCGATCCGCGGGTCCGCTATCACCGCAATCCGCGCAATCTCGGTGCGGCGCCGAATTTCAATCTGACCTTCAAGCTGATCTCGCCATCGGTCGAGTTTTTCCGGTGGATCTCGCACGACGACACGATGCCGCCGGACAGCCTGGAAAAGAGCGTGCGCGCGCTCGACGCGCATCCGGATCTGGTGCTCTGCACCTCGCTGATCGGAATGATCGATCCGGATGGTACCCAGACGTCCGTCTACGACAGCGCGCTCGAGGCCACGCGGACGTCGGATCGGCCGTCGGAGCGCTTTTTCGATACTGCGCTCAGAACGCACAACAACTACGACACCTACGGCCTGATCCGGCGCAGCGCGATCGAGAATAGCCTGATGATGCCGAGCTACTATAGCGGCGAGAAAACAACGCTTGTCGAGCTCAGCCTGCGCGGCAAGTTCATCCACATCCCGGAAGTGCTGTTCTCGATCCGCGATCACCCGCAGCGGGCGACGAGCGCCATCAGCCGCCTGAACTGGCTGAAAAACGAGGATACCAGCGCCTCGCGCTGGCTGCAGATCGGCACGCTGATGATGTTTCTCGACTACTGCCGCCTCGTCAACCGCTATGTGGGCCCGTTTGAGGAGCGCCTGCGCTGCTACCGCATGCTGGTCCAATGGTGGTTCCGCCACGGCCATGCGGCCCTGTTTTTCAGCGACGTAGTCGCTTTCGTGAGTCCGAAAGCCTACCTTGCGCTGCAAAACCTCAAGCATCGGCTGAGCGGGAGGTGCGGGAACGTACACGCGTGAAAGCCGCCGTGACAGTGAGAGCTCAGACCCGATCCAGCCCGCGCCGTGGGATGGCTGAACGTCTGGCGGTCAGACAACGAACAAGCAAAACTGAGGGATGGGATTACAATGCGGGAATGGCTTTTGGATGTTGTGCGATGCCCGTTCTGTGCCGGACCGGTGCAGATGGCGGCGACCGTCGCCAGGGAAGCGGAGGAATGCACCTACGGGTTGCTGCACTGCCCGGCCTGCGTGTTCGATTTTCCCATTGTCGCCGGCGTCGCGATCCTCCGCCATCCGGACGGCACGCTCGATGCTCAGAACGAGACGACGGAACGGGTGATGGTTCAGGGCCCGCGCGTCCGGGAGATCGCGCAGGCGCTGAAGAACGGAGATTGCCACAAGGCCTTTGAGCTGGTTCTGAACCCGTTCACGCTTGGTGGACCGGTCATCCCTCGCTCTTTTGCCGGCTGGACGCCGAAAGGTCCGCACAAGGGGGCGGCGCCGACGCCACCCTCCGTCGGTGGATCCGATGGTGGCAGGGGCCGCGGTGGCGTGAAGGCCGCCATCACCCAGCAGATCAAGAAAATAGACTTTGTCGTTACTGCGAAGGCCAATGCGAAGAAGGCCTTGTTGCCGCGCTGGCGCCAGCATCTTGCGACTTACTTGACGCAGAGGCGAAATGAACTCAGCGCAATCGAGATTATTGAGCTATATTACGGATTTTATTCCAATAGCGAGATCAGCAATTACTTCGCCTACAGATATACCCAGCCGCGCCATCTCGCGGCGATGTGCCTGGCGTCCGTCTTGCGCGAGTCCAAGGAAGCGGTGCTCGACCTCGCCTGTGGCATCGGCCATCTGTCCCACTACCTCTCGTACGGACTGCCGCATAAGCGCGTCGTCGGCATCGACCGCGACTTCTTTCGCCTTTTCGTGGCTAAGAACTACATCGCCCCGCAGGCGGAATTCGTCTGCGGCGAGGCCGATACGTCGGCGCCCTTCGCCGATCGCGCATTCGGCAGCGTCTTCTGTTCAGACGCCTTTTTCTGCTTCCTGCAGCGGGCGGCGGCGGTGCGCGAGATGGTGCGTATCACAGGGCCGGAGGGCAACATCGTCCTCACCCGGACGCGCAACTTCGCGGTCGAACCGCGCCAAGGCTACGAGCTGACGGCCGAAGGCTACCGCCGGCTGTTCGCTGGCTGCGGCCTGAAGACGGCCCTGTTCAGCGAGGACGCCCTCGTCAGTCAGTACTGCTCGCGCCAGGGCCTTGATCTGACGGCCGACAACGCGGCGAACCTGGAGCGATCGGAGTGGCTGTCGATTTTCGCCAGCCGTTCGGACGCCCCCTTCCGGCACTATCCGGCCTGGGCTGCCTGGCCGCACGCGGTGGGCAGGCTGGGCGTCAATCCGCTGTACGATCGCACGCCGCTCAACGGGCAGGTGGATCTGAAGGTCCGCTTTCCCTCTGACTGGTACCGGTACCAGAACGCCAAGTTCCTGGAATATGCGCCGGAGCATTGCACCGTGCCGGCCGGGCTGATCGCCGCGCTGGGCGGCGGGCAGTCGTCGGCGGACGTTGAGACCTACGTCGACCGCTTCGTCGTGATCGGCATGCCCGACCGCTACCTTCCCGTGACGGAAGGTGGCGCCGGCGCCTCGGCTGCCTAGCGGCGGGCGGGGCGTTGACGTTGAGGGGACGGATGCGGATGCGGCGGCCCTTGACACGCGTGGCCGCAGTTACGCTTGTCGTCCTTGCGGCTTGCCTCGCGTTTGACGCCGGCGCCTGGCTGTTCGCGCCGGAGGTCGTGAGCTACCATTTCCCCGGCTACCGTTTCCGGCCCTACGCGCAGCGCGGCAGCGGTTTCGGCTGGCACTATCCGCGTTACTTCTTCGAGGCGCATCCGAGCCGCGGCATCGACCTCACGCCCGGCGCCAGCGGCACCGCGTTCGGCTGGGGGCCATTCAGCTTCGACGTCGAGACCAACAGCCTTGGCTGTCGAGATGATGAATTCCAGCCGGATGCCCGCCCCTACATCTACGCCGCGGGCGACAGTCAGACGATGGGCTACGTCGCGAAGGAGTTGCGCTGGCCCGATCTTCTGGCCAAAGCAACACCGATGCGCGTCCTGAATTGCGGCGTTGCGGGCACCGCGCAGTGGCACCAGCGGGACAAGTTCGCCGACATCATCAGCCGCCTGCAGGCCGTTCCCGACCTCGTCCTGGTCGCCTACGTCGACAACGACGCCGAGGACGATCGCGACTTTCCGGGGCAGACGGTCGTTGAAGGCTATCCGGTCATGAGGACGAGGGCCGAGCGCGATCGCGAAGGGCTCAGCCGGCGCATCCGCGAAGCACAACACACCCTTGATCACCCGCCGCCGATGACCCGGCTCAAGTGGTTTCTCAAAGAGAACTCGTTGATAACGAATATGGCTGTCCGCTTGTCCCGGATGTTTTCCAGCGGCGGCGCCGTTCGTAAAGACGTTTACCCCTTCAGTAGCGCCGATGCTGCCTCGAACGGAGAGGCGATCTCCGCATTCAAGGCGTCCGCGTGTGCCGCCGGCAGCCGCTTTGCCCTGATCCTGCTGCCGAGTGCCACCAACATGCATCGACCTGATTACTATCGCGAGCTTCGCCAGTTTCTCGACGAAAACCAAGTCTATCATCTCGACTTGCACCAAGCGTTCGCCGGCGAGGGGATCACCGGCCGCGAGGTCGCTCAGCCGACCGATCCGCATCTGTCGATTGAAGGCAATGCCCGAGTGGCGGACGCCATCGCCCGTAAGCTGGCTGCGGAAGGCGCCAGCTTTGGGGCATGCATCCGCAATGCCGACAGCAATAAGCTGACGAAGGCGCACGTGACAAAAACGCCGAACGCGCAGGGGAGTGAAGGGACAGATCGCCATGAGCAAGAGAGCTACCGGCCGCGCGACCCATGAGGACATAACCGCCCACACCGAGATCAAGGGGGGCTCGGATCGCGGCTTCGGGCTGACCGTCGGCGGTATCCTGGCGGCGATCGGCTTGGTCCGCGGCGCGCTCGGCGCCGGTCTCGATGTCTGGACCGTCGGGCTGGTCGGCGTCGGCAGCGTCCTTGTCGGGTTGGCGCTTGTGGCTGCCGGCACCCTGGCGCCGCTGAACCGGGCGTGGACCATACTCGGCCTTGTGCTCTTCAGGGTCGTGAACCCGGTTGTGCTGTTCCTCATCTTCGTGATCACCGTGGTGCCGACCGGCCTGATCATGCGCGGGCTCGGCCGCGATCTCTTGCGCCTGCGGCGTGACCCAGCTGTGTCCAGCTATTGGATCGAACGACAGCCGCCCGGTCCTGATCCAGAGGGGCTGCGCAATCAGTTCTAAACAATAGCAAGCAAAAAATGACATGAACCGGGACTAAAGGAGAAGGTCATGGAGTTCCTCGCGGAGTTATGGCGCTTTATGCGCGTGCGCAAGAAGTTCTGGCTGCTTCCAATCCTTGTCGTTGTCGGCCTGTTCGGCGGCCTGATCGTGCTCACCCAAGGCACGGCGATCGCGCCGTTCATTTACACCCTGTTCTAGTCCCAACGCGGCGAGGATCAGCGATGCGCATTCTCGGCATCTCCGCCTTCTACCACGACAGCGCCGCCGCACTGGTCGAAGACGGCCACGTGATTGCAGCGGCTCAAGAAGAGCGCTTCACGCGCAAGAAGCACGACAGCGCCTTTCCCGAGCGTGCGGCCGTTTTCTGCCTCGCGCAGGCGGGCACGGATCTGAGCGGCGTCGATCATGTCATCTTCTACGACAAGCCGTTCTTGAAGTTTGAGCGGTTGCTGGAGACCTACATCGCCATGGCACCCAAGGGCTTCAGGTCGTTCCGGATGGCGATGCCGGTGTGGATAAAGGAGAAGCTGTTCCAGAAGACCATGCTGCGCGATGCGATCAAGGCGCTGCCCGGCGGCGATGCCTGGAACGGTGATCTCCTGTTCGCCGAACACCACCAGAGCCACGCGGCTTCGGCGTTCTTCCCGTCGCCATTCACCGAAGCCGCGATCCTGACCATGGACGGTGTCGGCGAATGGTGCACGACCAGCGTTGGCATCGGCCGCGGCAATGATCTCAAGATCCTGAAGGAGATCCACTTCCCGCACTCGTTGGGGCTGCTCTACTCCGCATTCACCTACTACACCGGCTTCAAGGTCAATTCCGGCGAGTACAAGCTGATGGGCCTCGCCCCCTACGGTGAGCCGAAATACGTCCAGACCATCCTTGACCACCTGATCGACCTGAAGCCGGACGGCACCTTCCGCCTCGATCAGAGCTATTTCGACTACTGCACCGGCCTGACGATGACGAACGAGCGCTTCGCCACCCTGCTCGGTGGCCCGCCGCGCCGGCCCGAACAGCGGCTGACGCAGCGGGAGATGGATCTTGCCGCCTCGATCCAGGTCGTGACCGAGGAGGCGGTGCTGCGGCTCGCGCGCTCGATCGCCGCCGAGACCGGCCAGCGCAACTTGTGCTTGGCCGGTGGCGTCGCACTCAACTGCGTTGCCAACGGCAAGCTGTTGCGCGAGGGCGTGTTCGAGCGGATCTGGATCCAGCCGGCGGCGGGCGATGCCGGCGGTGCGCTGGGCGCCGCGCTCGCCGCCTGCCACCAGTTCAAGAACCAGCCGCGGCTGCCCCTGAACGGGCACATCGACCACATGGCTGGCTCCTACCTCGGTCCGGCGTTCAGCCAGGCCGAGACCAAGGCCGAACTGAGTGCAGCCGGCGCCCGCTTCAGCGTCGTGAGCGACGACGAGGTGATCAGCCGCACGGCCGACGCGCTTGCCGACGGCCGCGCGATCGGCTGGATGCAGGGGCGGATGGAGTTCGGGCCGCGCGCGCTTGGTGCGCGCTCGATCATCGCCGATGCGCGCTCGCCGGCAATGCAGAAGCTCCTCAATCTCAAGGTGAAATACCGTGAGAGCTTCCGACCGTTCGCGCCCTCGGTGCTGCGCGAGGACGTGGCCGACTGGTTCGAACTCGCGACCGACAGCCCGTACATGCTGCTCGTTGCCGATGTCGTGGCGGGGCGCAGGCGGCAGATGACGGCCGAGGAACAGGCCCTGTTCGGCATCGACAAGCTCAACATCCAGCGCTCGCAAATCCCGGCGGTCACCCACGTCGACTATTCGGCTCGCGTGCAGACGGTGCACCAGGAAACCAATCCGCGCTACCATGCGCTGATCACGGCCTTCAAGGCGCGCACCGGCTGTCCCGTCATCGTCAACACCAGCTTCAACGTCCGTGGCGAGCCTATCGTGTGCACGCCGACGGATGCCTTTCGCTGTTTCATGGGCACCGGGATCGAGCTCCTGGTCGCCGGCAACTGCATTCTGAACAAGGAAGACCAGGATCCGGCCTTGAAGCGGGACTACAAGGACGCGTTCGAGCTGGATTGACGCGGGACCGGCGCGCTTCGGACTTAGGCGCGCCAGAAGGTGCGCGTCAACGGCAGGATGACGATCACGATCTCCAGGCGGCCGGCGAACATGCCAAACGTGAGGAGCCATTTGGCGGCATCGGAAATGGGCTCAAAAGTGCAGCACGGCCCGATCACCGGGCCGAAGCCGGGGCCGACGCCGCTGAGCGCGGTCGCCGATGCGCTCAAGCTCTCCGCGAAGCTGAGGCCAGCAGCGCCCAAGAGGAGCGCAAGCACAAAGAACGTCGCTATAAAGACGAAGAAGTAACTGGTCACGCCGATTCGCACCAAATCTGGAACCGGTTCGTTGTTGTAACGAACGGTTATGGTCGCATGCGGATAGACCTGTCGCTTTAGTTGCCCCCGCAATACCTCGAACAAAATATGGATTCTGAACATCTTGATACCGCCCGCCGTCGAGCCGGTGCAGCCCCCCATCAGCATCATCGTCAGCAGCAGAATCAGCGCGAAGCCGCCCCATTGGCTAAAGTCCTGCGATGTAAATCCGGTGCAGGTTATAAGCGTGACAATATTAAAGGTTGCGCCTCTTAGCGAATCCGCAAGGCTAAGATCTTTTGCGGTCACGAGCCAGACGGTCAGAACCGCGATCGACGTGACCACGATGGCGATGAACAGCCGCGCCTGGGAATCTCCGCTTAAAGCGCTCACATGACCGCGCGCGGCCTGCACCAGAAGGAAAAATGGCAGTGCAGAGAGCAACATAAACACGGACGCTGTGTACTCGATTGGCGCGCTCTCGAAATAGCCGAAACTGGCATCGTGCGAAGAAAAACCGCCCGTCGCCACGGTTGACATCGCGTGGCCGATGGCGTCAAAGGGCGTCATCCCCAACGCCCGGTAAGCGCTGCCACACAGTACCGTGATACCCAGATAGACAAGGCCGATGCGCGAGATGACCGCGGTGATGCGCGGTACGAAACGCCCGGCCTGGGCCGACAGATCGAGGCTGAACATCTGCATGCCGCCGATGCGCAGGAACGGCAAGATCAGGAGTGCCAGCGTCACCATCCCGAAGCCGCCGAACCAGACAAGCTGAAACCGCCACATGAGGATGCCAGGCGGCGCATTGTCGAGGCCGACGATGACGGTCGATCCCGTCGCCGTCACTCCCGACATGGTCTCGAAGACGGCATCGGTGACGGACAGCCGCAACTCAGAGAACATGAACGGCAGGCTGGCGAAGAGGACGACGAACAGCCAGGTCGCCGGCACCGCCAGCAGCACCTCGCGCGATTTCATCCGTGCGCCGATGCGGTATGTCGAGGCCGCCATGCAGGCACCGGAGAACGAGGTCATGCCGGCGCAGACTAAGAAGACCTTGTAGTCGTCGCTGCCGGCGGAGAGATCGACGGCCGCCGGAACCAGCATGCCGCCTCCCATGAAGGTCAGGATCACGCCGGCAAAGAAGATGATTGGCGCCGGATCGAAGCGTGCCGAACGGAGTGCGTCTGCTGCCGAAGCGATCGCCATGCCTGATGCCGGTCCTCAACGACGGGAGGGGAAGAATCAATGAGAAGCGCTTATGCCGCCCCCATCATCGGTGCCTTCGCCCGCGCGCGCAAGTCACTCACGGCGGATGGACACCGTGAGGAAATGGGTCGCGCACGAGATGCAGGGGTCGTAGTTGCGGATCGTCTGCTCGCACAGCCACTGCAGCGCGTCCGCCTTCAGATCCAAGTTGGCGGCGACGACTTGGGCGAGGTCGGCCTCGATCTGCCGCTGGTTCTGCGCCGTCGGCGGCACGATCCGCGCCGCCGTGATGCGGCCGTCATCGTCCATGCGGTAATGGTGGTAGCAGAGGCCGCGCGGCGCCTCGGTCGCGCCGTGGCCTTCGCCCGCGCGCGGCTGAATCGGCTCCGTCAAGGGCTCCGGCGGTTCGTAGCTCTCGCACAAGGTGAGCGCCGCATCGCAGGCGAAAACGGTCTCGACCATCCGCACGAGGATGCTTTTGAACGGATTGCGGCAGACCGGCTTGAGGCCGAGCGCCGCGGCGAAGTCGTGCGCAGTTGTCGTCAACTTTTGGTAATTGTTGGCATAGCGCGCCAGCGGCCCGACGACATACGGTGCACCCGCTGCGTCGAGGCTGTGCAGGGCGGTTGAGTGGCGGACTTGGCTCTCGCGGAAATGGACGCCGAACGACGCAACGTCGCTGTCGAGCCCGCGATTGGAGACGATCCGGCCGCGCTCGATCGCGTAGTCGGCCGGGTGGTGCAGCGAGACGAAGGTGTAATCGACCTCGGTGTCGGGGAAGTCGAAGCGGGCAAACGCGTGGCCCAGCTCCATGGCTTGGCGCATGCCTGCACGCAGGGGACCGCACAAGGCCCGCACCGCAGCGGCTGAAGGCGCGCGGTAGAAGCCGCCCAGGCGGAGATTGACCGGATGGATGGCACGGCCGCCTGCGACCTCCAGGATGCGGTTGCCCAAGCCTTTGAGTGCAAGCGCGGTCTTGACCAACGCCGGATCGCGCCTGGCCATCGCAAACGCATCGGCCATGCCGAGAAAGTCCGGTCCATGCAGGAACGCCGCATGCAGGACGTGGCTCGCGATCCACTCGCCGCAGTAGATCAGCCGCCGCAGGCGACGCACCGGCTCGCTCACCACAACGCCGAGCGCGTCCTCGAGCGCCTGGCTCGAACTCAGCATGTAGGCAATCGGGCAGATGCCGCAGATGCGCGCGGTGATGTCCGGCACTTCTGAGAACTGGCGGCCGACGAGGAACGCCTCGAACAGCCGCGCCGGTTCGCCGATCCGGAACGCGACGCCGGTGACGACGCCGTCCCTGATGCGGACATCGAGCGCCCCTTCGCCCTCGACGCGGGCGAGTGCATCGACCTTGATCCGCCGCGTCTGCGCTTCAGTCATGGGCGTCGCTCGCGGCGCGAAAGGTGACCGCCCCGGCATTGAAGGTTCGGTAGAGGCGGGCGATAGCGTCGGCATCGAGGCCGCAGCGGCGCAGCCACGGGCGCAGGGCGGCCGTGTTCGGCGCCTCCATCGGCCCGAAGCAGCCGTAGCAGCCGCGCCCGACCGAGGGGCACAGCACGCCGCAGCCGGCCTGCGTCACCGGGCCGAGGCAGGGCAGACCGCGCGCCACCATCACGCACACGATGCTACCGCGCTTGCAATCGAGGCACAGGCTATGGGTCGGGATGTTCGGCTTGCGACCGCTGAGAAAGGCGCTGATCACCTCGATCAACTGCCCGCGGTCGATCGGGCAGCCTTGCAGCGCGAAGTCGACGGCCACGTGATCGGCGATCGGCGTCGAGGTCGCAAGCGCGTCGATACATTCCGGACGCGGGTAGACGGCCTTGACCATGTCCGCGATCACAGCATCGTTGCGCAGCGCCTGGATACCGCCGGCGGTGGCGCAGGCGCCGATGCTCACCAGCCAGCGCGACTGCCGGCGAATTGCCTGAATGCGTTCTAAGTCGGCGGCGGTCGCGATCGAGCCCTCGACCAACGACAAATCATAGGGGCCGCGGATCACGGTGCGCGAGGCTTCGGTGAAGTGCGCGATCTCGAACCGGGCGCCGATCGCGAGCAGCTCCTCCCCGCAGTCGATGAGCGACAGTTGGCAGCCGTCGCACGACGCGAATTTCCAAACTGCGAGTTTAGGGGCTGAGGGTGCCGCCATTGCTCAGAGTTCCCGCACCTGAAAGACGTTGCCGACGCGATCGAGGCGAAACACCGGCCCGTCGCGGCAGACGAAATGGCCAGCCAGCTGGCAGCGGCCGCACAGGCCCATGCCGCACTTCATGTTTCGCTCCAGCGAGAGATAGATGCGGCCGGCCTCGACGCCGCGCTCGCCAAGCGCGCGCACGGCAAAGCGCATCATCGCCTCCGGCCCGCACAGCAAGGCCACCGTGTGCTCCGCCTCCAGGCCAACGCGTGCGATCAGTTCGGTCACCAAGCCGACATTGCCGCGCCAGGCGCCGCCGGCGCGATCGACCGTGACATCGACGAATGTATCGAGGCGGCTGCGCCAGCGCTCAAGATCGCGCGCGAACAAGATGTCATCCGGCGAACGGGAGCCGTAGAGAATAATGAACCTTCCGTAGCGCTCACGCTGGCGCAGGATCGCCTCGACGGCTGGTCGCAACGGCGCAAGCCCGATGCCGCCGGCGATGATGACGACATCGTTGCTGGCAGCCTCTGCGATCGGCCAGCCGGTTCCATACGGCCCGCGCACGCCCACGACGTCCCCTGCGCGTAACCGCTGCATCGCTGCGGTCACGGCCCCGACGGCACGGACGGTGTGTTTGAGCCGCCCGCCTTCGCCGGTCGCGCCGCTGATGCTGACCGGCACCTCGCCGCGGCCGAACACATACAGCATGTTGAACTGGCCCGGCAGGAACGAGGCAACTGCGGCTTCGGCCGGCGGATCGAGGGTAAGCGTGAACGTGTCGGCGAGCTCCCGCCGGACATGGCTGATCCGCCACGGGATGGGCGTGAGGAGCGGCGCTGGCGCGGTTACCGCCATGCCTTGCTCCGCCCCGGCGGCTGGCCGTAAAGGTCGATGAGCTGCCGCCTGGCCTCGGCGAGGCGGCTGACGATCACCGGCACCAGACGCTCATAGATCGCGCAGGCGAAGCGCGGATCGTCTGCCATCTTGCGCCGCAGGCAGGCGGCATCGAACCGGATGAGGCGGGTCAGCTCCAGCGCCGTGGCATCGAATTGCAAGCGATAGGGCGGCACCAGCCACGACCAGCCCAACGGATCGCCGGCACCGAGGCTGTCGACGATGCAGGGCGGCCGACCGGGCACATGCGCCTCCAGCCGCACCCGGCCGCGGCGGATGACGTAGAACGAATCGGCCGCCTCGCCCTCACGGTAGATGGTGTCGCCGTTCTGGAACACGCTCAGCGCGCCGCAGCCGGCGACAAGCCGGTGATCATCGGCGCTTAGGTCGGCAAAGACCGGGATCAGCTGCAGCGACCGGCCAATGGCATCAACGATCTGCATCCCTTTGCCGCTCCCGTTCCTCAAGCGCCCGCGCCTCCGCGGTGATATCGATGCCGGCTGGACACCAGGTGATGCAGCGGCCGCAGCCGACGCAGCCCGAATGGCCGAACTGTTGCCACCAGTGCGCGAGCTTGTGCGCCAGCCACTGGCGGTAGCGGGCGGCGCCGCTGCTCCGGATCGGCCCGCCGTGCAGGGTGCTGAAGTCTAGCGTGAAGCAGGAATCCCAGCACCGGCGGCGCTCGGCGGTGGTTCCGGCAAGATCGGTCGAGTCCTCAACGGTGCTGCAGAAGCAGGTCGGGCAGACCATCGTGCAGTTGCCGCAGCCCAAACAGCGGGCCGCAACTTCCGCCCAGTGGGAATGATCGAGCGAGCGGCCGACCAAGGCGGCGACGTCGGGCAGCATGTGGCGGCCCATCGACTTGGCCGCGCTCTTGACCGCTGCCGTTGCCGCTTCGCAGTCTGCGGCGGTCGCGTCCCGGCTGGGTACGCGGGCAAGCATTTCAGCGCCGAGGCCACTCGCCGGCCGTGCGAGCAGCAAGGGTGTGCCCTCGGCCACGAACTCGGTGAGAACGATGTCCGCACCGCTGTCCGCCGCGTCCCTAACATCCGGCCCGGCGCCCATCGAGGCGCAGAAGCAGGTGCCGCCGGCGCGTGAGCATTCAACAGCGATGATGACGGTGGCTGCGCGGCGCGCCTGGTAGCGCGGGTCGAGGGTGCCTGCGCGCGTGAACACTTGATCGAGAATGCCGATGGCGCGCAGATCGCACGGGCGGACCCCGAGCAGGGCTGTGCGTTCGATGGCGGGCGGCACATCCTTGATCGCAAAGCCGCCGTCGGTGCGGACCGCCAGCCAGAGCGTTTCGTCAGGCGGGAACAGGAACCGCTTCCAGCCTTGGGCGGGGGCTGCGTAATCGAACAGCGCCTGTGGTGTGCCCGGGCGCAGGCGGTAGCGCGCCGGCTCCTGGTCGTCCGCCATGCCAACGGGAAGATCACCGGTGTCCGTGATCGGGCCCAGCACGATTGCGCCGTCCGCAACCTGCGGTGCGATGACGCGGTAGCCGTCGGCACGCAGGATGTCGATCAGCTGCTCGACGGCGCCCGCATCGAGCATGCAAGCGCCGTGGTCCGGCCGGATTGCGCCTGCCACTGGTCGTTAACTCCCGAGCGCGCCGCAAAAAACGCGCGACCGCGACGCCGCTCTTCGCCAAGTATGCCGCAAGAGAACGTGGCACGAAAGGACCTTCGCCACGCCGGCGTTACAAACGACGACTTGCGACAGCCAATCGATCGCACCCGCCCCGATCGCGTATTGTTTGCGCGGGCCAGCCCGCGGGCGACGGCGGCAGCAGGCGACTGTCCCCCTTGACATCGACGTGCCGGACGCATAGCTGTTTAGCACTCACGGGCTGAGAGTGCTAACAGTCCGAACGGAGTTCCACGCAACACTCAGGAAAAATCGGAGGGGTGCCAGATGAAATTTCGGCCGCTTCACGATCGCGTCGTCGTCCGACGGATCGAGCAGGAAGAGAAGACCAAGGGCGGGATCATCATTCCCGATACCGCAAAGGAGAAGCCACAGGAAGGCCAGGTGGTGGCTGCCGGGCCTGGCGCGCGCGGCGAAGACGGCAAGATCGTGCCGCTCGATGTCAAGGCGGGCGATCGCGTGCTGTTCGGCAAGTGGTCCGGTACGGAAGTCAAGATCGACGGCGAAGAGCTGTTGATCATGAAGGAATCCGACCTGTTGGGCATCATCGAGTCCTAACCAGCGCCGCCTCAAGCCAGATCCGGGAGATAAAATATGGCTGCTAAGGAAGTCCGCTTTTCAACCGACGCTCGGCAGCGGATGCTGAATGGCGTCGATTTGCTTGCCAACGCCGTCAAGGTGACGCTGGGGCCCAAGGGCCGCAATGTTGTCATCGAGAAGAGTTTCGGTGCGCCGCGCATCACCAAGGATGGCGTAACCGTCGCCAAGGAAATCGAACTCTCCGACAGGTTCGAGAATATGGGCGCACAGATGGTGCGTGAGGTTGCCTCCAAGACCTCCGACGAGGCAGGCGACGGCACCACCACGGCCACCGTGCTGGCCCAGGCGATCGTCCGCGAGGGCGCGAAGTCAGTTGCCGCCGGCATGAACCCGATGGACATGAAGCGCGGCATCGACCTCGCCGTCGAGGCGATCATTAAAGATCTCAAGGCCCGTTCGAAGCCGGTTTCCTCAAACGAGGAAATCGCGCAGATCGGCACGATCTCGGCCAACGGCGACCGCGAGATCGGCGACATGATCGCGCGCGCGATGGAGAAGGTGGGCAAGGAGGGCGTGATCACCTCCGAAGAGGCAAAAAGCCTGTCGTCGGAACTCGAAGTCGTCGAGGGCATGCAGTTCGACCGCGGCTACACCTCGCCATACTTCATCACCAACGCCGAGAAGATGACGTGCGAGTTGGAGAGCCCGTTCATTCTCTTGCACGAAAAGAAGCTTTCCGGCCTCCAGCCACTCCTGCCGGTGCTGGAACAGGTGGTGCAGTCGGGCAAGCCGCTGCTGGTGCTTGCCGAGGACGTCGAGGGTGAGGCGCTGGCAACGCTCGTCGTCAACAAGCTGCGCGGCGGCCTCAAGGTCGCGGCCGTCAAGGCGCCCGGCTTCGGCGATCGGCGCAAGGCGATGATGGAAGACATCGCCATCCTCACCAACGGCCAAGTCATCAGCGAAGACCTCGGGATCAAGCTCGAGAACGTCACCATCGAGATGCTCGGCACGGCGAAGCGGGTCGTCATCACCAAGGAAGAGACGACGATCATCGAGGGTGCCGGCAATCACGACGACATCAAGGGCCGTTGTACCCAGATCCGGGCGCAGATCGACGAGACGACGTCGGATTACGACCGCGAGAAGCTGCAGGAGCGCCTCGCGAAGCTCGCCGGCGGTGTGGCGGTGATCCGTGTCGGCGGCGCCACCGAGACCGAGGTGAAAGAGAAGAAGGACCGGGTCGAGGACGCTATGCACGCGACCCGCGCCGCGGTCGAGGAAGGCATCGTCCCCGGCGGCGGCGTCGCGCTGCTCTATGCCGCCAAGGCGCTGGATGGGCTGAAGACGGAAAACGATGATCAGCACGTCGGCGTTGGCATCGTGCGGCGCGCGCTGCAGGCGCCCTGTCGTCAGATCGCCGAGAACGCCGGCGCCGACGGTGCGGTGGTCGCCGGCAAGCTGTTGGAAGCGAACGACCCCAACCTTGGCTTCGACGCGCAGAACGGCAAGTATGTCGACATGTTCAAGGCCGGCATCATCGATCCGACCAAGGTCGTCCGCACGGCACTGCAGGACGCCGCCTCCGTCGCGGGGCTCCTGGTCACGACCGAGGCAATGATCGCCGAGAAGCCGGAGAAGAAATCGATGCCGGCGATGCCGGGCGGCGGCGGCATGGGCGGCATGGGCGATATGGACTTCTAAGGTCTCGCGCACTCATCAAGCTTGGCTGTCGAAACGTCGCGGGCCGCAGCAAACGCTGCGGCCCGTATCGTTTCAGCGGCGTCGGATCACACGCCGACGAAGCCGCCGCCCTTGCGGATGATGACCTGCAGTGCCGGCCGCGGCGGCATGCCGTCCTTGAAATCGGGCCAGCGGGTCGACGGCTGATCAAACGTCGAACCCTTGGAATCGCCCGGGTGCTGTACGGCAACGAAGAACGCCGTGCCGTCGGTGTTGAATTCCGGCCCGCACATCTCGGCGCCGATCGGCGTGCGGTAGAACATCCGCGTCAGCGCCTTGCCCGGCCCTTGCGTGTCGGCCGCCCACACGCCGTCGGCAAAGCCGAGCTGAGGCGCCCCGTCGGTCGCGATCCAAATCCGCCCCTTGGGATCGAAGGCGATGTTGTCCGGCGCCGCCAGCCAGCCATTGGCGGAGACGTCCGGATGATACCGAGCGCCTGATTCGGGATTGGCCGGATCGCCGGCAAGCAGGAAGATGGACCACGTGAAGCGATCAGCGGCGTGGTCGCGCTCAGGCCCCGTCGCTCCCGGGGGTATCATCTCCAGGATGTGGCCCGCTTGGTTAGGACCGCGAGGGTTGACGACATTGACGTTATCGGCCTTCCGCTTGTTGTTGTTGGTCAGAGCGACGTAGACGATGCCGCTCACCGGGTTCGGTTCGACGTCCTCCGGCCGGTCCATCGGCGTCGCGCCCAAGAGATCGGCCGCGCGCCGGCACTCGATCAGCACGTCTGCTTGCGAGGCGAAGCCGTTGGCGGCCGTGAGCGGTCCCTGGCCGAACACCAGCGGCAGCCAGGTGAGCCCGCCGTCGGTCTCGAAGCGGGCGACCGAAAGCGTGCCCTCATCGAGCAGCGCGCTGTTCGCGGCACCCGCGGCCGCATCGAAGCGGCCCTTGCTGACGAAGCGGTAGACGTACTCGAAGACCTCGTCATCGCCGGTATAGACGACGAGGCGGCCGTCCTTGTTGACGACGCACGTGGCGCCTTCGTGCTTGAAGCGGCCCAACGCCGTGCGCTTGATCGGCGGCGCCTTCGGATTGTAGGGGTCGACCTCGACGATCCAGCCGAAGCGGTTGGGTTCGTTTAGCTCCTTGGCGACATTGAAGCGGTCATGGAAGCGCGACCAGGCATGCCGGCTCTTGGGCTTGATACCGACGCGCTTGTAATTCGCGCTCTCCGGTGATTCCGCGGCATCGGCGCTAAAGTAAAGGTTGAAGTTCTCCTCCGCGCTCAAGATCGTGCCCCATGGCGTCTTGCCGCCGGCACAGTTGTTCAGCGTGCCAATGACTTTCGTGCCGGTGGGATCGCTCGCGGTCTTGAGCCGCGCATGGCCTGCCGCCGGGCCGGCGATGACGCATTCGCTCAGGAGCATGCTGATGCGGCGGTTGTACGGGCTGTCCTTGACCGTCGACCAGGCGCCGCTCGCGCCGTCGCGGCGGATCTCGACAATGCCCATGCCATGCGCGGCCATCTCGATCTCCACCTGCTCGCGGCTGTGGGCGTCGATGTCGCCATCCTTCAGGCCGGCGAACATCAGGTGCGCGTCGGTGTATTCAAAGTTCACGCACAAGAGGCCGTGATCGGGCGCCGAAGAGCCCTTCGCCAATGGCAGGTAGCCGACGTAATCGTTGTTGTAGCCCCACTGCTTCGCCTGCGCGGCAGCCGTCTGGCGCGATGGATCGAACGCGGGCGCCCCGGCTTCCAGCGGATCGCCCCAGCGCATCAGCGTTAGCGCCTCGTAACCTTCAGCGAAGACGTGATTCTCGCTGGTGCCGTGGGCGATCTCCTTGAACGTCAGCGACGACGCCGGGGATGCGGCCGAAACCGGGTGGCTGCCCGTCAGGCCAGCCAGCGGCGCGAGCGCGCCCAGGGCCGCCACCGCCGTCAACCCCTTCATGGCCTCGCGACGGTTGAAACGCACACCGATCACCTCGCCGATCGTGGCGGCAGTCAGCGGATTGCTGATTTCTTCTCCAGCGCCATCCGCAGGCACTTGGGCGACAGGGTCTGTTCTCTCACTCATGGCAATGGTGTCCTCATCTTGCGCAACCCACTCGCGGGAGACCCTAGCGCGGGCCTATGACAGGGCGATGGCCCTTCTATGACAGAATTGCAACGTGGGAAACCGGAACCGCCGTCTCGCCTGCCGCTATCAGCTTCGCTAGACTGCCGCCGACCGCCCCTGGATCTCCCCCCTTACCGGAGCGCTGCCCCCACCATGCCGGGTTTATCTGAGCGCGCCGGTGGCGCCCTGCTTGTCGCGGCCGCCTGCCTGTGCTGGAGTTCGGGCGGCATCCTCGTGCGCCTCCTCGATCTGGATGGCGGCGCGATTGTGTTCTGGCGCTCGCTGTTCATGGCGTCCGCGGTGACGCTTGGCCTGCTCGCGGTGCATGGACGCCAGGCACCGGCCGTGATCGCCGCGGTCGGCTGGCCGGGCCTGTTGTCCGGGCTTCTCTTGAGCGGCATGTTCTTGGGCTACATCCTGTCACTGACCCGGACGCAGGTCGCGAACACGATGATTCTCATGAGCGCCGCGCCGTTGGTGGCGGCGGTGCTGGCGCGGCTGATCCTGCACGAGGCCCTGCGCCGGCCGACGGTCGCCGCGATCGGCGTGGCGATGGTCGGCATCGCCGTGATGTTCGGCCACGGCGCCGCCACCGGCAACATCCTGGGCGACGCGTTTGCCCTCCTCGCTGCGCTGGCGTTCGGTGCCAACATCGTCGTCCTGCGCCGCTGGCGGCACATCGACATGGTGCCGGCAACCCTGTTGGGCGGGCTGATCTCGACGGCCGCGACGGCACCGTGGGCGATCGGGGTCGACATCAGTGGCGCCCAACTTGCCATCCTGGCGACGCTCGGCTTCTTTCAGCTCGGACTCGGTTTGGTCTTCTTTGTGTGCGGCAGCCGCCGCCTCGGCGCGGCCGAGCTCGGCCTGATGTCGCTTCTGGAGACGGTGCTGGCGCCGATCTGGGTCTGGCTCGGCCTTGGCGAGACACCCGACGCGACGGCGCTCGTGGGCGGCAGCCTGGTCGTGGTCGCCGTCCTCGGCCTCATGGTGGCTGAATGGATGCGGCCGCAGCCGTGAGCGGTCGTCGCCAAATTGACGGCGATGGCAGCCTCGACTACCGTAGCGCCGTTGTCTGATGCCGGCCGGCCGGTCAAGCTTTTCAGGGAAAGACAAGGAAAGACCCCTCGCCAATGCCCCTCTACACCCCCCCGCTCGCGGAAATGCGCTTCGTCATCGAAAATGTCGCCGGGATCGATCAGGTGCGCGCGCTGCCCGCCTTTGCGGACGTCACCGATGATCTGATCGAAGCCATTCTCAACGAGGCCGGCAAGTTCGGCGCCGAGGTGCTCGCTCCTTTGAATCCGAGCGGCGACCGCGAGGGCTGCACCTTCGAAAACGGCGTTGTGCACACCCCTTCGGGCTTTATCGAGGCCTACCAGGCCTTCATTGAGGGCGGCTGGAACGGCATCGGACTGCCGGCCGAGTATGGTGGACAGGGCCTGCCGTCACTGCTGGCGATGGCGGTGGGCGAAATCTGGACCGCCGCCAACATGGCCTTCTCGCTCTGCCCGATGCTGACCCAGGGTGCGGTCGAGCTCATCGAGGCGCATGCGACAGCGGAGCTCAAGGACCGCTACCTGCCGAAGCTGATCAGCGGCGAGTGGACCGGCACCATGAATCTCACCGAACCGCAGGCCGGCTCCGACCTGGCGCGGGTGCGGGCTCGGGCAGTCCCCGACGGCGACCACTACAAGATCAGCGGCCAGAAGATCTACATCACGTTCGGCGAACATGACCTGGCCCAGAACATCATCCACATGGTTCTCGCCCGAACGCCCGATGCGCCGCCGGGGGTGCGCGGCATCTCGTTGTTCCTGGTGCCGAAGTTCATGGTCAACGACGACGGCAGCATGGGCGCGCGCAACGATCTGCGCTGCGTTTCGATCGAACACAAGCTCGGCATCAAGGCCAGCCCGACGGCGGTGATGTCGTTCGGCGACGACGGCGGCGCGGTCGGCTACATGGTCGGCAAGGAGAACCAAGGCCTCGCCGCGATGTTCACGATGATGAACAACTCGCGCCTCGCCGTCGGCCTCGAAGGTGTCGGCATCTGCGACCGCGCCTTCCAGCGTGCCCGCGCCTACGCCCGCGATCGCATCCAGGGCCGCGCGATCGATTCGGGCGATCCCGCGGCCATCCACATCGACCGCCACCCCGATGTGCAGCGGATGCTGTTGTCGATGAAGAGCCTGGCGGAAGCATCGCGTGCGCTCGCCTACTTCACGGCCGCCCACCTCGACATCGCCCACAATCACCCTGATCATGAGCATCGCCGCCTGGCGCTCGGCCTCGTCGACCTGTTGACGCCGGTCGTCAAAGCGTGGAGCACTGACCTCGGCATCGAGGTCGCCAGCACCGGCATCCAGGTGATGGGCGGGATGGGCTACATCGAGGAGAGCGGAGCGCCGCAGCACCTGCGCGATGCCCGCATCGCCACGATCTACGAGGGCACCAACGGCATTCAGGCGCTCGACCTCGTGAGCCGCAAGGTGATGCGCGACAACGGTGCCGCGGCGACCCGGCTGTTGGCGCTGATGCGGACGACGCTGGCCGAGATTGACGCCGAAGCGAAGGGGCAGACCCGCGCGATCCGGGAGCGCCTGTCGCAGGCAACGCAGGACTTAGCCGAAGCGACGGAGTGGATCCTGGAGACGTTCCCGCACGCACCGGCGCGGGTCGCGGCCGGGGCTTGCGACTACCTCGCGCTCACCGGCATCGTGGCCGGCGGCTGGCTGCTGGCGAAGGGCGCCCTGGCTGCCGCCCGCAACCTTGCCGAAGACAGTGGCGACACCGCGTTTCACCGTGCCAAGCTGGCCACCGCGCGCTTTTTCGCCGATACCTACTTGAGCCAGACGCCTTCGCTGCACGCGCGCCTGAAGGCGACCGGCGATGCGCTCGCCGGAATCGATCCGGAACATGACGTGTGAGTCCCCTGGCGGCACCGGAAGGCGCCGCTGGCGGATTGTCTGCGGCCTTCTGCTTGCGGCGGCGACGGCCGTGCCGCTCGCATGCGCAGCTCCCGCCGCCGCGATCGAGGCGCCGAGCCGCACCGGGGCAATTCTCTTCACCGCCGATGCCCTCAGCTACGATCAGGAGCGGCGGATCGTCACGGCGAACGGCAACGTCGAGGCGATGCAGGGCGACCGCATCTTGAAGGCGGACGAAATCACCTATGACGAGACCAGCGACCGCCTGATCGCAACCGGCAATGTTGCCATCACGGAGCCCTCGGGCGAGGTGATCTTCGCCAATAAGGCCGAGATCACCGGCGATCTCAAGGACGGCGTCATCGAGAACTTGCGCTTGATCCTCACCGACGGAACCCGCGCGGCGGCGGCATCCGGGCGGCGGACCGGCGGCGCAGAGACCGAACTCGCCAAGACCGTCTATTCGCCGTGCGATCTGTGCGCCGAAGAACCGACACGGCCGCCTTTGTGGCAGATCAAGGCGGCCAAGGTCCGCCACGACCAGAACGAGAAGGTCATCGAGTTTTCCGACGCGTGGATGGAGCTCGGCGGCGTGCCGGTCTTTTTTCTGCCGTATTTCTACCAACCCGATCCCACCGTTAAGCGCAAGACGGGCCTGTTGGTGCCGACCTTCGGCAGCTCCTCGGATTTCGGCCTGGTCGCCGAGATCCCCGTGTTCATTGCCCTGTCGCCGCAGGACGACCTGACGCTCACGCCCTGGTTCACGACCAAAGAGGGCGCGCTCCTGGAAGCCGAGTATCGGCGCGAGCTGTCCCGCGGCCGGATGGAGTTCGATGGCAGCTTGACCCGCGATTCGACACAGAAGACACGCGGCCATCTGTTCGGCGAGGTCCGCTACGACATCAACGAGCGCTGGCGCTCAGGCCTCGACATTGAGCGCGCGCTCGATCGCACCTACCTGCGCCGCTATGATTTCAGCGACCAGCAGACGCTGACGTCGCGCTTGTACGGCGAAGCCTTCGGCAGGACCGACTACTTTGTCGCCAATTCCTACTTGTTTCAGGGTCTCAAGAGCGGCGATGACAACGACTCGATCCCGTTCGTCGCGCCGAAGCTCGATTACTACCATTTCGGCGACGTCGACACGGTGGGCGGTCGCACCGATGTCCACCTCGACTTCGCAGTGCTGACGCGTACGGACGGCACCGATACCCGCCGGGCGTCGGCGCGGGCGGGCTGGACCCTGCCGCTGCTCGGCCCCATCGGCGACCTTTACACGCTGTCGGCGACGCTCTGGGGCGACGCCTATCACGTGAACGACCTCGAACGGGAAGGCAGCGACGACCGCTACACCGGCTTCAGTGGCCGGCTGTTTCCGCAGTTGGCCGGCGAGTGGCGGCTCCCGTTCGCGCGCGCCGGTGAGACGAGCCAGCAGATCATCGAGCCGATTGTCCAGGGCGTACTGGCGCCGACCTTCGGCAACCCCAGCAGCATCCCCAACGAGGACAGCGAGGATTTCGAGTTCGACACCACCAATCTGTTCGCGCTCAACCGCTTTTCCGGCCTCGATCAGGTCGAGGAGGGACCACGCTTCAGCTATGGCTTGTCGTGGTCCTATTTCGGCGCGGATGACAAGCGGGCGAGCGTATTCAGCGGCCAGAGCTATCGCTTCGTCGAGGATGCCGCAATCCCGACCGCATCCGGCCTCAGCGGCAATTTCTCCGACGTGGTGACCGCCGTCGATCTCGCTCCCAACCCGTATCTCGACCTGTTGTATCGCAACCGCATTGACGTCAGCGAGGCCGCGGCGCGGCGGCACGAACTCGGCGCGGTCCTTGGCAGCGATATCCTGCGCGTCGGCGTCAGCTATGTACGGTTCGATGAAGAAATTGACGACGGCACCGACTTCGAGGGGCGCGAAGAACTGGGCTTCAGCCTGTCGTCGCAGCTCAGCCGCTACTGGCGCACCCGCCTCTCCGGCGTCCGCGACCTCAAAGGCGGCGGCGCGCAGCGCGACCTTGGCATCCGCTTGACCTACGAGGACGAGTGCTTCCTGTTCACTTTCGGCTACAAGCGCGCCGATATCGAGGACCGTGACATCGAGCCGTCGGATATCTTCTACGTGCGTCTCGGCTTCAAGACGCTGGGAACCGTCGGCGCCGGCCTCCGCCAACGCGATGGCGGATAGGACAGACAGCCGCGATGACGCCTCCGTTCCGCTGCTCCAGGCTCCCCTTGAACCGGTAGGCCCTGCATGGTGCGCCGCATGATTCCGACCCTGATCCGCCTTCTCCGCTCTCGCACGATCCGCAGTGCTGCGACCTGCGCTGTTGTGCTGGCGGTGACGCTTGCAGCCGCCCCGGCTGGCGCCGAGCGCGACCATTCGATTGTTGCCGTCGTCAACAGCGACATCGTCTCCCAGCGCGATGTCGACAACCGGATGGCGCTTTTCCTCGCCACCGGCAACTTGAGCGGCAGCCCCGAAATCCGCGAACGGCTGGCGCCCGAGGTGCTGACCATGCTGATCGAGGACAGCCTGAAGCGGCAGGAAGCAAGGCGGCTCAAGATCGCTGTGCCGAGCGAAGAGACCGATCGCACGCTGATGCAGGTGGCTGGCCAGATCAAGGTGCCGCCGGAGGAGCTGCCGCGCTATCTCGCCCGGCAGAACGTCAGCATCGGCACGCTGCGCGAGCAGATCGAGACCGAACTGGCGTGGGTCAAGGTGGTCACCCGCCTTGCCGGCGACAGCGCCGCGGTGAGCGACGACGAGATCGACGAGGAGCTGGCGCGACGCCGGGCCGCCGCCGGCCGGCCGGAGTTCCGCGTTGCCGAGATCTTTCTCCCGGTCGAAGCGCCGCAGGACGAACAGAACGTCCGCGACCTCGCCGGCCGGCTGATCAACGAGATCCGCGCCGGCGCCAGCTTCAGTGGATTGGCGCGGATCTTTTCGCGCGGACCGGCGGCAAGCAACGGCGGCGATCTCGGCTGGCTGCGCCAGGGGCAGCTCGACCCCGAACTGGACCGGGTCGTGAGCGGGCTCGAGCCGGGCCAGGTCGCAGGCCCGATCCGCTCACCGCGCGGCTATCATCTGGTCGTCCTGTTCGCGAGGCGGATGGCCGCGATGCCGGGTGGCAGCCTGGTGCTGGGGCTGCACCAGGTATTCGCGCCACTGCCGCAAGGCGTGCCGCAGGTCCAAACCATCCAACGCATCGAAGCCGTACGCAGCTTCGCCGAGGGCGCCGAGAGCTGCGAGGCGCTGGCCAAGCGGGGCGGCGGCTCAGATGGCATCGTGTCGACCAGCCTCGGCAAGGTCGATACCCGGCGGCTGCCGCCGGAACTGCAGGCGATGGTCGCGCCGCTCAAGGTCGGCGAGATGACGCCGCCGATGCGCGCTGCCGACGGCGTTGCCATGCTCATGGTATGCGAACGCGATGAGGTGGCGGCGGATGATGAGGTGCGCGGCGCGCTGCGCCGATTCCTGCGCGAGGAGCGTCTCGCCGTCGCGTCGCGCCGGCTGCTGCGCGGCTTGAAGCGCGACGCGCTGGTGGAAATCCGCCCGTGACGCCAAGCCTGCTGGCGTCGCAGTTGCCGCTGGCACTCACGATGGGCGAGCCGGCCGGGATCGGCGCCGAGATTGCGCTGAAGGCTTGGCTGCAGCGGGATGATTCCGGTGTTCCGCCCTTCTTCATCATCGCCGATGCCGGGCATCTGGCCCACGAAGCCGCCGCGCTCGACTTGGCTGTGCCGCTCATCCGTATCGCCGAGCCTGCGGCGGCTATCGAGGCGTTCGCCTGCGGCCTGCCGGTGCTGCATCGGCCGCTGCCGCATGTGCCGGTGCCGGGGCGGCCGGAAGCGGCCACTGCACCTTCGGTCATCAAGGCGATCGAAGAGGCGGTCCACCTGACGCAGGCAGGTCAGGCGGCTGCTGTCGTCACCAACCCGATCCACAAGAAGATCCTGCTGGGGGCGGGTTTTCCGTTCCCCGGCCATACCGAGTTCCTTGCCAGTCTCGCGGGCGGCGATGCATGCGCTGTCATGATGCTGGCCGGGCCGTGCTTGCGGGTGGTGCCGGTGAGCGTCCACGTGAGCTTGGCCGAGGCCATCGCGTCGCTGTCGGCCGCCGCGATCGTCGCAGCGGCGCAGGCGACCGCGCAAGCGCTCGCTCACGACTTCGGCATTGCGCGGCCGCGGCTTGCCATTGCTGGGCTCAATCCGCATGCCGGCGAGGAGGGCGCCATGGGCCGGGAGGAACAGGAGTTGATCGCGCCCGCGATTGCGGTCCTGCAGGCGGCCGGGATCGACGCCTCCGGCCCGGTGCCGCCGGATGCGCTGTTCACTCCCCTCGCGCGCGCGGGCTTTGATGCGGCGATCTGCATGTATCACGACCAGGCGCTGATCCCGCTGAAGGCACTCGACTTCGATCGCGCCGTCAACGTCACCCTTGGCCTGCCCTTCGTGCGCACCTCGCCCGACCACGGCACCGCCTTCGACATCGCCGGCAAGGGCCGCGCCAGCCCGACCAGCCTGATCGCGGCGCTTAAGATGGCCGCCGCGATCGCCGCCCGCAGGCGGGCCGGGCCCCGGTGAATTCAGCCCCGGTGAATTCAGCCCCGGCGGATCCTGCCGCCGTGGATCCGACCGCCCGCCCGGCTGCCGCGACCATCGGCGCCGCACTGGCCGGCCTGCCGGCCTTGCGCCAAGTCATCGCGCGGCACCGGCTGGCGGCGGATCGACGCCTGGGCCAGCATTTCCTGCTCGATCTCAACCTCACCCGGCGCATCGTCCGCGCCGCCGGCAACGTTGCCGAGGGCACGGTGATCGAGATCGGCCCGGGACCGGGCGGACTGACGCGCAGCCTGCTGGAAGCTGGCGCGCGCGTGACCGCGATCGAAAAGGATCGCCGCTGCGTCGAGGCACTTGCACCGCTTGCGGCCGCCGCCGAAGGGGCGCTGACAGTGGTCGAGGCCGATGCGATGACGCTCGACGTGCGCACGCTGGCCCCGCCACCGCGCCGCATCGTCGCCAACCTGCCCTACAACGTGGCGACGCCGCTCCTCATCGGCTGGCTGCGCGACGCCACCGATTTCGCAGGCCTCACCTTGATGTTTCAGAAGGAGGTTGCCGACCGGCTGGCGGGCCGGCCCGGCACCGCCGCCTACGGCCGGCTCTCGGTCATCGCCCAGTGGCGCTGCGATGTGCGCTATGCCTTTGCCGTCGACGCACGCGCGTTTACGCCGCCGCCCAAGGTCGCCTCGGCCGTCGTCACGCTCACACCGCGACCGGCACCGCTGGCCGAGGCCGAATGGGGAGCGCTCGAGCGGGTGACAGCGGCGGCGTTCGGTCAGCGGCGGAAGATGCTGCGCGGCAGCCTGCGCGCACTCGGCCTCGATCCGGCTGCGGTCGGCATTGCACCGACGCGCCGCGCCGAGGAACTCGATGTCGAGGAATTCTGCCGCCTGGCCCGGCTTCTGGCATCGAGTGCGGTCCCGCCCTGATGGCGACGCCAGACCAGCCGCCCGACCGCGGAGCGATCTCGCCCTACCTGCTGCTGGTCATCCCGCCCTTGTGCTGGGCCGGCAACTTCGTCGTCGGCCGCGCCATGCATGCCGACATTCCGCCGGCGGCGCTCACCTTCTGGCGCTGGGCGGTCGCGGCTGCGGTGCTGTTGCCGATTGCCGGCGCGGCCGCCTGGCGGTTGCAGCGGGACCTGGTTCGCCACTGGCGGCTGCTGGCGATACTCGCGGCGAGCGGCGTTGTCGGCTTTCAATACTGCGTCTATCGCGGCCTGCAGACGACGACGGCGATCAACGGCGTCCTCATCATCGCCACCATCCCGGCCGCCATCCCGGCGATCGCCTATGCGCTGGACGGCAGCCGGCTGCGCCTGCGCCAAGCCGCCGGCATCGCGCTCTCCACCCTCGGCGTCGGCATTGTCATCCTGCAGGGCGATCTGGCGCTCCTGGCGGCGCGGCGGCTGGCGCCGGGCGATGCCTGGATGGCACTCGCGGTGCCGATGTGGGCGCTCTACTCGGTGCTGATCCGCCGCCTGCCGGGCGCTGTGCCGCCGCTGGTTCTCCTGTTCGCGACCGCCGTAATCGGCCTCGTGCTGCTGGTGCCGCTTTACGCTCAGGAACGCGCCGCCGGCCGCGGCTTTACGGTTGAACTGCCGACGCTCGCAGCCATCGGCTACGTCGGCGTGTTTGCCTCGGTGATCGCCTTTGCCTGCTGGAATCACGGCGTGCGGTCGGTCGGCGCCGCCAAGGCCGGGCTGTTCATCCACCTGATGCCGGTTTTCGCGGGTGTGCTCGCGACGCTGTTCCTCGATGAGCGGCTTGAGGCCTTCCACTTCGTGGGCGGGGCATTGATTGCGGCGGGGCTCTATCTGTCCTCGACCGCCGGGCGGACACGTTAAGCGCGGCTGATGCCGGCGACGAAGGCGGCGAGACCGACCTGGCGCGGTCGCCGCAGACGCTCTGCGGCCAGAATGGATTGAACGTCGGCCATCGCTGCCGAGAGCTCGCGGTTGACAACCACGTAATCGTACTCGCCCCAATGGCTGATCTCGGCACTGGCACGCGCCATCCGCCCGCGCACGACGTCGTCTGCATCCTGGCCGCGGCCGCGCAGGCGCTGCTCCAGCTCGGTCTGCGACGGCGGCAGGATGAACACGCTCACGACGTCATGGCAGGCACTGGCACGCAGCTGCCGCGCGCCCTGCCAGTCGACATCGAACAGTACGTCGCGGCCGGCGGCAAGCGCCGCTTCGACCGGCTCACGCGGCGTGCCGTAGCGATTGCCGAACACGACCGCATGCTCGAGAAGGCGGTTCGCGTCCGCCAGCGCGGCGAACGCCTCGGCACTGACGAACGAATAGTCGCGGCCATCGACCTCGCGGGGCCGCGGCGGCCGCGTGGTGACCGAGACCGACATCTCAAGGCCGGCATCGCCGGCAAGCAGGCCCTGCGCAATGGAGGACTTGCCGGCGCCCGATGGCGAGGACAGCACCAGCATCAGGCCCCTGCGGGCGATCGCCACCGGCGCTGCCACGGTCGCTTCACTCAATGTTCTGCACCTGCTCGCGCAGCTGATCGATCACTGTCTTGAGGTCGATCCCGATCCGCGTCAGCTCGACATCGGCGGACTTGGCGCACAGGGTGTTGGCCTCCCGATTGAGCTCCTGACAGAGGAAATCGAGCTGCCGGCCCACCGGTCCGTCGGCGGCGAGCAGCGCGCGGGCCGCGAGCGCGTGCGCATGCAGGCGGTCAAGCTCCTCGCGCGGATCGGCCTTGACGGCGAGCAGCGCCGCCTCCTGCGCCAGGCGATCCTCGCCGAGAGCCGGCGCCGATGCGGCCAGCGCCTGCAGCTGCTCCTTCAGGCGAGCGAGGATTGCCGCCGGCTGGGTGGCGGCAAGCGCCGCCGCCTCGCCCTGCAGCTGTGCAACGCGTTCAGTCTGCCCCTCCAGCACGACCAGCAGCCGTGACCCCTCCGCCTGCCGCACGGCAGTCAGGCCCGCGACCACGGTCTCGAAGTGGGCCATCAGCCCCGCCTCCAGCCGGCTGCGAGCATCGCCGCTGGGCAGGCCGTCGTCGGTCTCGATGACGCCGCGCAGGCTCAGGATCGCACTCGCGCTGGCTGGTGCCGCGCCGGGGAGCCTGCGCTCGATATCCGGCAACAGATCCAGAATCCTTGCCAGCACAGCCTCGTTGATACGCACGTTGGTACTGCCGGCGGCGAAAGAGAGAGTGAGCGTGATGAGAAGATTGCCACGCCGGATCGCGGCACCGATGCGTTGGCGCACCAGCGGCTCAAGACCCTCGAAGCCGGCCGGGAGGCGGCAACGCATCTCCAGGCCGCGGGCGTTGACGCTGCGGACCTCCCAGGTCCAGGTGCAGCCGTCTGACGTCTCTTCGCCGCGGGCGAAGCCCGTCATGGAGGAAATGGTCACCAGCGTTCCCTTCGCTTCGCCCCCGCCCTCGCCTTAAGGGCCATAGCCCGAGGGTTATAGAGAGCCCGGTACGGCGCAACAAGGCCGTGCGGCCGGCAAGGGAGCCCGCCGTCGCCGGCTCCGTTGCCGGCTCAAGGCAGCGTGGTGCGCTTCTGCACCGAGCGCCAGCGGGTGACGTTACGGTTGTGTTCATCGAGGGTACGGGCGAAGGCGTGGCCGCCGGTACCGTCGGCAACGAAGTACAGCTCGTCGCTGCGGGCCGGGTTTAGCACGGCCGCGAGTGCTGCCCGGCCGGGATTGGCAATCGGTCCCGGCGGCAGGCCGTCGACCTGATAGGTGTTGTACGGGGACGGACGCTGCAGGTCGGCCTGGGTCAGCGGCCGTTCGAGCGGCGCGCCGGTCTCGCCGCCGGCGTAGGCGACGGTCGGATCGGCCTGCAACCGCATGCCCACGCGCAAGCGGTTAATAAAGACGGCGGCAATGCGCGCCCGCTCGTCTGCCAGCGCCGTCTCCTTCTCGACGATGGAGGCGAGAATCACTGCATCCATCGGGGTCGTGAGCGGCAGTTCGACGGCGCGCGCCGGCCACAGTTCGTCGATCGCCTGCTTCATCGCCGTTGCCATCCGCTCCAGCACGGCGCGGCGGTCATCGCCGAAGGTGTAGTGATAGGTCTCCGGCAACAGCGTTCCCTCGTCGGGCACTGTCGTGATCTCGCCGTCGAGGCCGTCGGCAGCACGCAGCAGCGCCACGACCTGGGCGCTCGTCAGCCCCTCGCGGACGGTGAGACGGCGCACACGAACCGCGCCCTGCTGCAGAGCACGCCCGACCGAGCGACCGCTGATCTCGGGCGCGAACAGGTATTCACCGGCCTTGAGCTGGGAGGCCGCGCCTTCGAGTGCGATGCCGATGCGAAACGGCAGCTGGCCTCGGATCACGCCCGCTTTATCCAGCGCGGCCGCGATTGCCGGCACGCCCGCACCGCGCGGGATGACGACCACGGCCTCACGGGTGAGCGGCCCCGGCCCGAGGTACGCAAACGCGATATAGCCGGCGCCACCGCCGATACCAACCAGTACCGCCAGCAGCGCAATCCTGCGGACGATCCGGGCCGCGCCGGTCATTCAAGAAACCCGACCTTATGCCACCTTCTTGAAGATCAGCGATGCGTTGGTGCCGCCGAAGCCGAACGAGTTCGACAGCGCCGCGCCGACCGACCTCTCCTTGGCCGTATGCGGCACGAGGTCGAGATCGCAACCCTCGCTCGGGTTGTCTAGGTTGAGCGTCGGCGGAATGATGCCGGTCTCGATCGCCTTGATGCTGAAGATCGCCTCCGCCGCACC
Source organism: Defluviicoccus sp. (assembly GCA_049291695.1). Classification (GTDB taxonomy): domain Bacteria; phylum Pseudomonadota; class Alphaproteobacteria; order Rhodospirillales; family Defluviicoccaceae; genus Defluviicoccus. The sequence continues at coordinate 34,928 of JBATPX010000039.1, forward strand.
GGCGGCACCGAGGAGGTGGCCGATTGACGACTTGGTGGACGACATCGACAGCTTGTAAGCGGCATCGCCGAACATGCGCTTGACGGCGCCCAGCTCGATCTCATCGCCGAGTGGAGTCGACGTCCCGTGCGCATTGATGTAATCGATCGATTCGACGCCGATCTGAGCGCGGCGGAAGGCGGATTGCATGCAGCGGTAGGCACCGTCCCCGCTCTCAGACGGCGCGGTAATGTGGTAGGCATCGCCGGACATGCCGTAGCCGATGACTTCGGCGTAGATCCGGGCGCCGCGCTTCTTGGCGTGCTCGAATTCCTCGAGCACGACGATGCCGGCCCCTTCGCCCATGACGAAGCCATCGCGGTCCTTGTCCCACGGCCGGGATGCCTTCTGCGGCGTGTCATTGAACTTTGTTGACAGCGCCCGCGCCGCCGCGAAGCCGGCGATGCCCAACCGGCAGATCGCCGCCTCAGTGCCGCCTGCGACCATGACGTCCGCATCATCGAGCATGATCAGCCGCGCCGCATCGCCGATCGCGTGCGCGCCGGTGGCGCACGCGGTGACGACGGAATGATTAGGCCCCTTGAAGCCGTACTTGATCGAGAGGTGGCCGCTGGCGAGGTTGATCAACGCCGCCGGAATGAAGAAGGGGCTGAGCTTGCGAACCTGCCCCTTCTCGATCAGGACCGCCCCCTTGGCGATCTCCGGCAGTCCGCCGATGCCGGAGCCGATCATCACTCCGGTGCGCAGACACTCGTCCTCGCCCGGATCGGCCCAACCGGCATCCTCGACCGCCTGCCGGGCGGCCGCAAGCGCAAAGACGATAAAGGTGTCCATGCGCCGCTGTTCTTTCGGCGACACCCAGTCATCGGCATTGAAGCCGCCCGATGCGGTCTCGCCCTTCGGAACCTGAGCCGCAATCTTGGCCGGCAGGTCGGAGACATCGAAGCCCTGGATGGCGCCGATGCCCGACTCGCCCTTGATCAAGCGCTGCCACGTGACCTCGACGCCGCATCCCAGGGGCGAAACGAGGCCGAGTCCTGTTACGACTACACGTCTCATCGCGATCCGTCGTCCGTCAACGGCGTTGATTGAAGGATAGGGGAGGAAGAGCCAGTTCCGGCAAGTCGTAATGAATGCCGCTCACTGCCTATCCCGTCGCGCTCTTGATATAATCGACGGCATCCTTGACAGAGGCGATCTTTTCGGCCGCCTCGTCCGGGATCTCGATCCCGAATTCTTCCTCGAATGCCATCACCAGTTCGACCGTGTCGAGGCTATCGGCACCCAGGTCATCGATAAAGCTCGCGTTTTCGGTGACCTTGGCCTCCTCGACCCCCAAATGCTCGACGATTATTTTTTTGACCCGCTCTGCAACATCACTCATCGTCATTGACCCTCGACATGCTTGGCGTAACGGCGTGGACAGTCGAAAACAAACTGCTCCCCCGACAACGTCGCGAGGTTATGCTGCGCTGCAACATAACGCCCAAAGGTCGTAACACAAAACTGAGACCTTGGCCAGCGGACAAGCGCACGTGTCGTTTTAGCAAACCGCTCAAATCATCGCCATCCCCCCGTTCACATGCAGGGTCTGGCCGGTCACGTATGCGGCTTCGCTACTTGCAAGAAATGCAACGCAGGCTGCAACATCCTCAGGTAGTCCGGCACGGCCGACCGGGATGGCAGCGCGCGCGCGGCTCTTGACAACGTCCGGCAGCTGGGCCGTCATCTCGGTCTCGATAAACCCGGGCGCAACGCAGTTGGCGGTGATTCCGCGGCTGCCGACCTCCTGGGCGACCGTCTTGATCAGGCCGTTGAGGCCGGCCTTGGCGGCGACGTAGTTGGCCTGGCCGGGGTTGCCGGCCGCGGCCACGACGGATGTCACCGCGATGATGCGGCCCCAGCGCTTCTTCATCATGCCGCGCAGGCTGCCGCGGATGAGGCGAAACGCGGCCGAAAGATTGACGGCCATGACCTGATCCCAGTCCTCGTCGGTCATCCGCATAACCAAGCCATCGCGTGTCATGCCGGCGTTGGAGACCAGGATATCGATGCCGCCGCAGGCGCGCTGACACCCGTCCACCAGCCTTTCCGGGCCATCGCTGACGCCAAGATCGCCGGGCACGACGCGGGCGCGGTCGCCCAGCTCAGCCTGCAGCGCTTCCAGCACAGAGACGCGGGTGCCCGACAGCGCGACCACCGCGCCTTGCGCTACCAACGCACGCGCGACCGCCGCTCCAATGCCACCCGAAGCGCCGGTCACCAGCGCTGTCCTGCCCGAGAGATCGCCCATGCCCTACCCTGCTCGCCGTCCCTTGGCCGGCCTAACTCTTTTTCCATTGCCGGCACACGCGTCGCGGACCGCTGCCAGTGGCGCAACCGTGCATCTGATGCACTGGTGATCCGGCGCTGTCAAGGTTGGCGCGTCGCCCTGGTTCCCCGGCTAAGGATCGTGAATTTCGGGTAGGCGGTTGATTCTGTTTTTGTTCTTTCCCGGTGAGGGGTGTGGTAGGTTTCACCCGAAGGGTTCACTGGCGAGCGGCGGCGAGCGATGGG
>JBATPX010000040.1:0-53278 GCA_049291695.1 Defluviicoccus sp.
GGGCGAACATGCCGGTATCGCCAAGATCTTCTCCGGCACCGACTTTTCCGAGCGGAGACGTGAACGCGATTTTGTTATCGTGAACGTGGACGTTCTTGACGATGTAGGCGCCGAACAGTCCGCTGCCGCGCGCCTGTTCGATCAGGCCGATCGCGTTTCCGCACGTTTCCGGGACGATCACCTTGTTGCCGCGGACTTCGATATCCTGTGAATTCTGAATGAGGATCTGCGAGTTCCACAGCCAGTCTTTTTTGTTATCGGTATTGTATCGGATGACGTTATCAATAATGCTGCCGCGGTAGCTGATCTCGTACTGAATCCCGTTTCCGGCATTGTATTCGATAATATTGCGCTCGATATTTATATCAATATTGTCAATATCGATCCACAGACCCGTACACTCGTTGTGGTGAATGTAATTCCCGATCACCGACGTGCCGACCTGATTGCTTAGCTTGTTGCCACACTCCCATTCGCGCGAGAATCCCGCGTAATTGTTGTAGGAAAGCTCATTCTCCTCAATCAATGCTTTCTCGCCGTTGCCGCCGATGCCTGACTGGCCGTTGTGATGAATGTGATTGTTGCGAACGACGGTGTTGGAGGCGAAGGCGACGCCCATGCCGTGGTTGTGGCGTATAACGTTGTTCTCAATGACCCACCCGTCGGCCGGATATTGATCACCAATCGCGCCCATCTGCGCCGGGATGGCGTACTTCTCGATCGTCAGGTTGCGGATGGTGACGTTCTCGGCCGTCGGCAGGAAGGCCGTCCGCGTCGTCGACACCTCGACCTCGCGGCCGCGCGGATCGTCGCCGAAGTAGATCGTGTCCGCCTCATAGTCGAAAAAAAAGGTGCCGGGCCGAAGATCTGCCTTGGCCGCGACATGGAGCAGCGGCGCGTCGTCGAAGAACACGTCCTCGGGATAAGCGCAGCGCGGGTGCTCGGGATCGCACTCGCCGTGCACCTGGCCGTCCTGGGCCTGGTTTGCCGCCACCCACCAGCCGTCGCGGCGGGTGAAATCCGTCAGGACGACCGCACCGGTGAGTACGGCGCTGCCTTCGTCGTCGTCGGAAGGGCCCTCGAACACGTCGCCCGCTTTCGGGCTGATCGCCTGGTTGCGGTAGACCCCCGGCGCAAGTCTGTACGTCGTGCCGGCGGGGTGCGCGTCGACAATCGCTTGAATGTCATCGCCGGGACGCACCACGATCATAGGCTGATCAGTCATCGCATCAGTACGCGTGCGGGTGCACGAGACCCTTGGCGACCGTCATCAGCAGGATGCGCAGATCGAGCCAGACCGACCAGTTCTCGATGTACCAGACGTCGTGTTCGATCCGCGCCTGCATCTTGTCGATGGTGTCCGTCTCGCCGCGGAAGCCGTTGACCTGGGCCCAGCCGGTAATCCCCGGCTTAACCCGGTGGCGCCCGTTGTAGCCGTCGATCAGGGCGGCGAACTGCTCGTTGAGCTCGACCGGATGCGGCCGCGGGCCGACCAGCGACATCGATCCGTTCAGTACGTTGAGGAGCTGCGGCAATTCGTCGAGGCTCGACTGACGCAACAGCCGGCCCACCCCCGTCACCCGGTCATCGCCGCGGGTCGCCTGGCGAAAGCGGGCGCCCTTACCCTCATGCCGCATGGAGCGGAACTTGAGCACGGTAATCGGGCCGTTGTTGAAGCCGTAGCGCTGCTGCCGAAACAGGATCGGGCCGGGGCTGTCGATCCGGATCGCGACCGCGATCGCCAGCAGAACGGGCGACACCAGCATCAGCAGAACGAAGGCAAGGATTTTGTCTTCCAGCCACTTGACGGCCAACCGGAACCCGGAGAGCGGCACCCGTACCATGTGAAAGGTCGGCACGCCGGCGATCAGCCCGGGTTGGTGGGCCGGCAACGCATATGCGATCAGATCCGAGCCGAGGTAGATATCGACCGGCAGCTCGCGCAGCCGGTTCACGATGGCGACGATGCGGCTACGCGCACTCCATGGCAGTGCGATGATCACTTCGTCGACGCGGCCGGCGCGCACATCGTCCTCCAGCACGCCAAGATCGCCGCGGAAGGGTGTGCCGCGCGGCGGATCGAGCCTCGTGCGGCGGTCGTCGAACACGCCGACGACGCGCTTCCACAGCGTGCCTTCGGTTTGCAGATGCTCAAGGAACTGACGGCCCTGCAGACCGGCGCCGACGAGCGCGACCGAGCGGGTGAACGTGCCCAGTCGCACCCGCCTGGTCACGAACCACGCGATCAGACCCCGCTGCAGCAACACCAGCGCCGCCGTGCCGGCGAAGGTCGCGAGCAGCCAGACGCGCGAGACGTCCTCGCCACGCTTCATCAGATAGAGCGAGGCGATCAACAGCACTGCCGCGGCGCCGACCATGGCCAGCAGCCGCCCGCTCCACCGCGGCCAGGACGCGATTACCTCGAACCGGTAAAGGCCGGCACGGCGAAAGGCGAGGAACAGCAAGAGTGCCGCGCCGCCAAACGTCATCAGATACGGCTCGAGCGGCGGATCTTCGCCGATGAAGCGGCCCCAGAAGGCGGCCTTGCCGGCGAGTGCGAGTGCGAGTGCGTCGCTGCCGAGCGCCGTGCCGCATACAATCAGCTTGTTCAGCGGCGCATCACGGCGAAGCGGCCTTTCGAGACGCGCGGAAACGTCAAGAGATGGGGTGCCCCAGCCGTCCATCGATCGCTCCCCTTATGATCCGCCTGGTGCGTTGCGTCGCACCGGTGTTCCGTCGCGGCCGGCGCTTGCGCGCGAACCGCAATCGGCCGTCATCCTCGGCATTGGCAGAAAAAACGACAGCCCCAAAAGGGGCCGAAGTCGCCAACGCATGACAAGACCTGGAACGGCGTTTGTGGGTTGCGTTCTCCATTTGGGGCTATTGGCGCGTTGTTACGGCCGTGCTCTCAGCTCCTCATGTTGTTTCTTGGTCACTTTCGAATCCGTGCACGCGAAGCTAATTTTGTTTCTTCGCACAGGATTACTGGCATGCAGCGGACGAATGCTGCGCTTGCCCGCGGCCGCGCGCCATCAGCCAGCGCATCACCGTCCCGCGCGGTCCCTCGGCGCCGGTGACGAGGAAGCGGAGCGTATAGGGGCTGTTGAGCGTGGCATCAAGGAGGTGATAGGCCGCGCCCGAGCCGCAGAAGAGAATCTCGTCGCCCTCGGCCAGGAGCCGCTGTTCCGGCGGCACCGCAACGACTTCCGCGCCCGAGCGCAGCACGAGGGCGACGCAGGCCAGCGCGTCCGCGCGGTCGGACGGATCGCGCAGGGTGTCGCCCAGCGCGACCGGCAGCCCCGTCTGCAGAAGGTCGACCGCGGCGCGCGCGCGCTTGGCATTGATGACCACGGTCCACAGCCGCGGCATCGCGTTGCCGATGCGGTCGTGCAACAGGGTGACGATCGCATGCAGCGCCTCGCGGTCGCCGCGCAACTGACAGGCGCGCACATGGCGAAAGAAGGTTCTGAGCTGCGGCGCGATCAGGAGCAGGTGAATGCGGCGCGCACTCACCAAGTTCGGCTGCATGATCAGGTCGGCGGCGGCAGCGTTGAAGAGAACCTGGTTGCGGTAACGGTTCTGGCGCACGACGACAAAGATATCGGGGTTGAGCGCGCGCGCATTGAGGACAATGCCAAGGTTTTCAGGATCCGAATTGGTGCCGGCGACGATGCCGGCGGCCTGTTCGATGCCGGCCTGTTTCAATGTCGTATGGGTGGCGCGGCCGCGCACCATGTCGGGCGCCTTCGCGTCGGTCTCACCGATGGTGGGATCGATGACGACGGTGCGGATGCCGAGCGCTGCAAACGCATCGCGCAGGCAGCGGCCCATGCGACCGAAGCCGCAGACGATCCAGCGCCCCTGCGGCACTTCCGGGTACATTGCCAAGTTGGCGCCGGCCGCGCCGACCAGCCACTCGTTCAGCATGTGAATGACGGGGCCATGAACGGCGGTGCTGAGATAGCGGGCGAAGGTCTGGAACGGGTCGATGACCCGTACGTCCGGGCCAAACGTCGTCAGGATCTCGACGAACTCGGGCCGGGTGACCTGGGTGATGACCTGCACGCCGGGATTGAGCAGACGTGCGGCGATCGCGACCTTGACGTTGACCTCCTCCTCACTCGTGAGCGCGACGACGGCTCGGCAGTTCGGCCGCATCAAGCCGGCCTCGATCAGGTGATCGGGGATGCGGGCGTCGGCGCACAGCGCCGGCGTCGCCACCCGGTAGTCGCGCAGCAGCACCGCGGTGATCCGGTCAGGGTCGCGGTCAAGAATGACGGTGTCGATGCCGGCATCGCTCAAGCCGCGCGTCAACAGGCTGCCGGTGTTGCCGAAGCCGCAGACGATAACGAAGCTGCCGGGCAGTCGCGCGACCGACCGGGTGAACCGCCGTTCGGCCAGCACGCTCTGGAGATGCGGGTTGCGGACCAGCCGCACGATGGCGCCGATGGCATACAGCCAGGCGATGACGCCGGCATAGAGCGACGTCATCGCCCACATCCGCTGCGCCTCGGTAAACGGGTGCGGCAGTTCGCCGAAGCCGGTCGTGGTCGCGGTGTAGGCGAGGAAATAGAAGGCGTGGAACAGGCTGAGCGGCGGCGCCGTGCCAGCCTCCGTTCGCGCTCCCGGGATCAACGCCCAGCCCAGCATCGCGATGGCATAGACGACGGTCAGCACCAGGATCGGCCCCCGCATGAAGCGGAGAATGATGAAGGTGACCCGCTGCCCGCTGCTGCTGCTGCCGGCCACGCCCGCCGCCCTAGCGCCGCAGCATCAGCGTCTCGCTGACGACGATGATCACCGAGATGACGTTGGCGAGCAGCGCGCCCGCCGAGAGGGAGATGATGAGGACGAAACTGTTGTAGCTGAGGCCGCCCTCGGTGATATGGGCGCCGTGGGTCCAGATCAGCGCTGCGGCGATCAGCTGGAGATCGGCAACCAGGCTGGTCGCCAGCAACAGCGCGCCGATCTGGCTGCGATCGCCCAGCTTGAGGGTGGTCGCGATCAGGTTGACGACGACGACGACAAAGAATTCGATCACGCTGTGATGGCGGGGATCGTCGACCGCGCCATAGACGAAGCTGAAATTCAGCGTCATCGCCAGGATGATGAAGAAGCCGAAAACGACTTTCTCCAGGTTCATCGCCGCCGCCTCCCGTTAACGGTCTCGTTGCGCTGAGAGGATTCCATGCGCCGGCGGGCAACACAAGCGGCGCACAGCGGCAGCCCTCAGGTCGGTGCACCGACGAGCGCGATGCGGGTTCCGGTCTCGCCGGCGAGCAAGCGCTTTAGTTGAAAGGCGGCGAGCGTATCGCTTTGGTAACGGCCGACGTGTGCGGCAAAGGCGCGGACGGCCCGCGGATCGCCGGTTGCGAGTTTTTCGAAGGCGCGCCGGTAGGAGGTGGCGCAGCGGGAGCCGCAGCCGGTGCCGGTCAGGGGTTCATAAGTGTCGATGCCGATGTCCTTGCCTTTGAGCACCAGCGTGCCGATCGGCCGGCCGACGAAATCGGCAATCCGCCGTGCGGTTTCGCCGCTGATGCAGATGCGCGTCCCCAGCACCTTGTTGGCGCTTTCCAAGCGGGCGGCAGTGTTGATGGCGTCGCCGTAGGCGGTGTAGTGGAAAAAGCGCTCACCGCCAACGTTGCCGACGATGGCGGGGCCGGAGTTGACGCCGATGCGGGTGACGCCGACGGCGATGCCTTCCTCGTTTTTGGCGCGGGCGAAGGCTTGGGCGAACGCATCGATCGCAACTGCGCAGGCAACCGTTCGCTCGGCATGATCCGTCTGCGCCAGCGGTGCGCCGAACAGTGCATAAACCGCATCGCCGACGACGGTGTGCACGGTGCCACCGTGCTCGAACACGGCTTCCGCGACGCCGCCGATGTAGTCGTTCATCAGCTTCACGATGACGGCCGCATCGAGCGCTTCCGCGAGCGGCGTAAAGCCAGCGAGATCGGTGAAGAGGAAACTGAGATCGCGCCGCTCGCCGCCCAGTTCAAGGACGTCCGGGTGCTCCGCCAGATGACGGGCGAGGTTGGGTGAGAAATAGCGCGCAAGGTTGGTGCGGGCGCGCTCGGCATCCGCCCGCACCCGCTCCGCCGCGCGCACCGCCTGCAGATCGGCAAGGGTGCGGGTAATCGTCAGCGCCAGATCGTCAAAGTCGATGGGCTTGGTGATGAAGTCGAAGGCGCCGCGGTTCATGGCCGTGCGAATGTTCTTCATGTCGCCATATGCGGAGATAATCACCGCCCGCAGCGGCGCCGGCATCTCCTTCAAACGAGTGAGGAGGGTCAGGCCGTCCATGCCTGGCATGTTGATGTCGGACAGCACGAGATCGATGCCGGGATCGGCGGCAATCCGTGCCAGCGCCTCCTCGCCGTCGCGCGCAAACGCGAAAACGTAGTCACCGGCGCCGATCTGCCGGCGGAACTTCTGCCGGATCAGCGGTTCGAGGTCCGGCTCATCATCGACGACCAGGATCTGCGCCGGCATCAGGGGGCTGCTCCGGCCGCAACGCTCGCCAGCCTGCGCTTGAGCTCGGCGAAGTCGATCGGCTTGGTCACGAAGTCGGCAGCACCTTGAGCGAGGGCAGCCGTGCGGATGGCCGGATCGCCGTAGGCGGTGATCATGATGACCGGCAGCTGCGGCCATCGTCCGCGCACGTCGCTCAAGAGCTCAAGCCCGCTCATCCCCGGCATGTTGATATCGCATAACAGCAGAATGCTCTCGCCGCCGGCGCTGCCCGCGAGAAGCCGGAGCGCGTCGGCGCCGGATGCGGCAAACCGAAGGTCATAGACGCCGGCGCGGATCTCCCGCCGGAACGATTGCCGGAACAGCTCAATGACGTCAGGCTCGTCATCGACGATCAAGAGCCGGTACGTCATCGGGAGCCCGCCGCGGCCAGCTGTTCGTGAGCGCGGCAGGGCAGTCGGACCACGAACTCCGCGTATTCGCCGGCACGCGTGTCGACCTCGAAAACTCCGCCGTGCTGGTGCACGACGATGTCGTAGCTGAGCGACAGGCCAAGCCCCGTACCCTGGCCAGCCGGCTTGGTGGTGTAGAAGGGGGTAAAGATCTTCTCCAGCACGGGCGCGGCGATGCCAATGCCGTTGTCGCGGACGCGGATCTCGACCGCGCCGTCGAGGCGCCGGGTCGCAATGCGCAAGGTCGGCTGGTAGCCGGGGCCGGCGTTGCGGTGAATCCGTTCCTGCATCGCATAGAAGCCGTTGGCAAAAAGGTTGAGGAGGACGCGGCTCAAATCCTGCGGAACGACGTCAACCATGCCGGCTTCGGGATCGAGATCGCGTTCCAGCGTCGCATTGAACGCGGAGTCCTGGGCACGGGCGCCGTGGTAGGCGAGGCCGAGGCTCTCCGCGACGAGGGCGTTAATGTCGATCGGCCGCTTTTCGCCCGGGCCTTCGCGTGAGTGCGCGAGCATGCTCCTGACAATGCCATCGGCGCGGCTGCCATGCTCGCGAATCTTGCCGAGATTGCTTTCGAGCGTTGCGAACAGCTCTTCGATCTGAGCGCGTCGATCCGGATCACGGCCGGCGAGCCAGTCTTCGCGTTGCTCCCGAATCTCCTCCAGGAGCTCGATCGAGAGGCTCGCGAAGTTATTGACGAAGTTCAGCGGGTTCTTGATCTCATGGGCGATGCCGGCAACAAGCTGGCCAAGCAACGCCAGTTTCTCTGCGTGAACCAGGTTGGTCTGCGCCTGCCTGAGCTCGGCGAGCGCCCGCTCGGCGCGTTCCTTGGCGTCGCGCAGTTCTTGCTCGCGCTCCACCTCCAAAGTGACGTCCGAGGCGGTGCCGCGGTAGCCAAGGAACGCTCCGTCGTCGGAAAACAGCGGCAAGCCACTTGTGCTGACCCACAGCGTCTTGCCTTCCGCGTTGACCAGCGGATAGCGAAAGTTCTTAAACGGGCGATGCGCGCGCAGATCGTCCAGATGCTGCTGCCATGCCGTGCCGTCGAGGCTGCGCTCGCCCACTTCCTCGCGGGTCTTGCCGATGATCTGCTCCCGGGTCAGCTTGAATACCAGGAGCGCCCGATCGGAGAAATACGTGAAGCGGAGGTCCGGCCCCATCTCCCAGACCCAGTCTGACGAAGATGAGGTAAAATCGCGAAACCGCTGTTCGCTCTGCTTGAGCGCTTCTTCGGTGCGACGATAGGCGGTGATATCAAAGTAGGTGACCATTCTGCCGCCGTCGGGAAGGCTCTTGCATTGGTATTCGAGGATTCGGCCGTCAGAAAGCCTGAGGTCACGGGGCGCGATGTCTCCAGCCTGGACTTCCTTGTACCGGCGCTCAAGGTAGCGCGGCAGCTCGTCGGCGGGCACGGCGTAAAGGCCCCGCGCGGCCACGTGCTGCATCAGCGCCCAAAATCCGGTCCGGCCCGCAAGCAGATCATCCGGAAAGCGCCACATTTCGCGGAAGGCCCGGTTGGCGAGCCGGACGCGGAGGTCGGGCCCTAAAAACATGACGCCGTAGCCGATGGTCTGCATGACCGTGTTGAACTCGGCCAAGAGCGCGTCCTTATCGCGGATCGCCGCCGCCAGTTCCTCTTCGCGGCGCTTCAGTTCCGTCACGTCGGTGAAGACCGCGACGATGCCGCCGTCCGCTGTCCGCCGTTCGTCGATCTGGACCCAGCGGCCGTCCACCTGCTTCTGCTGTAATGGGCCGCCCGGATGGCGGTGGCGCTGCAGACGCTCTTCGTACCAGCTCTCACGCCGGCCGACTGCCTCGGCGACGATGCCCCGTTCGGCGGCCGTCTGCAGGATCTGTTCGAACGTGGCGCCTCGTTCGATCACATCGGCGAGGCCGGGGTAGACTTGCCGATAGTGGCTGTTGAACAACACGAGGCGATCGTCGCGATCGAAAAGGCCAATGCCGGCGGATACGGATTCGAGCGTCGCGTCCAACTGCGCGCGGGCGGCAGCCAGCGCCTCCATAAGCGCCTTCTTTTCGGTCTGCCGGCGCTCCGTCACGTCGGTATAGGTGGTGAGGAAACCGCCGCCCGGGATCGGTGTCCCGCGGATCTCGATCACCGTCCCGTCCGGGCGGGTGCGCTCGAAACAGTGCGGCGCGGGCGAGCGGGCGAGCGCGAGCCGGCTTTGCACCTGCTCCTCGACCGCGCCCGGGCCGTAGTCCCCGCGCTCGGCGTTGTAGCGGACGAACTCTTCAAACGGATCGCCGGGCCGAAACCGATCCGTCGGCAGGCCGAGGATGTCAAGGAGGCGGCGGTTAAAGACGACGACATTGAGATCGGCGTCAACGACACTGATGCCCTGTTCCATCGCATCGAGGGTGAGCTCCAGGATCGCAGCCTTGCGAACGAGGTCGCCATTGCCGTCCGTCTTCCAGCCCGCCATCTGCCCGCCGCTCCCGCATGTGACGCCACGCGCCGTCGGGGACGCGACGCAAGGCGCGTTAGGCCAAAAAAAGACCCAACATTCTACTCATCTTTACAACCAGCGTCGAGGTCGCCGCCAGCGCGCGAATGGCGGGAACGGTGGCGCATTGATAAACCGAAAGATGTGATTCGAACACGAACAGAATTGATAGATTAGAACCGCTAAAAAAAGGCGATCGCCGACTTGGCGTCGTCAGTAAAGGCGCCACAAACTTCCGGCCGCGCCTGTCGCGCGCGGTACAAACTGCAACCCTACCCGATTCGGCAGGTAGGTTGGCCCCGCGGCGACCGGCTAGCATCTGCCTCGTGTTGCGACGACAACGGCTCTCCCACACGGAGGACACGATGAACGGCTGGCGAAACGGCGATCCGAAGGCGCAAAGGACCGCGGACAGCTACGATCTGGCCCTCCCCGCTGCCGACTGCGGCGAGCCGATGGCATTGGCTGACTCGTTCGCGCCCGCGTCCGTCAAACCTTGGGATCCGCAGCGCCGCATGCCGAGCCTGATCCGCAGCGCCGTCAATCTGCGCTCGCTGGCTGATCAGCATTGGAAGGAAGCGCGCCTGCACGTTCACGCAGCGCGCCTGGCGCGCGCTAGCGGCAATCCCGAAGGCCTTCTCGAGTGCCTGGACGAAGCCCGTCAGGCACGCCGCAAGGCGCTGAAATGCGACGGATATGCGAGGCTTTGCGAAGGCCGGGCGGCCACGCTGGCGAACCTGCTGCGGATGTCGCCGCGCTCGACAGCGCTGCTCTGAAGCGTTCCACCGCGCCCGGCCGGGCGGTTCTGCCGTTAAACAATGCTGCCGCGAACGATTTTCGAGTTTGCCCCGTAGGCACTCTGGCCGCGGCGGCAGGCCCTCAACCCGTCTGCCGTCGCGGCCACTTTTTTTTTGCCGCAGCTGTCCTGCTCGCCGCAGCATCTCCTGGATCGACCGCCCGCGCGCTTCCGGATAGCGGTGTCGCCAAGGTCCCACCAATGCGTCGCTGGCTGCGGGTTCGTCGGTTATTTCAGGCAGGCGAAGAGATGGCCGATCTGGCTGACGCGGCGGTCGATCAGGCGTGCCCGTGCCTTGACGACGGGATCGGGGCGCTCGGCGTGCCAGCGCCGCGGATTGGGCAACACGGCGGCGATCAGCGCGCTCTCGGTCCGGGTCAGTACGCTCGCCGGCTTACCAAAGAACACGCGCGCCGCCGCTTCGGCGCCGTAGATGCCGGGTCCCATCTCGATGACGTTGAGGTATATCTCCATAATCCGCCGCTTGCCCCACAGCGCTTCGATCTGCGGTGTCATCCACGCTTCGACAGCCTTGCGCAGCGGATCGCGGCCGGGCCAGAGAAGGATGTTCTTGGCCGTCTGCATGGTGATTGTGCTGGCACCGCGCGGCCGGTCGCCCTGCAAGAGCCAGTCGCGCAGTTCTCCCTCGATGGCGCCGGTATCGAAGCCGCGGTGGCGGCAGAACAGGTTGTCCTCGGCGGCGATGACGGCTTGGACCAAATGCGGCGAGATGGCATCGAGCGGGCGCCAGGATCGGTGCAGCGGCAACCCCTCCAGCCGCCGGATCAGCATTAGCGGTGTCAGCGGCGGGTCGAAGACGGCATACGCGAGCACCACCAGCGACGGTACGAGTCCCAGTAACAGTGCGCCGAAGATGACCCAGCGGCGGCAACGGGCGAGTAACGCTCTCATCCTGAAGCGCGCTCCCGGACCGCGGCGGAAAGGATCTCGCTTATCGCATAGACCGGGCGAGGGACAAGGCTGGCCATGTTGGCGGCCAAATCTGCCCTCGTCCTCGCGCTGGCGCGGCTTTCGGCCGGCATGGTTGGCAAGCAAGCCCGGTCTCCTTGACTGTTGCGAATCTTTTTCGGTTTTTTGGGTAGATCACCTCGGATAAATCGCTTATCCTCATTCAGGGTAGTTTCGTGGAGGTCAATGATAAACGTAGATGGCCACCTTGCTGCTGGTGGGGAGGAGCGTGTTCCATCCTTTCGCCAGCCGCGGCCGGGATCATGCCGGCAGGTGGTCGCGCTGGGATCGTGGGCCAGGACGTCAAACCAAACGCCAACTGCAAGCGTTTGAATTTCCTGAAAGACTCGATCACGGTAGCGAACAGGGGTTGAAGATGAGTGCAGACACATTCGGTTCCCGGCCAACGCGCCGATTTGAACAACTGGACCACACTGTCGCCTTTGCGGAATCCCCGACGACCGCCGGCAGCGCCAGCCATGCCGGCCGCTGCGAGGCCGCAGATGCCGATCTTCGCGGCGTTGGCATTGCGCTGTACGGCGCATCGGCGATGATCACTGTTGCCTCCGTGACGTGGCTGGCCCTGAGCTTTAGCTGAGCTGATCGCAAGCGTTCGCAGAGACCCTGGCCGTTCCGGCAGGGTCGCACGCTGCGATTCTCATCAGCGTCGGCGCCGTCGGTTGCGGTCGTTCCGCCGCCGGCCTCCTCGTCGCGGCTCCCCCGCCACGGCAAACAGAGAGGCGACACTTCCAGCCGTACCGCCGCCGCACGGTCGTTAACCAGACCGTAAGATTTGCCGTCGATAGTGCACGGATCGACCTCGGTCGCCCCTGATTGGGGGGAAATGCGGCGCATGGACCTGGCAACCACACCCCTGTTCGGCTTGATGCGGGAGCGCATGGCTTGGCTTGCCCAGCGCCAGCGGGTGCTCGCAGAAAACATCGCCAACGCCGATACGCCCCGCTTCCGGCCGCGCGACATCGCGCCGTTCGTGCCGGCTGGCGATCGCACCGAAGCACGGGCGTCGGCGGCGCTCAGCTTAACGCAACCCGGGCATATCGCGCCCGCGCACGGCCCGGCGCACGACGTCGCGGAGGAAAAGGCGCGCACGGTTTACGAGGCGACGCCGTCCGGCAACGCCGTCGTTCTCGAAGAGCAGATGGCCAAGGTCAACGAAACGGCGATCGCCCATCGGCTGGCGGCACAGGTCTACCGCAAGTACCTGGGCCTTGTCCGGCTGGCGGCGAGCGCCAAAGGCTAGAGGCGCGGAAAGGAGCGACTATGGACGATGTCATGCAGACGCTGAAAATCTCGGCCGCCGGCTTGAAGGCGCAAGGCACGCGCCTGCGCGTCATCGCCGAGAACGTCGCCAACGCCAACAGCCTGCCGCTTACGCCCGGCCAGGCGCCCTATCAACGGCGCACAGTCAGCTTCCGTTCGGTGCTCGACGATCAGAGCGGCGGCAAGATGGTCGAGGTCGCGCGCATCACCGGCGACCGGGCGCCGTTTCCGCGCAAGTTCGATCCGACCCATCCGGCAGCCGACGGCCAGGGCTATGTCGAGATGCCCAACGTCAGTGCCTTGATCGAGATGGCCGACATGCGCGAGGCGCAGCGCTCTTATGAAGCCAACTTGAGCGTCATCCGGGCATCGAAGGCGATGCTGCAGGAGACCGTCGATATCCTGCGCTGACGATTGACGGCGGGCGTAAAGCCTGCGCGCCCCCTTGAAGGCGAGACACCATGACAAGCTCCATCACCGCATTCAACAAGGCGATCGCCGCCTACACGGAAGCCTGGCGCAGCGAGCGTCCGCAAGCTCAGGAACCGGACGCGGCTGCGGGCCCGAGTTTCGCGGGGTTGGTCAAGGATGCGCTCGCCGACGCCACGGCGGCTGCAAAGGGCAGCGAGGCGGCAACCACCGCGGCGATGACCGAGGGCGCCGATATGAGCGTCGTCGTCACCGCCGTCGCCGAAGCGGAAGCGGCCCTGCAGACCGTCGTCGCCGTCCGTGACCGGGTGATCGAGGCCTACAAGGACATCATGCGGATGCCGATCTGAGGCGCCGGCCACCAGCAGCGCCGCAGCAAGGATGCCATGGACGAAGCCACGCTCATCGACATCGGCCGGGACGCGATCTGGGTCTCTTTCAAGTTGTCGGCACCGCTGATGGCGGTCGCGACCGTCGTCGGCATCATCATCGCCCTGCTCCAGGCGCTCACCACCGTCCAGGAAGCGACGCTCACTTTCGTCCCGAAAATGGCGGCGATGCTGGTCGTCATGGTGCTGCTGCTGCCGTTCATGATGGCGACACTCATCGAATTCACCCACGCCATGTTCGATCGCATCGTCACCCTTGGCTGAGGGACGATGCTGAGCCAAGCCTTGAATGCGGATTTCGTCGTTCCGGCCTTCGTTTTCCTCCGCGTCGGCGCGATGCTGGCACTGCTGCCGGGCTTCAGCGCCGCCTATGTTCCTTTGCAGATCCGGCTCCTGCTGGCGCTCGCCGTGAGCGTCCTCCTCGCCCCGGTCATCGCTCCGAAGCTGCCGGCGGCGGTGAGCGAGGGCTCGATGCTGCTGCTCGTCATCAACGAAAGCCTGGCCGGCCTGTTCCTGGGCACGCTGGCGCGCATCATCGTCTCGGCGCTGCACGGCGCCGGCAGCCTCACCGCCACCTTTGCCTCGCTTGCCAACACGCTTACCAATGACCCGGTGGCCGGCGAGCAGAGCGCCACGCTCGCCGGCTTCTTCTCGCTGTTCGGCCTCCTGGCTGTGTTCGTCACCGATCTGCACCACCTGATGCTGCAGGCCATCGTGGCCAGCTACGACCTCCTGCCGGCGGGAGACGCGCTGCCGGCCGGCGATCTCGCCGCGACCGCGGCCCGTCTGGTCGCCGATAGTTTCCTTCTTGCCCTGCAACTGGCGGCGCCGTTTCTCGTCGTCGGCATCGGTTACCAGTTTGCGCTCGGCTTGATGTCGCGCCTGATGCCACAACTCTCGGTGTTTTTTGTCGGCATTCCGATCCAGATTGGGCTACAAATGTGGGTGATTGTACTGACGATTTCGGGCATAATTCTCGTGTTTCTCAACCAGTTCTCCGAGCTGATGGCAGGCTTGGCGCTCCCCCCGGCTTGAACGGTAACGGGCGATGGCGGAGACCGAAGACTCAAGCAAGACCGAACAACCGACCGCGCGGCGCCTGCAGCAGGGGCGCGAGCGGGGTCAGGTTGCGGTCTCACAGGACGTCAAGACCTGGGGCGGGCTGGTCGGCACCGCGCTGGCGCTGGCCTTCCTTGCGCCCTCGCTGGGGCGCGATGCAACCGCCCTCTTGCTTCCGTTCATTGACCATCCCGACGCGTTCCGGCTCGAAAGCGCGCTCCTGCCGGGGGCCCTTATCGATCTCCTGCTTGCGGTCGGGCTCGCGGTTGCGCCGATCCTGGGGCTGATGCTGTTTGCAGGGGTCGGCCTCGGTGTGGCTCAGGTCGGCTTCCTGTGGGCACTGGACAAGGTTGCGCCGAAGGCAAGCCGGTTATCGCCGCTTGCCGGTATCAAGCGGATCGTGTCGCTGAGCGGCGTGGCCGAGTTCGCCAAGGGCCTGGTCAAGATCGGCGTCGTGGCCTTCGTGTTTCTCGCCGTTGCGATGCCGATGCTGCCGCAGCTCGATGGGCTCGCGGCCGTGGCGCCGGCCGGCGCCCTCGCCCAACTGCATGATTTTGCCGTCCGCTTCGCCGGCGGCACCGCAGCGGTCATCGCCGTGCTGGCGGTTGCCGATTACCTGTTGCAAAGGCTGATGTTTCTCAAACAGATGCGGATGACGCGCCAAGAGGTCCGCGACGAACACCGCGACAGCGAGGGCGATCCGCAGATCAAGGCACGCATCCGCCAGCTGCGGGCGCAGCGGTCGCGCCAACGGATGATGGCCGCGGTGCCGCAGGCCGATGTCGTGATCACCAACCCGACCCACTTTGCGGTCGCGCTCAAGTACGACATGGAGGCAATGGCGGCGCCAAAGCTGGTCGCGAAGGGGACCGACCTGGTCGCGCGGCGCATCCGCGAGCTCGCCGAAGCGCACGGCGTGCCGGTTGTTGAAAACCCGCCTTTGGCCCGTGCCCTGCACGGCAGCGTCGAGATCGATGGCGAGATTCCGCCGGCGCATTACGAAGCGGTCGCGCGCGTCATCGGTTACGTGATGCGGCTCAAGCAGGGGCGGCGCTGAGCGGACGGACGGCGGTTGCGAGAAAGGTTCCTATCGAAAAGGCCGTGACCAATGAGGACAAACAGCCCGATGGCATCTGACAAAGCGTCTGCCGACAGACAACGTCTGCGGCCTCCGGAGCCGGAGCGCGGCCCTTTATCGGGCGGTCGTGCAGGCCGGGCTGCCGGCGGTCGCGACGACCCTGGGAATGGGCTAAAGCCCGGTCATGCCGAACGGCTGCAGGCCTTGGGCGAAGTCGCGCTCGATGTCGCACATGACTTCCGCAATCTGCTGACCGCGATGCTGAACGGGTGCGAGCTGCTGCTCGATCGACACGGCCCCGAGGACCCCCTGCACGAAGATCTGACGCAGGTGCTGGCAACGGCCGAGCGGGCCCGGGCGCTGGCGGAGGAACTCCTGATGTTCGCCCGCGGGGCGCCGGCGGAGGCGGTTCCGCTCGCCGTTGACCGCAGGCTGCTGGCGCTCGCCCCGGTCCTCGACCAGCTCGTCGGGGTGGATGTGACGCTGACCTTGGAGCTTCAGTCGGAAGCGGCAGCGGTCCGGATTGCGCCCAACCGGTTTGATCAGGCCATCTTCAACCTGGCCGCCAATGCCGGCGAGGCTATGGCAGACGGCGGGCGGCTGGTCATCCGTTCGTCGCACGCAGCCGATGCCGACGGCAGGCCGTGGCTGCAGATCGATGTGATCGACAGCGGACCCGGCATTGCGCCCGAACTCAAGGAGCGCATCTTTGAGCCGTTCGTGACAACGAAGGCCGCGACCGGCGGCAGCGGTCTCGGCCTTGCCATGGTGATGCGGGTGGCGACGGAAGCAGGCGGCCGGGTGCAGGTCGAGAGCGTGCCCGGTCAGGGTGCCTGTTTCAGCCTGGTGCTGCCGATCTGCATCGGGGAAAAGGCCGCGGACACGCCACCAGCGGGCGGGCGCAGTGCTCCAGCCGAGCCGCAGTCAGGCGCGCCGGCGGCGGTCGTCATGCTGGTCGAGGACGAAGACGCGGTGCGGACGTTCGCCGCCCGCGCGCTCGCCGGCCGCGGCTACGAGGTGATCGAGGCGGCATCGGCAGAGGACGCGCTCGCCGCCCTCAAAGCGCGGTGCGACCGCGTCGATCTCGTCATCAGCGACCTGATGCTGCCGGGCATGGACGGGCTCGCCCTTGCCGATGCGATCCGCGCGCGGGGCATCGCTGCGCCGTTCCTGCTCGTCTCCGGCTATGCGACCGATGGGGCGGCAGAGGAGACGCTCACCGCCGGCGGCGGCGTTCGGGTCGTGCCGAAGCCGTACACGCTGTCCGGTCTGTTGGACGCGGTCGCACACTCCCTGCAGGCGGCACGGCCCGCCGACGCATCACGCTGAGCAGGCGGCATTCCCCCGGCCGCTCTGTTCTGCCGCGTCCGCGCCCGGGCTCAGATGCGCAGCCCGCCGGGGCCCAGGCTCAGCGTGCGGACGAGATCGGCCTGCCGCTCGCTCGCGGTCTTGCTGAAGATCTGCTTTAAGTGCTTGCGGACCGTTTCGTAGGTGAGACCGAGGGCGGCCGCGACCTCATCGAGCCGCTTGCCGGTCGCGAGCAGGGCAGCGACCCTGGCCTCGGCACGGCTTAAGCCATAGATCCGCGTGAGCCGCCGCGGATCAACCTCCACCGGACGCTCCGGATCGGCTGCAAAGAGAACCGCGGCGGGATCTGAGCGGTTGCGCGTCTCCGAGAAATCCTGCACCGGCGACAAGAGCACGGTCACCGGCTTGCGGCCGGGCCCACGCGGCAGCGAGAAACCCTGGATTTCGCCTGCGCGCTCGCCGGCGCGGCTGGGGCCGCCGAGGATGAGGTCGCGCACCTTCACCCGGCCGCCGGTCAAGCGCACGCCGAGGCCGCTGGTACTGACGTAGAGGCCTTCATCATCCTGCAGGATCTCGCGCGCGAGCCGGTTGGCGACAACGATCTGGCCGCCGTCGTTGAGGAGGAAGACGCCGATCGGCAGCGCATCCAGGGTATCGAGCGCAATCCGCTGCAAGTTTTGCAGGCGCTTGAAGCCGACGCCCGCCGAAAGCCCGCGGCGCAGGGAGGGCAACAGGCGCCGAATGAGGTCGGCGTCATCCTGCCAGAAGGCGCCCTTTGCGCGGGAGCGGCCCACCATCAGGAACAGAACCCGCTCGCCCTCGACGCTGATGACGCCGAACAGGTGATGGAACAGCTCCTGCGGCCGCAGCCAGAATTTGTAGAACTCGGTCTCAACGAGGCGCGCATCCGGCAGCAGGTCCTGACTTGACCAGACCGTATCGGCCGTCGTGAACTTCTCGTGGTCGCGCAGCCAGACGTTATCGCGGGCATAGAAATCGGCGTAGGCGGTTACGTAGAGCGCGTCGATGCCGACCGAGTGCTCAAGCCGGCCGCGGCCGGCATCATGCTCGTGGCTGGCGATCGCACAGACGTCCGCATCGATCAGATCGCGCAGCCGCGTCAGCACCTGGGGCCAGGCTTTGGCGTCCGTTCCAGCCTCGTAGAAGCCGCCGACGATCTCGACCAGGACCGCGCCGACGCCATTGAGCAGGCTGCGGGCCAGGGTCGATTTCGACCCCATCGGGGCCGCTTCATAAGGGGCACCAGTGGTGGCGTCGATAAACGACTCGCCGCCGCTGATCAGCCCGCGTGCAGCGGCCAAGCTCTCGTGATCTGCGCTCTGTCTGCGTTCGTCACCCGCGCGCCGTTCAGAACCCAAGCGGCGATCGGAAGCTATGCGGCGGTCGCGCCCGGACCGGCGCTCAACAAGGTAGCCATTACCCATCCCCACGTATCCTTTTACCCCACTCCCACTGATTGGTTTTATTCAATTCGCGCCCGCGCGGCCATGCCCCATACGGGCTACCTAAGCACGATAAAGGCCTCGGGCAACGATCTTTCTTCTTCGGCGCGCCCTAAGGTAGCCAACTCTCTCAGGCGAACTCCGTCACGTCAAGCATCCCAACACGCGAGATTCCGATCGGTGCGGGCCGAGCCGGAAAGAAACGAAAAAAAACAAAAAAAGATGGCATTTCTGGGGCGTTATTACCCCGTATGGGTGAAAATTGCTTGTTATATTTCAGTAGGTTAGAGAAATCGCTTGGCGAATCGGGGTCTGCCGATAGCTTCAACGCCATTGCAGTGCGGCAGTGCCTGTGGAATAAGGGGAACACCCATGTTATTGGCCAGAATGCGTGTCGTGGAGCGAGAAACAGGCGACAACAAAAAGCGGGCGATCGAGGCGGCGGTCAGCCAGATCGAGCGTGCTTTCGGCAAAGGCGCGATTATGCGCCTCGGGCAACGCGAGACAGTGGAAACCGAAGCGATCTCGACCGGCTCCATCGGGCTCGACGTCGCGCTCGGCATCGGCGGCTTGCCGCGCGGGCGCGTCATCGAGATCTATGGCCCCGAAAGCTCGGGCAAAACCACGCTCGCCCTGCACGTAGTGGCGGAAGCGCAAAAGAAGGGCGGCGTCTGCGCCTTCATCGATGCCGAGCACGCACTCGACCCCATTTACGCGCAGAAGCTGGGCGTCAACGTCGATGATCTGCTGATTTCGCAGCCGGATACCGGCGAGCAGGGACTCGAGGTTGCCGACACGCTCGTGCGCTCGGGTGCGGTTGACGTTCTCGTCATCGATTCCGTCGCGGCGCTGGTGCCGCGGGCAGAGCTCGAAGGCGAGATGGGCGACCAGCAGCCCGGCTTGCAGGCGCGGCTGATGAGCCAGGCCCTGCGCAAGCTCACGGGATCGGTCTCGCGCTCACGCACGATGGTGATCTTCATCAACCAGCTGCGGATGAAGATCGGCGTCATGTTCGGCAACCCGGAGACGACGACCGGCGGCCAGGCGCTCAAGTTCTATGCCTCAGTGCGCCTGGAGATCCGTCGCATCGGCGCGATCAAGGACCGCGAGGAGACGGTAGGCAATCAGACCCGCGTCAAGGTCGTCAAGAACAAGCTTGCGCCGCCGTTCAAGATGGTCGAGTTCGACATCATGTACGGCGAGGGCGTTTCCAAGATGGGCGAGTTGTTGGACCTCGGTCTCAAGGCCGGCCTGGTCGAAAAATCAGGCTCGTGGTTCTCCTACGGCTCGGAGCGGATCGGCCAAGGCCGCGAGAACGCCAAGACCTATCTCAAGCAGCATGCCGAGCTGGCAGCCGAAATCGAACAAAAGATCCGCGCCAATGCCGGCCTCGTCTCCGCCGCCATGTTGTCGGCAACCGCGGATGCAGAGGATGCCGACGGCGCTTAGGCGCGCCGCTGCCGCTCATTCCTGTCTCACCCGCTGATCACTCGCGGCCCCGCTCGCGCCGGGGCCGCCGCTTCCCCCCGCTTCGGCTCTGCTTGCCTGGACACCCGCGTGTGCGGGCGCTAAAAGCGGCGAAGTTGGGGCAGGCTTCGGCCCCGCCTTCATGTTGAGAGGCTGACCCGCAGGGCCATGCAGACCGTCAACGACATCCGCAAGGCATTCCTCGACTTCTTCGCCCGCCATGGCCATCGCGTCGTGGCGTCGAGCCCGCTCGTGCCGCGGAACGATCCCACGCTGTTGTTCACCAACGCCGGCATGGTTCAGTTCAAGAACGTCTTCACCGGCATCGAGCGGCGCGATTACGCGCGCGCCGCAACGGCGCAGAAGTGCGTGCGTGCCGGCGGCAAGCACAACGACCTGGAGAACGTCGGCTTCACCGCGCGGCATCACACCTTTTTCGAGATGCTGGGCAACTTCTCCTTCGGCGATTATTTCAAGGACCTCGCCATCGAGCTTGCGTGGACGCTCGTCACCAAGGAATTCGGCCTCCCTGGCGACCGTCTGCTGGTCACCGTCTACGCCGACGATGACGACGCGCATACGCTGTGGAAGAAGATCGCCGGTTTGCCGGACGATCGCATCATCCGCATCGCCACCTCGGACAATTTCTGGGCGATGGGCGAGACCGGCCCGTGCGGCCCGTGCTCGGAGATCTTCTATGACCACGGGGCGCACATCCCGGGCGGCCCCCCTGGCAGTGCGGATGCCGACGGCGACCGCTTCATCGAGATCTGGAACCTCGTTTTCATGCAGTTCGAGCAGGTGACAGCCGACAAGCGGATCGACCTGCCGAGGCCCTCGATCGATACCGGCATGGGCTTGGAGCGTGTTGCCGCCGTCATGCAGGGCACGCACGACAATTACCGCATCGATCTCCTTCAGTCGCTGATCCATGCCGCCGCCGAGGCCACCGGGACCGAGCCGGACGGCCCGCACGCGATCTCGCACCGTGTCATGGGCGATCACTTGCGCGCGTGCTCGTTCCTGATCGCCGACGGCGTGCTGCCGTCCAACGAAGGCCGCGGCTACGTGCTGCGCCGGATCATGCGCCGCGCCATGCGGCATGCGCACTTGACGGGGTGCGAAGAGCCGGTGATGTGGAAGCTGGTACCGGCACTGGTCGCCAAGATGGGCCAGGCCTATCCGGAGCTGGTGCGCGCCGAAGCGCTCATCAGCGAAACCCTGAAGCTCGAGGAGACGCGCTTCCGCCGCACCCTTGACCGCGGCTTGAAGCTCCTGGAAGAGGCGACCGAGAGCTTGCCCGTCGGCGGGGTGCTGGCCGGTGAGACGGCGTTCCGGCTCTATGACACCTTCGGTTTTCCGCTTGATCTGACCCAGGATGCGCTCAAGGCGCGCCGGATGACGGTTGACGTCGAGGGCTTCAACGCGGCGATGGCGCGCCAGCGGGAGGAGGCCCGCCGGGCGTGGGCCGGCTCCGGCGATGCGGCGGCCGAGGCACTGTGGTACCAAGTGCGCGACGACGTCGGCGCCAGCGAATTCCTCGGCTACGAAACCGAGGAGGCGGAGGCGAAGATCGTCGCCATCGTCCGCGACGGTGCGCCCGTTCAACGCGCCGAAGCCGGTGAAGTGGTCGCGATCGTCTGCAATCAGACGCCGTTTTATGGCGAATCCGGCGGCCAGATGGGCGATATCGGTGTCATTGCCGCCCCCGGCTGCGGCCGGCTGCTCGTCAGCGACACGCAGAAGAAAGCCGGCGATGTGCATGTCCACCACGGCATCGTCGACAGCGGCTGCCTTGCCGTCGGCGACGATGTCGGCCTCAGCGTCGATCGCGAGCGCCGCGCTGCCGTGCGCGCGCATCACTCGGCAACGCACCTCCTGCACGCGGCCCTGCGCACGCGCTTGGGCGAGCATGTGACGCAGAAAGGCTCCCTCGTCGCGCCGGATCGGCTGCGCTTCGACGTCAGTCATCCGATGCCGATCAGTCCGGAAGAGATCGCGGCCGTCGAGGCCGACGTGAACGCCGAGATCCGCGGCAACAGCGACGTTGCCACCCATCTGATGGATCCGGAGGCCGCCGTGCTCGCGGGCGCTATGGCGCTGTTCGGCGAGAAGTACGGCGACGAGGTGCGCGTCGTCTCCATGGGCAGCCCGCGCGACAATGAGCATTCCTATTCGGTGGAGCTGTGCGGCGGCACGCACGTGCGCCGCACCGGCGACATCGGCATGTTCAAGATCGTCGCCGAGACCGCGCTGGCGGCCGGCGTGCGCCGGATCGAGGCGGTGACCGGCGCCGCCGCTGAAGTGTTCGTCGCCGAGGAGGAGCGCTGCCTGAAAAGCACCGCCCAGCTCCTCAACACCGGGATCGCGGATGTGCCGGTTCGGGTTGCGGCCCTCATCGAGGAGCGGCGGCGGCTGGAACGCGAGCTGAGCGAGGCACGCCGCGCGCTCGCCACGGCAGGCGGCAGCGGCAGTGGCGCCGAGATCCGCCAAGTGAATGGCATTTGCTTCTCATCCCGCGTTCTGCCCGGCCTGCCGGCGAAGGAACTGAAAAGCCTTGCCGACGAGCTCAAGAAGCAACTTGGCTCCGGCGTCGTGGCGCTGGTTGCCACCGCCGAGGGCAAAGCTTCACTGGTCGTCGGCGTGACAGAGGATCTGACGTCGAAGGTGAACGCAGTCGATCTGGTGCGGATCGGCGCCGCAGCGCTGGGCGGTGCCGGCGGCGGCGGCCGGCCGGACATGGCCCAGGCCGGCGGGCCGGAGCCAGAGAAGGCGGAAGCGGCACTGGCGGCGATACAACAGGCGTTGGCCGCATCCGCCTGAGCAGCGGCGGTTAGCCGGCAAACGCCGGGCGGTCTTGCTCAGCGGCGTCGGTTTGCGAGGGCGGCCGCGAGCGGGGTCATCGGTCGGTCCGCGTCGACGCCGTGCACCTCCGCATCGATCTGCTGCAGCTGGCAGATGACGCGATCCATGAAGTCCTCGATCGCCTCGTCGGTCATTGCCGCCAAGAGGTCGGAGACGGCCGGATCGAGGTCGGTGCCGGCTTCCGGCGCCTGTGTCGGCCGCTCGGCGAAGGAAACACGCAGCCGGTTCGCCGCTGCCAGCGGATCGTCCTCTTCGAGAAAGCCGCTGACGTAGGCGTTGACCAGAAGCCGGCGCTGGGCGCTCAAGTGCGCCAGGAGCGTCATCAGCACCGAATTCATCGCGCCATCCTCCGTCTACCTGCGGGCTGCCCGGCCCGCGCACCACAATGGCGGCGCTCCGGTTGCAATGGCGTTAAGCTCCCGAACCTCCTTGTCCCCTCCATGTGTTTGGTCAGCCCGCCGTGGGGTGCAGACTGAGCCGGCTT
The DNA here is from genome assembly GCA_049291695.1 of Defluviicoccus sp. GTDB lineage: Bacteria > Pseudomonadota > Alphaproteobacteria > Rhodospirillales > Defluviicoccaceae > Defluviicoccus. The sequence goes on from JBATPX010000040.1 coordinate 22,977, forward strand.
GGCCGCCCGTGGCCACCCCGGCGACGGCTGCCCTTGATGGCGCCGGGCTGGCGCCTTACGCTTACACCGATGGCGACGATTAAAGGGACACAAGCGGCATGACCAGGCGATTTTCGGGCACGGAGACCTACGTCGCGACTGAGGACATGAAGGTCGCGGTCAATGCCGCCATCGCGCTCGAGCGCCCGCTCTTGATCAAGGGCGAGCCCGGCACCGGCAAGACCATCCTCGCTCATGAAATCGCCACGGCGATCGAGGCGCCCTTGATCGAATGGCACATCAAGTCGACGACCAAGGCGCAGCAGGGCCTCTATGAATACGACGCGGTGGCGAGGCTCAGGGACTCGCAACTCGGCGATGCGCGCGTGCACGACATCGGCAACTACATCGTCCACGGCAAGCTGTGGGAGGCGTTTACCGCCGAGGTGCGTCCTGTCCTGCTGATCGATGAGATCGACAAGGCAGACATCGAGTTCCCCAACGATCTCCTGCTCGAACTCGACCGAATGCAGTTCCACGTCTACGAGACCAAGGAGACCGTCGTTGCCAACCGGCGGCCGATCGTCGTCATCACGTCCAACAACGAGAAGGAGCTGCCGGACGCTTTCTTGCGCCGCTGCTTCTTCCACTACATCCGCTTCCCCGACCGCGAGACGATGCAGAAGATCGTCGATGTGCACTATCCGGGCATGCACAAGCGGCTCGTGCAGGAGGCCTTGACGGTTTTCTTCGAGGTGCGCGAGGTGCCGGGGCTGAAGAAAAAGCCCTCGACCTCGGAGCTGCTGGATTGGATCAAGCTCCTGATGGTCGAGGATATTCCGCCGGAGACGCTGCGCACGGCGGACGCGCGCAAGCTGATCCCGCCGCTCTACGGCGCCCTGTTGAAGAACGAGCAGGACGTGCATCTGTTCGAGCGCCTCGCCTTCCTTAACCGCCGCGAGGGACGATAGGATGGCGAGGCATTTGGCGCTGACCCGCGAGGACGCCGCTGGACTCTTGCGCGCGCATGCCCGCGAAATCCGTGAGCGTGGCGTGACCCGGATGGCGCTGTTCGGCTCGCTTGCCCGCGGCGATACGCAGGCCGCGAGCGATGTCGACGTCGTCGTCGATGTCGATCCCGCGTACCGGTTTTCGCTCCTCGACCAGGCGGGTTTGCGGCTCTTTTTGTGTGACCTGTTCGGATGTGAGACGGACGTGGTGATCCGCGAGGACCTTTCGCCCGACTTTAAGGCGCGCATCGCGGCCGAGCAGGTCGTTGTGATCTAATGGAGCGACAGCGCGTCCGTGATCGCTTCAAGCACATGCTCTCGGCCATATCCGCAATTGAGCGCCTGACTACCGATACCACACTGTCTGCGTATAGCGCTGACGCCGATCGCGTGGCTGCGGTGGAGCGCTACTTCGAAAAGCTATCCGAAGCGTCACGGCATTTGCCGGCGATGCTGACGGCGCGTCACCCAGAGATCCCGTGGCGGAGCGTCGCCGACCTCGGCAACGTCCTACGGCATGCCTATGACCAAGTCAGCGATCAGCGGCTGTGGTTGGTGATCACAGACGACCTGCCAGTGCTCAAAGTCGCGGTCATAGAATTGTTGAAGCACGTGGAGGGCAAGACATCATCGTAAAGCACATTCACTCAGGACGACTCCATGTTCATCAACTTCTTCCTTGAGTTGCGTCACGGACATCTGCCGGTCAGCTTGCGTGAGTACTTGACGTTTTTGGAAGCAATGCGGGCGGATCTCGCGGCTTATTCGGTCGATGACTTCTACTACCTGGCGCGCGCCTGCCTGGTGAAGGACGAGACCAACCTGGACAAGTTCGACCGCGTGTTCGGCAAGGTCTTCAAGGGCTTGACGCCGCCCGAAGGCGAGGCGGCGGAGATCCCCGAAGAGTGGCTGAAGAAGATGGCCGAACGCCTGCTGACCGAGGAGGAAAAGGAGCAGATCAAGGCGTTCGGCGGCTGGGACAAGCTGATGGAGACGTTGCGCGAGCGGTTGAAGGAGCAGAAGAGCCGGCACTCGGGCGGCTCGAAGTGGATCGGCACTGCCGGCACGTCGCCCTTCGGCGCCTGGGGCTACAATCCGGAAGGCGTGCGCATCGGCCAGGACGAGAACCGCAACTTTCGCGCCGTCAAGGTCTGGGATAAGCGCGAGTTCCGCAATCTCGACTCCGCGGTCGAGCTCGGCACGCGGACCATCAAAATCGCGCTCCGGCGCCTGCGCCGGTTCGCCCGCGAGGGGGCGGCGAGCCAGCTCGATCTGCCGGGGACGATCCGCTCAACCGCCAAGAAGGGCTACCTCGACGTCGAGATGGTACCGGAGCGGCACAACGCGGTGAAGGTGCTGTTGTTCTTCGACGTCGGCGGATCGATGGATCCGTTCGTCGAGGTGTGCGAGGAGTTGTTTTCCGCCGCCCGGTCAGAGTTCAAGAACCTCGAATACTTTTACTTTCACAACTGCCTCTACGAGCGTGTCTGGCGCGACAGCCACCGCCGCTTTGATGCGCCGACCTCGACCTGGGATGTGCTGCACACCTACCCGCACGACTACAAGGTCATCTTCGTCGGCGACGCGTCGATGTCGCCCTACGAGGTCCTGCAGCCCGGCGGCTCGGTCGAGCACTGGAACGAGGAGGACGGCGCGACCTGGCTCAAGCGGATCGTCACCGTCTACCCGAAATGTGCCTGGCTCAATCCACTGCCGCCGGAGTGGTGGGAGTACACAGGCTCGGTGCGGATGATCCGCCAGCTGTTCGCGGGCCGGATGTACCCGCTCACCCTCGATGGCCTCGATGCCGCCATGCGTACCTTGAGCCGCTGACGCCGCGCAAGCGACTTTAGGAGATCAGTTCCATCTTGAAGTGGTAGCGCACCGATTTCTTGAGTTCGTCGACCACCTTAAGCGAATCATGCAGGAGCCCGCGCTCAAGCTTGGTCAACGTTGCGGGCGCGATGTAGTTGTCGGTTTCGGTCCCCGCTTGGCGGCCGGCGAGCTGGGCACGCAGCCGCAGCATGCTCATGAAATCAAACGCCTCGATCAGGTCGGCGGCGAAACTGTCGGTGAAGCTGCCGTCGCTCACCAGCGCATGGATGCGGCCGATGGTGTTTGTCTCCCGGATCGCGTGCTCGAGCGCCAGCGCGCGAATGCCGTGCACGATCGGGAACAGCCCGCCCTTCTTGATGTCGAGCTTTCCCGCGTGCGGCGGCGCCTTCTCGACCACGAACCGGCCGAGAAATCCAAGCGGCAGCGGGAATTGCAGGATCGCCTTGGCGAAATAGCCGACGTGGGTCCCTTCCCGCCGCAAGAGGTCGAAGAGGTGCTCTTTGAGGCCGTCGAGCAGCTTGGTATCGCCGGCAACAGCGGCGGCGTCGTAGAATATGGCTAGGTTGAGCAAGCCGTCGGACTCCCCGTCGAACAACCAATGCGCGATGTCGCGGCGATAGGCCTCCTGGTCGCGGGCCCAGGCGGGATTGGAGACCATGATGTTGCCCGGACACGGCGGGTAGCCCATCGTGTCGAGCGCTTGCGAGAACGCCAGCAACGGCGCATCGACACGCGCGCGGTCAGGTGCGGAGGCGAAAATGACGGCATTGTCCTGATCCGTCGGCAGCAATTGCTCGGCCCGGCCCTCGCTGCCCATCACCATCAGGCAGCAATCGGCCCGTATGTCGGCCGGGACGACCTGCTCGAACAGACGGCGGAAGATGCGCCGGTTCAGATCGGTGACGACGCGGGCAATGTAGCGCGGCTTGACGCCACGGCCGTGTAGGGCAGCGATCAGGCGCGGGATCGCCCGACCCGCCTGTTCGAGCTCGGCAACACTCGACGCTCGCTCGACCCGGTTGGCAATGGCGAACGAACTGTCGCCGACATAGCGCAACAGGTCCGCCTGCTCGAACACGCCGACGATGTCGCGGCCGCTGGTGACGACCACATGGCGGATCGCTCGCTCGGTCATCATCACCAGCGCGTTGAAAAGGAAATCCTCACGATCGAGGCTTGCGAGGCCGTAGCTGGCGATGCCTGCAATCGGCGTGCGGCTGTCGAGCCCCATCAGGACCGACTTCTCTCGCACATCGCGGCCGGTGAAGATGCCGACCGCCCCGTCGTCGCGGCGAACCAGCACGTATGACGTGCCATGCTGCTTCATCTGCTCGACCGCGCTCTGCAGCGTGGTCGCCGCGTTGACGAACAGCGGCGGATGCAGCGAGACGTCGCCAAGCCGGACCAGCAGCAGGGAGCCCGCTTCGCGCTGCTGCTGCAACGCGATCAGCGCGTCGGCCTTGCGGATGAGCTCCTCGTCCCAGAAGGTCTGGAGCCCCGAGTTGCCGCGGATGAGGGCCTGAATGACGGCCGTCGGCAGCGTCACGCAGGTGGTCGGCTGGCGGGCGATGAAGGTCGTTTCGGTCCGGCCCTGGACGATTGCGCGATAGTCGAACGCCTGGCCGGGACCGAAACGGTCGACGATGCCGATCGCGTCATGCTCCTCGACCAAGCCGTCGGCGACGACGAACAGGCGCCCGGGAACCCGCCAGCGCGGCAGCACCGTTTCCCCGGCACCAAAGCTGGCGGTCTGCACGACGTGCGCCGCATCCGCCCGTTCGGCCACATTGAGGCGATCGAACGGGACCACGGTCCGCAACCAATCGGCAGGATCGGTCATTGCATTGACTGAAGGCAAGCCGTTCCCTCCCGCTGGTCCATGCCGCCGGCGCCGGGGCCGAACGGCTCGGCCTTCGGATGGCGGCCGTCACCCGCGCCCTGCAGCGGTGATACACGACCGGGCAGGTGCGGCATAGTGGGAAGCGGTTGCTCGCGGCCGCCCAGCGTCATTCCAGCCGCGGTGTCGGGTCCAGGAAACAAAAAGGGCCGGGGGGAGACCCCGGCCCAAGTCGTCGTGAGTGCCCTAAGTCGAGTATGCGGGCGACTACTCCGCCGCAGCCACACCCTTCGGCTCGCCCAACACCGCGCGCCGTTCCACTTCCGCAAAGCCTTCCTGCGCCGCACGCTCGGGCGCGATCAGGGAGACCACGATGCCGATGAGAAAGGCGCCGGTCATCGTGTAGATGCATGGGTTCTTCAGCGGGAAGTACCACCACTTCGACATGATGTCGGCCTTGTAGGCCGCAATCGCCGCTGCCGCCGCATCGACAACCTCCTTCGGTGAGCCGGCCGGTGCCGCCTTCGGGCCCAGCAGGTCGAACTGGATCGTCGGCCCGCAATAGATCAGCACCAGCGTAGCGATCGTCCCGAACAGGATGCTGCAGACGGCCCCCCAGGTGGTGAACCTGCGCCAGAACACGGACATCACCAGCGCCGGAAAGTTCGCCGAGGCCGCGATCGAGAACGTGAGACCCACCATGTAGGCGACGTTCTGGCCCTCGAAGACGATCCCCAACAGCACCGCGCAGACGCCGAGGATGAGCGACGAGGCACGCGCGGCGAGCATCTGTTCGTGCTGCGGTGCATGGCCGCCACGGACGACGTTGACCCACAGGTCGTGGGAGAGCGCACCGGCGCCGGCCAGTGTCAGACCCGCCACCACCGCGAGGATGGTCGCGAATGCGACGGCGCAGATGAAGCCGAAGAAGACCTCACCGGCAAGTGCGTTGGCCAACAGGGGAGCGGCCATGTTGCCGCCGCCGCCGGCAGCCAGGATGTTCTTCTGCCCGACCAATGCCATCGAACCGAAGCCGAGGATGAAGGTGATGAGATAGAAGAAGCCGATCCAGATCGTCGCCCACATGACGGAGACCCGCGCCGCCTTCGCGTTGGGGACGGTGTAGAAGCGCATCAGAATGTGCGGCAGGCCTGCGGTACCGAACATCAGCGCCATGCCGAGCGAAACCGCATCCCAAGCCCCGGTGACGACCTTGGTTCCTGGTTCGAGCACTTTACCCTCGCAGACAACCTTCCCAGCGACCGCGGGGTCGCAGGGGATGGATGCGGCGTGAGCGAACAGTTTGCTCGGATCGAACCCGAACTTCGCCAGCACCATCAACGCCATCGCTGTGGCGCCACCCAGAAGCAGGCACGCCTTGATGATCTGCACCCAGGTGGTGGCGATCATGCCGCCGAACAGCACGTACATGATCATGACGCAGCCGACGAGGACAACCGCCCAGACGTACGGAATGCCGAACAGGAGCTTGATCAGCGTGCCGGATCCGACCATCTGCGCGATCAGGTAGGTGAGGACCACCGCCATCGTGCCGATCGCTGCCGCGATGCGCACTGGTTTCTGCTGCAGGCGGTAGGCCACGACATCGGTGAAGGTGTACTTGCCCAGGTTCCGCAGCGGCTCGGCAATGAGGAACAGGATGATCGGCCAGCCGACCAACCAGCCCGTCGAATAGATCAGTCCGTCGAAGCCGTTAAGCGCAACGAGCCCGGCAATGCCGAGGAAGCTGGCCGCGCTCATGTAGTCGCCGGCCAAGGCGAGGCCGTTCTGGAAGCCCGTGATTGACCGTCCGGCGGCGTAGAAGTGCTCTGTCGTCTTGGTGCGTTTCGCCGCCCAATACGTAATGACGAGCGTTGCGGAGACGAACACAAAGAAAAACAGGATTGAGGTTGTGCTTGTTTGTGGCATCTTCTACCTCGGGAGATTGAGTTCTGCGATCTCGCGGTCATACACGCCGTTCGCCCACTTGGTGTAGAAGATCGTCAACACCCAGGCGAAAACAATGACCAGCGCGCCCAACAAGATCCCGAGCGACAATCCTTCGCTCAGCCTGGTCGCCAGCAGCGGCTTGTCGAACGCTACCAGCAGGATAAAGCCGTAGTAGGCGACCAGCATGATCGCGCTCAGCACGAAGGCAATTCGCCAACGGTGTGCTGAGATCGCGTGCAGCCGCTGTTCGTGGTCGTGCATCGATCCTCCTCCCATGGGGTCACGTGAACCCCTTGTTAGCCTCCGGGTTTCCCGATCTAGCAAGCTATCAAGTCCAAAGTCAAACGTTGCGCGGAAAAATAAGGCATGATTTTTCCTAAATGGGGCAAAAAAAAAATTGTTGACACGAGCAAACTCACTTCATTATTGCGCAGTTGCAGCATCCAAGGCACATCCGTGTGTGTGTCAGCGAATTCGGGTTTTTTTAACCAGCAGGTGATTTCGGATGGCTGCCTTCTTGCTCGATAGTACATGCAGCAAGCGCTTTAATATGGCCTGGGCTTTGCATTTGGGAGGCACCTTCGGCGTCGCTCGCACCCAGGGAACGACGGCCGCTCCAGTCGCGGAGTCATCGTAGCTGCAGTGCACCACCTTGGCCGCAACGCAGCAACGCCGACCCCCTCGCCGCCGGAACCGCTTCCGCCGCGCTGCTGCTCACCGAATGGGCGATTGGGCAGAACGATTGCTCGCGTGGCGGCGCGAATCGGCGTATCCGTCGCTACGAGCGCCGCCGCTCAACCCTGGCACGGCCGCACGACCTCGATAACACTGCAACTCATTCCCAACGGCGCGGATGCCCGAGTTTTGGCATAGCTTTTGCTTTCCTTCAGGGTGCGCGGGAGGACGATTCGACGGTGACACGGAAGAAAAGCGGGATGCTGGAGCGCGCCTTCGACGAAATGCACGGCTGGGACGACGGCCTCCGTAAAGCGTACAAGGCGTACGATGAGTGGCTGAAGACGACCCACATCGAGCGCCTGTGCGAGAAGCACCAGCAGGCCGATCTGATCTTTCGCCGCCTTGGCATTACGTTTTCGGTGTACGGCAGTGAGGAGGGAGTCGAGCGCCTGATCCCCTTCGACGTCGTCCCGCGCATCCTCGATGCCGAGGAGTGGCGAATCGTTTCAACCGGGGTTTGCCAGCGCGTGCGCGCTATCAACGCGTATCTCGATGACATCTACCACGGCCAGAACATCTTGCGGGCGGGGCGCATTCCGGCGGATCTGGTGCTGAACAACCCCGCTTTCCGGCCCGAAGTGCTTGGGCTCGACCTGCCGCGCGGCGTTTATGTCCATGTCGCCGGGATCGACGTGGTCCGCGTCGGGCCGGGCGAGTTCTATGTCCTTGAGGATAACGTCCGCGTGCCGTCCGGCGTCTCCTACATGCTGGAAAACCGGGAGACCATGATGCGGCTGTTCCCGGAGCTGTTTCCGCTGCACGCGGTGGCGCCGGTCAACCACTATCCGGAAACGCTGCTGCGGACCCTGCGCTCGGCGGCGCCGCCGGGCGTTGTCGATGCGACCGTGGTCGTATTGACGCCGGGCCATTTCAACAGCGCCTACTTCGAGCATGCGTTCCTCGCCACACAAATGGGCGTCGAGCTGGTCGAGGGGCAGGACATGTTCGTCGAGGACGACACGGTCTTCATGCGGACAACGGACGGACCGCGCCGCGTCGACGTCATCTACCGCCGCATCGACGACGATTTCATTGATCCGCTTGCCTTCGATCCATCCTCGCAGCTGGGCGTGCCAGGCCTGTTGTCGGTCGTCCGCAACGGCCGCGTGACGCTTGCGAACGCGATCGGCACCGGCGCGGCGGACGACAAGGCGATCTATTGCTTCGTTCCGGAGATGATCGAATTCTACCTCGGCGAGAAGCCTATTCTCAACAATGTACCGACCTATCGCTGCGCCGTTGATGATGATCGGGCCTACGTGGTCGACCATCTGGAGGAACTGGTGGTGAAAGAAGTGGCGGGCTCCGGCGGCTACGGCATGTTGGTGGGGCCGACCAGTACGGCCGAGCAGCGCTATGCCTTCAAGACGACCATCCTCGCCCATCCGGAGCGCTTCATCGCCCAGCCGACGCTCAACCTCTCGACCTGTCCGACGCTGATCGATGGCAAGCTGGTGCCGCGCCACGTCGACCTTCGTCCCTATGTCCTGACCGGGGAAACGACGTCGGTCGTGCCGGGCGGCCTGACACGCGTCGCGCTGCGCGAAGGTTCGCTGGTGGTCAACTCGTCGCAGGGCGGCGGCACCAAGGACACATGGGTGCTGGAGGGCTGACAGCGATGCTGGGACGCACGGCCAACAACGTCTATTGGATGGCCCGCTATGTCGAGCGGGCGGAGAACCTGGCGCGGCTGCTCGCCTCCACCTATCACATGTCGCTGATGCCGGCCGCGAGCAGTGACGACACGGGAAACTGGGAAGCGCCGTTGCGCCTGGTCGACGGCCGCAAGGATTTTCTCGACCGCTATGGTCAGGTCACCGCCGGCAACGTGCTCACCTATATGGCGCTCGATCTCGACAACACGTCGAGCATCCGAAGCTGCATCCGGGTTGCGCGCGAGAACGCGCGGGCGACGCGGACATGGCTCACGACCGAAGTCTGGGAGGGCATCAATCAAACCTACATCGAGCTTGAGAGCATGTCCTACCCGCAGATGCTCGATGACGGCTTCCAGGAGTTTTTCGACTGGGTCAAGGAGCGCTCGCACACGTTTCGCGGTGCGTGCTATGGCACGCTGCGTCGGGCCGAATGCTTCGCCTTCACCCGCCTCGGCACCTTCATCGAACGGGCGGACAACACGGCACGCTTCCTTGCCATCAAGTGGGAGATGCTGACGCCCAGCGGGCGGCCGCTCGGCGCCGAGGACTATTATCGCTGGGGTGCACTCCTGCGCGCGTTCAGCGCCTTGAAGGCCTACCGGGAAGTCTATTCGACGATCATCGAGCCGCGCCGCGTCGCCGAACTCCTGGTTCTGCGCCGGGACATGCCGCGCTCGCTGGTTGCCTGTACGCTCGAGGTCGCCGGCATCCTGCGCGGCCTGCGGGCGCAGGCGATGTGCACCCGCGTCTCCGGCCAAGTGCATGAACGGCTGGAGCGTCACCGGATCGACGGCATTTTGCGCTCCGGACTGCCGCAGTTCCTCAACGCCTTTGTTGCCCGCAACAACGAGTTGCACGCGATGATCGGCCGGGAGTTCATGTTGGTGCTATGAGACTGAACATCGCCCACGAAACGCATTACCGGTTCGAACAGCCGGCCAATCACAGCATCCAGTATCTGCGCCTGGTGCCGCGCAACGACTCCTCGCAGGAGACGATCGCTTGGCAGGTGTCGACGTCTGGCCGGATGAAGCGTTGGATCGACGGCTTCGGCAACATTGTCTACATCTCGGTGCAGAACGGCCGCCACGACGAGGTGCCCGTCATCGTCCGCGGCGAGATCGAAACCACCGAGACACACGGCGTGCTGCCGGCCGACGACGGGCTGCCGCCGCAGATGTTCATGCGGGCAACCCGCTATACGGCGATGGATGACGCGATCGTGGCCCTGGCCGACCCCTACCGGGAGCGCCTGCAGGACGAGGGCATCATCGCTGCCCTGCACGGCGTGATGCACGCCCTGCATACGACGGTCGAGCATCGGGCCGGCGTGACCGACGTCGAGAGCACGGCTGCCGAAGCGCTCGCGCACGGCTTGGGCGTCTGCCAGGATCACGCGCACCTGTTTATCGCCTGTAGTCGACACTTGAACGTTCCCGCCCGCTACGTCTCGGGCTATCTTTTTGCGCGGTACGGGGAACGAGGGACGCTCGCCAGCCATGCGTGGGCGGAGGCGTACGTCGCAGAGCTCGGCTGGGTCTCCTTCGATCCAACCAATTGTCAGTCGGCGACCGATGCCTATGTCCGGCTTGCCATCGGCTTCGACTATGCCACTGCGGCGCCCATCCGCGGCGTGCGCAAGGGTGGCGGCGAAGAAGAGCTGACGGTGACGGTCAACGTGGGCGAGGCGCAGTAGCCCTTTCGCCGCGGCGCGAGAGCAAGAAACAGGGGTCTGCAGGGGTGACGTACTGCCTCGGAATGTTGCTTGAAGAAGGGCTCGTATTCGCCAGTGACTCGCGCACCAACGCGGGCGTCGACAGTGTTGCGACCTTCCGCAAGCTGTTTGTATTCGATCAGTCCGGTGAGCGGGTGTTCGTGCTGCTGACCGCCGGCAATCTTGCCATCACGCAGGAAATCGTCGGCATGGTCGAGCGATCGCTGTACACCGACGATGCGGAGCACAGCATCTTTCAGGCCGAGACGATGTTTCACGCGGCGAAGGTCATCGGCAGCTTCATGCGCACGGTCTTCAACCGTGACGGCGAGTATTTCCGGGCGCATGCGACGGATTTCAATGCGTCGATGATCCTGGGGGGGCAGATCAAGGGCGAGCGACCGCGCCTGTTCCTGATCTACTCGACAGGCAATTTCATCGAAGCCGGGGACGAAACGCCCTATTTTCAACTGGGCGAAACGAAGTACGGCAAGCCGATCCTCGAGCGGGTTTTGACCCGGCAGGTGAATCTCAGTGACGCCGCTAAATGTGCACTCGTCTCTTTCGATTCGACCATCCGCGCCAACATCTCGGTGGCGCCGCCAATCGATCTCGCAATCTACCGGCGCGACGGCTTCCGCATCACCTCCCGCCAGCGAATCGAGGAGGATGACCCCTACTTCAGGGCATTGCGCCGGCATTGGGGCGAAGGCCTGAAGCGGGTCTTCAGCGAGGCGCCCGATCCCCCCTGGCGCACCGACACCGAGCGGCCGCTGCCGGCCCCGGTACCGTTCTCCATGCAGAGCTGAGCCACGCCGGCATCTGAGGCGGGGTGCCCTACTCGAACTCGACGATGATCTGGCCGACCGCCAGCGTATCGCCGGCCTTTGCATGCACCTTGCTGATCCGGCCGATATGCGAGGACCGGAGGATATTCTCCATCTTCATCGCTTCGATAACGGCAAGCTCGACGCCCGGCTCGACCTTGTCGCCGACCTCCGCCGAAATCGAGCGTAACAGCCCCGGCATCGGCGAAACGAGGTACCTCGACATGTCGGGCGCTTTGCGCTCCGGCATCAGTTTCAGGAGATCGGCGACGGTCTTGCGGTGGACGACGACTTCGACCTCGGCGCCCAGGTGGAACAGCTTGAAGCCGAGGCCGCTCGGCTCGACCTTGAAGCGCTGCGGTACCGCGTTGACTTCGCACCTCAGGACGTGATCACCAACCTGCCAATCGCTGCGGATCGCAATCAGCGCGTCATCGACCATGATCTCGAAGCCCGCCTCCGGCCCGCCTTCGGCGAGGCCCATCAGCTTGACCGGATAGACGCGCTCGTTGACGGTCACTTCCCAGTCGATCGGGATCTTCCGGTGGTAGCCCGGCATCTGGCTGCTGACGTGCGAGGCACGGTAGAGGTGGCGGACGTACATCAAGAAGCCGGCGCCGACGATCGCGTTGACGTCCTTTTCCTCGAGTGGAGCCGGCGAAAAGCCGTCCGGATACTCTTCAGCGATGAAGTTTGTGGACAGCCGGCCATCGAGGAAGCGTGGGTTGGCCATCAGCGCCGTGAGGAACGCGATGTTGTGCTGGACGCCCTTGATGTAGAATTCATCAAGCGCGCGCCGCATCAGCGCCACTGCCGCCGGCCGGTTCCGATCCCATGTCGTGACCTTGGCGATCATCGGATCATAGAACATCGAGATCTCGCCGCCCTCGTAGACGCCGTTATCGAGGCGAACCTGCGCTCCCTCCTCCGGCGTGCGGTAGCGCACAAGGCGGCCGATGGACGGCATGAAGCGGCGGTTCGGGTCTTCGGCATAAATGCGCGCCTCGACCGCCCAGCCGCTCATCTGGACGTTCTCCTGCCGGATCGAGAGCTCCTCGCCGGCGGCGATGCGGATCATCCATTCGACCAGGTCGAGACCGGAGGTGAATTCGGTCACCGAGTGTTCGACCTGGAGACGCGTGTTCATCTCCAGGAAGAAGTAATTGCGCTCCTGGTCCATGATGAACTCAAGCGTGCCGACCGACGAGTAGTTGACCGACTTGGCGAGTGCGACGGCGCGCGCGCCCATTTCCTGGCGCAGCTCCTGATCCACGATCGGCGACGGCGACTCCTCGATGATCTTCTGGTGGCGACGCTGGATCGAGCACTCGCGCTCGCCGAGGTGGATGATGTGCCCGAACGTGTCCCCCAGCACCTGGATTTCGATGTGGCGCGGGTTGACGATAAACTTCTCGATGAAGACGCGCGCATCGCCGAAGGCCGACAGCGCCTCACTCGCGGCCAGGCGAAACGCGTCGCGCAGCTCGCTCTCGTCCATGGCGATGCGGATGCCCTTGCCGCCGCCGCCCGCGGCCGCCTTCAGCATGACCGGATAGCCGATGCCGGCTGCAATTTCGGCCGCCTTGTCGGCATCGGGGATGGCATCCCAATAGCCGGGGACCGTCGGCACGCCGGTGGCAGCGGCCTGGCGGTTGGCGAGGATCTTGTCCCCCATCATGTGGATGACGTCCGGCTCGGGTCCGATGAAGGCGATCCCGGCGTCCTTCAGCGCCCGGGCGGCAGTCGCGCGCTCGGAGAGAAAACCGTAGCCGGGATGGACCGCCTCGGCTCCCGTCCGCCGGCAGGCGTCGACGATCTTGTCGACAACGAGGTAGCTTTCCTTCGGCGGTGACTTGCCGATATGAACGGCTTCATCGCAGACCTGGACGTGCCGGCTGTACTTGTCCGCGTCCGAGTAGACGGCAACCGTCTTGATCCCCATCCGCTGCGCCGTACGATGAATGCGCACGGCGATCTCGCCGCGGTTTGCGATCAGGATCTTCTTGAACATGGCGATCGCTCGCTATCCTAGAGGGGAATGTTCGCGTGCTTTTTCCAGGGCGTTTCGCTCCGCTTGTCGCGCAGGAGGGTCAAGGCCTTGCACAGCCGCAGACGGGTGTCCTGCGGCATGATGACGTCATCAATGAACCCACGCCTGGCCGCGGCGAACGGATTGGCGAACTTCCTCTTGTAGTCGTCGGTGCGGGCAGCGATCCGCTCCGGATCGCCGAGCTCTTCGCGGAAAATGATCTCGACCGCGCCCTTCGCCCCCATGACGGCGATCTCCGCGGTCGGCCAGGCGAAATTGATGTCGGCCCGCAGGTGCTTCGAGCCCATGACGTCGTAGGCGCCGCCGTAGGCCTTGCGCGTGATCAGCGTCACCTTCGGCACCGTTGCCTCGCTATAGGCGAACAACAGCTTGGCACCGTGGCGGATAATGCCGGTGTGCTCCTGGTTGATCCCGGGCAGGAAGCCCGGCACATCGACGAAGGTCACGATCGGAATGTTGAAGCAGTCGCAGAAGCGCACGAAGCGGGCCGCCTTGACCGACGCATTGATGTCGAGGCAGCCGGCGAGAACGGTCGGCTGGTTGGCGACGATGCCTACCGTCGAGCCGTTGATGCATCCGAAGCCGACGATGATGTTCTGCGCGTAATCGGGCTTGATCTCGAAGAAGTACCCCTCGTCGACGACCTTCGCGATCAACTCCTTCATGTCGTACGGGACGTTGGGGTTGTCCGGCACCAGCGTGTTGAGCGATGGTTCGACACGGTCGATGCTGTCGAAGGTCGGCCGGACCGGGGGTGGCTGGCGATTGGAGGTCGGCAAAAAATTGATCAGGCGGCGGACGTACAGCATCGCCTCGACGTCGTTCTCGAAGGCGTTGTCGGCGACGCCCGAGATGCCCGTGTGCACGCTGGCCCCGCCCAAGCCCTCGTGATCCGTCTCCTCGTGGGTGACCGTCTTCAAGACGTCCGGGCCGGTCACATACATGTGAGAGTTGTCTTTGACCATGAAGATGAAGTCGGTGAGTGCCGGCGAATAGACGGCACCGCCGGCACACGGGCCCATGATCACCGAGATTTGCGGGATCACGCCCGAGGCCTCGACGTTGCGCACGAACACGTTTGCGTATCCGGCCAGCGACGCGACGCCCTCCTGGATGCGGGCACCGCCGGAATCGTTGAGGCCTACGACCGGGGCACCGATCCGCATCGCCTGATCCATCACCTTGCAGATCTTTTCCGCGTGCGCTTCGGACAGGCTGCCGCCGAAAACGGTGAAGTCCTGGCTGAAGACGAACACCGGCCGGCCGTTGACGGTGCCGTAGCCGGTGACCACGCCGTCGCCCGGCGTGCTGGTGGCGTCCATGCCGAACTCGATGCACCGATGCTCGACGAACGTGTCCCACTCCTCGAAAGAGCCCGGATCGAACAGCACCTCGATCCGCTCGCGCGCGGTCAGCTTGCCGCGCTTGTGCTGTGCATCAATGCGCCGCTGGCCGCCGCCCAGCCGCGCCAGCGCGCGCTTTTGCTCGAGTGCTTCAACGATTGCACGCATGGTGAATGCTCCCGATCTCGCAAGTGCAGCATCGTAAGGCAGTTCAAGCAAAGTTCAACAGATTACTGCATGGCGGTTGAAACTGCGGCGGATTATGATTTGCACTTTCACTCAGGCAACGTTGCCTTCCGACCCCCAAGGTGCAGCGCGTGTATGTTCCTGCCACTGTAAAGCTGGTCGAAGTCGGCCCGCGCGACGGCCTGCAGAATGAGCCGCAGCCGGTGGCGACGGCGGTGAAGATCGGTCTGATTGACCGCCTCGCCGCAGCCGGACTGCGCTTCATCGAGGTCGGCAGCTTCGTCTCGAAGCGCTGGGTCCCGCAGATGGCCGATACGGCGGCCGTACTGGCGGGCATTGCGCGCACCCCCGGCACCCGCTACGCAGTGCTGACGCCCAACCGGCAGGGCCTCGCCGCAGCACGCGCGGCCGGCGCCGATGAGGTCGCCGTGTTCGCAGCCGCCTCGGAAAACTTTTCGCAGCGCAACATCAACTGCGGCATCGACGTAAGCCTGGATCGCTTGAGCGATGTCTGCGCCGCCGCCGCGGCCGAAGGCGTGCCCGTGCGCGGCTATGTGTCGTGCGCGCTTGGCTGCCCGTACGAGGGGGAGGTGCCGGCGGCACGGGTGGCCGCGGTCGCCCATCGCCTCGACCGCATGGGCTGCTACGAAATTTCGCTGGGCGATACCATCGGCGTCGGCACACCGCTGCAGGCGCGCAGGATGGTCGAGGCGGTAGCGGCCGTCGTTCCGATCGAGCGGCTTGCCGTTCATTTCCACGACACCTATGGTCAGGCGCTCGCCAACGTGGTCGCGGTGCTCGACCTGGGCATCGGTATTGTCGATAGTGCCGTTGCCGGCCTCGGCGGCTGCCCCTATGCGAAGGGGGCGACCGGCAATGTGGCGACGGAGGATGTGCTGTACATGCTGGACGGGCTTGGCATCGAGACGGGGGTCGATTTGGCTGGGCTCGTGGAAGCGGGCACGTACATCTGCCAGGCGCTTGGCCGCGAGCCGGCCTCGCGTGTGGCGCGCGCTCTCGCCGCCCGCAACGCCGAAGGCGCGGCCCAGCCGTGAGCGATGCCTATGATTTGATCCTGAGAGGCGGCACGCTGTGCACGCCCTCGGGCCGTGTCGAGGCTGACGTCGGCATCACCTCCGGTCGGATCGCGGCGCTGGGCGATCTCGGCGCAGCAACGGCTGTCGCCCGGCTTGATTGCGCCGGCCTTCATGTCCTGCCTGGCGTCATCGACACCCAGGTCCACTTCCGCGAGCCGGGGCTCGAGCACAAGGAGGACATTGCCACCGGCACGGCGGCGGCGGCAATGGGTGGTGTGACGGCCGTCTTCGAGATGCCGAACACCAAGCCTGCGACCGTTACCGCGGCCGATCTGGCGGACAAGTGCCGGCGCGCGAAGGATCGCGCCTGGGTCGACATGGCCTTCTATGTCGGTGCCACGGCGGAAAATGCGGACCAGCTGGCCGCACTCGAACGGCTGCCCGGTTGCGCCGGCGTCAAGCTGTTCATGGGCAGCTCGACCGGCACGCTCTTGGTGGCCGATGACAGCACCATCGCCACCGTGCTCGCCAATGGTCAGCGCCGCATCGCCGTCCATGCCGAGGACGAAGAGCGCTTGCGCAGCCGCTTCACGATCGTTGCCGGCGGCGCCGATGTCGGCCTGCACCCCGCATGGCGCGATGTCGAGACCGCCGTCAGCGCCACCCGCCGCGTCCTCGCGCTGGCGGAAGGCGTCGGCCGGCCCGTGCACATCCTGCATGTCTCGACGGCAGAGGAACTCGCGCTGCTTAAGGACCACCGCGACATCGCGACTGTCGAGGTGACGCCGCAGCACCTGACGCTCGCCGCGCCCGGCTGCTACGAAGCGCTCGATGCGTTTGCACAGATGAACCCGCCGATCCGCGACAGCCGCCATCGCGAGGCCTTGTGGCAGTCGGTGAACTCCGGCTTGATCGACTGCCTCGGCTCCGATCACGCGCCGCACACGCGCGACGAGAAGAAAAAGCGCTACCCCGAGAGCCCGTCCGGCATGCCGGGCGTGCAGACGCTGGTGCCGCTGATGCTGGGTCACGTCGCCAAGGGCAGGCTAAGCCTCGAACGGTTCGTCGATCTCACCAGCGCCGGCCCGGCGCGCATTTTCGGCTTGGCCGGGCGTGGCCGCATCGCGCTCGGCTACCGCGCCGATTTCACCATCGTCGATCTTGGCGCGAGACGGATGATCACACATCGCTGGATCGTCAGCCGCTGCGGCTGGACGCCGTTCGACGGCTTGACCGTGCAGGGCTGGCCGATCGCCACGCTCGTCGGCGGTCGTATCGTCATGCACGAGGGCCAGCTGATCGGTCCGCCGGCGGGCGACGCGATCCGCTTCATTGGCGTTGCGTGAGCGGGCGGCTTGCGCCGGCAGATCCATGCGCACACTGCACGGCTGGCCCAGGATGCTTGTCGCGGAATGCTGCGACGCCGTGACGGCGGCGGGGTCCGGAACGCGCGAAGAGGAGCCTCCGGTACGGCCGTCCGCGGCTTGGCAGAAAAGAAAAGCGGGGCCGTTGCGGGCCCCGCGGCAGTGCCTTCGCTTTGAAGACGGTGCTTAACCGAGCGCCTGGACGATTTCTTCCGTCATCTTCTTGGCGTCGCCAAACAGCATCATCGTCTTATCAGCGAAGAACAGCGGATTCTCGACGCCCGCATAGCCGGACGCCATCGAACGCTTGACGAACAGGGTCGTGGTCGCCTTGTCGACATCGAGGATCGGCATGCCGTAGATCGGGCTTGATTTATCGGTCCGTGCCGAGGGATTGGTCGTATCGTTGGCGCCGATGACATACGCGACGTCGCAGTTCGAGAACTCGTGGTTGATCTCCTCGAGTTCGAAGACGTCCTCGTACGGCACGTTGGCCTCGGCGAGAAGCACGTTCATATGCCCCGGCATGCGGCCCGCCACCGGATGGATGGCGTATTTGACCTCAACGCCTTCCGCCCTGAGCTTGTCCGCCATTTCCCGCACCGCATGCTGCGCTTGGGCAACCGCCATGCCGTACCCGGGAACGACGATGACCTTCGATGCGTTCTTCATGATGAAGGCGGCGTCCTCGGCCGAGCCGGACTTGACCGCACCACGCGCAGCGCCGGCTCCGGCCGCGGGCAGCGCCCCCTCGCCGCCGAAGCCGCCCAGGAGCACGTTGAAGATCGAGCGGTTCATCCCCTTGCACATGACGTAGCTGAGGATTGCACCGGAAGAGCCGACGAGAGCGCCGGTGATGACGAGCGCTGGATTGCGCAAGGTGAAGCCGATGCCGGCCGCCGCCCAGCCGGAGTACGAATTCAGCATCGAGACGACCACCGGCATGTCGGCACCGCCGATCGGCACGATCAAAAGGAAGCCGATGGCGAACGCGAGGAGCACGATCAGCCAGTAGGCCGTGTAGGACTCGCTCAGGCAGAACGAGACGATAAGGACGAAGATCGCGGCACCGATGATCGCGTTCAGGGGATGCTGGAAGGGAAACACGATCGGGTTGCCGCTCATCAGTCCCTGCAGCTTCAAGAACGCGATGATCGAACCGGAGAAAGTGATCGCGCCGATTGCCGTGCCGAGCGCCATCTCGATCAGGCTGCCGGCGTGGAGGTGGCCGACGGTGCCAATGTTGTAGGCTTCCGGATGGTATAGAGCGGCGGTGCCGACGAAGACCGCGGCGAGACCGACCAGCGAGTGGAACGCCGCGACCAGCTGCGGCAGCGCCGTCATCTGAATGCGCAGCGCAATGAACGATCCGACGCCGCCGCCAATCAGCATGCCCAAGAGGATGGTGCCGTAGCCGACCACATCCGGCATCAACAGCGTGGTGATCACCGCGATCGCCATGCCGATCATGCCGAACAGGTTGCCGTTGCGCGCGGTCACCGGCGAGCTCAGGCCGCGCAGTGCCATGATGAACAGCACGGCGGCTATCAGGTAGGCGAAGCCGACCCAGACTTGTCCCGACATCATTGCGGCTCCCTACTTCTTTTTCTTGAACATCGCCAACATGCGATGGGTGACGATGAAGCCGCCGAAGATGTTCACCGATGCGAGTGCGACGGCAAAGAAGCCCATGAACTTGGAGAAATCGAACGCGGCCGGCCCGGCGGCGAGCAGGCCGCCAACGATGATGACCGACGAGATCGCGTTGGTAACGCTCATCAGCGGCGAGTGCAGGGCCGGGGTGACGCTCCAAACGACATAGAAGCCGACGAAGCAGGCGAGCACGAAAACGGTAAACAGCGACAGAAAGCCGCCATCGCCGGCGGCTGCGGCCGGCGCCAGCGCGATCTGGCCGGCATCGGTTGCAAGCTGGGCGGCCTTTTCCGCGAGCTTGCCTGCTTCCGCCGCCAGCCGCGATGCCTGATCGACAATCGTTGCCGGGTCCATGGTTATTTTGCCTCCCCTAGGAGCAGCGGGCTGACGACCTTGCCGTCGCGGCAGACCACCGTGTCCCGCACGGTTTCGTCTTCCCAATTGAACTTCAGGCTCTTGCTCTCCTTGTCGACATGCGGCGTCAGGAAATTGAGCACGTTGCGGGCGAACAGGGAGCTCGCGTTCTTGGGCAGCCGGCTGGGAACGTTGAGGTAGCCGACGATCCGCACACCATGCTTGACGACGATCTTGCCCGGTTCGGTCAGCGCACAGTTGCCGCCGGTCTCAGCCGCGAGATCGACGATGATCGAGCCCGGCTTCATCGACTTCACCATCTCCTCGGTAACCAGCGTCGGAGCCGGCTTGCCGGGGATCAGAGCCGTGGTGATGACGATGTCCTGCTTCTTGACGTGTTCCGCCACCACCTCGGCGGCCTTCCTCTTGTATTCGTCCGACATCTCCTTGGCGTAGCCGCCAGCGGTTTCCGCCGACTTCATCGCCGCCTCGTCGACCATGATGAACTTGCCGCCCAGGCTCTCGACCTGCTCCTTGGTCGCCGGCCGGACGTCGTTGGCGGTCACTACGGCGCCGAGCCGCTTCGCCGTCGCGATCGCCTGCAGACCGGCGACGCCGACGCCCATGATGAACACCTTGGCCGGCGGCACCGTTCCGGCGGCCGTCATCATCATCGGCAGGGCGCTGCCGTACTCGGCCGCGCCGTCGATCACCGCCTTGTAGCCGGCGAGGTTGTTCTGGCTCGACAGAACGTCCATCGACTGCGCACGCGAGATGCGCGGCATCAACTCAAGTGCGAATGCCGTGACGCCCGCATTGGCATAGGCCTCGACCTCGTCACGATGGGTGAGCGCCGCCAGCTGCGCGACCAGGATCGCGCCCGGCTTCAACAGCGCCAGTTCGTTCGCATCCCCATTGAGCAAGGGGCGCTGCACCTTGAGGACAACGTCGGCCTGACCCAAGGTCTCCCGCTCGTCGCCGCCAATGGTCGCGCCGGCCGCCTGATACTCGGCATCCGACATGGCCGACGCCTCGCCGGCGCCAGTCTCAACGATAACCTCGAAGCCAAGACCCACATACTTTTTGACGATGTCCGGGGTAGCAGCGACCCGCGTCTCGCCTGGCATGCGTTCCCTCGGTATGGCGATCTTCATGCTGGAATTTCCCCGCGTTTGCCCGTGATCGCTTTTGGAGTGCCCTTATGCCCCCTCCGTTGCCGTTGCACAAGCCCGTGCTTCCTCGCTTATGGCCCAAACGCCGGCGTCGACGCGCTGTCGCTGCAGCCGGCCTTTGTCTCGCCGAACCGATTGTGACAAGAATAAAGAAGTGACGCGCGACGGGGTGGCGGCATCAGGAGTGGACCGCGGCGATGGAAACGGATCGGATCGAACAGCTCGCGGTGATCGCCATCCTGGGCGTCCTGGTGGTTGGCTGCGTGGTGGTGCTGAAGCCGTTTTTCGCCGCGCTCCTGTGGGCGGTGATCCTGGTCTGTTCGACCTGGCCGGCCTTCGCGTGGATGCAGCGGCGATGCGGCGGCCGCCGCTCGCTGGCGGCGCTGGTGATGACACTCGTCCTCGCGGCGGCACTGTTAGGCCCGATCGTGCTCGTCGGCTCGAGCATCGCCGGACCGCTCAAGGCGCTGCCGGAGACGGCTCGCGCGCTGATCGAGCGGGGGCTGCCGCAACCGCCGGACTGGGTGCACGAAATCCCGTTCGTCGGTGACCGGGTCGATCTGACCTGGCGCGAGATTGTCGCCGATCCGAAGACGCTGGGCGGCAACGTCGATCAGGTGGTGCGGCCGGTCACCGACTGGATGCTGCAAATGGGAGCGCGGCTCGGCGGCGGCGTGCTCGAGCTCACGCTCAGCGTCATTGCCGCCTTCTTCTTTTACCGCGACGGCAAGGCGGCCGGCGAGACGCTGCATGCAATCAGCAACAAACTCGCCGGGCCGCGGGCGACACGCCTGGTCGCGGTCGCCGAGACGACGATGAACAGCGTCGTCTATGGCGTCCTCGGCACCGGCCTGGCCCAGGCCCTGCTCGCGACCTTCGGCTTTGTGCTGGCGGGGGTGCCGGGCGCGCTGCTATGGGGCTTTTTCACCTTCCTGCTCAGCATCGTCATGATCGGCGCACCGCTGATCTGGTTGCCGGCGACCATCTGGCTGTTTTCCGAGGGACGGATGGAATGGGGGATCTTCTTGGCGATCTGGGGCTTCTTCGTCGTCAGCGGGGTCGACAACTTCCTCAAGCCCTACTTCATCAGCCGCGGCACGACCCTGCCGCTGCTGCTGGTGTTCTGCGGCGTGCTGGGCGGCGTTTTTGCCTTTGGCCTGCTTGGCATCTTCATCGGCCCGACTCTGCTCGCGATCGTGTTTACGCTCATTGCCGAGTGGAGCGCCGCGGAACGCAAGAAGGCCGCCGCTGACGGGGCGGCGTCCCCTTGAAACCCTCCGCTCGCTTCAGGCCGACTGCGCGACCGCCGGCTGATGCGTGATCAGCGGCACGCCGGTGGCGGTCTGGTCGCGCATCGCCTCCCCAAACGCAATCCGTCGGCATGGCACCCGCAGACCGGCTCGATCGAGGAGCCTTCGAACCAGGGCGAGCCTGCGATCGGTTGAGGCCGGCGACAGCCAGACGCACTGCACGAGCTGCGCCGGGGTGACCGCGACCGCATGCTCAGCCGAAGGCGCCTCGGCCTCACCGACGCTCAAAATTGCGCGCACTTCGCGTTCGTAGGCCAGCGTCGGGTCGCCGCTGAGGGCGCTCGCCATGCCCCTGTCGGCGCAGCCATCGCCGATTTCGGCCGCCGCGCCCTGGCCGTAATCGACGGCAGCGACGATCACCGTTTCCGCCGGCCGCGGCTGCAACGCTGCGTTCAGCGCCGCAATCGTCGAACTGATGCCGATGACCTGACCCGCTGTCTCCTGCAGCCGCCAGAGCAGCGGATCCTGGTCGGCCTGCAGGTACCAGCTGTCGATCCAGGCGACCGGCGGGATCGGCAGGGCGCGGATGGAGGCGATGACACTTTCGAGCTGGTTCTCGCGCTCCTGCGCTGCCCACCAGCGCTCGAGCTTTCCACGCGCATGCGGTTTCTCGGCGGCCGACAAGCGCAACAGGGCCGCTGGCAGCCGCTCGCGCACGAAACGGGAAAAGGTGCGATCGGCATCGCCCTCCCACCGACGAAAAACGATGCACGCGTTCTCAAGCAGCTCGAGCAAGGCCTCAAGGTCGAAGAAGCGCACGATTCTGCTGTCAACGCCCGTGCTCTCGACGCCCGTGCCGTCAACGCCCGTGCCGGCGGCGAACTCGCCCGTCGTCGTGTCCATCTTGTTTCCTCCCTGCCGTGTTCGTCGCCGCCCGCCGGCGGCGCCCGACCGAGAAGAAGAGTTGCCGCCCTTGCCCGCCGCGTCAAGGCTGGAAGATGGGGAGAGGGGGCCGTGCGGGTGCCGGGGCGGCCACTGCCGGCGCCGGCGCACGCAGCGCTTTCCTGTCCTCGGCCAAGGAAACGGCACGGCGCGACCGACGAACGCCGCCTCGGCTTGGCCGAAAGCGAGACGAAATTACCTCTGCGGCAAATACCCCCAAATGGGGCGGTTAGTCCGGATGCCGCTCGGCGGCTTCGGTCATTTCTCGCAATGACCTCAACAATTTCATTTTTCTTCGTCACGTCAGCGTGTTAGCCGCTGTGCTGGGAAAGCAAAAGAATGTCGCCAGGGGACGCAGGCCGGCAGCGGTGGTCCTTGTTTGACATTTGCGTGTCAGGGCGACGGATCGGCTGCTGACTGCTTGGTGTCGATCTGTGAAAGTCTTTGAATTTGCATTTATATTGTTTAGAAAGAGGAATAACCGCCGCCGCTGGCCAAGGGACCCTGATGCGGCCACCTTCCACGATGCCTGTGCGGCATCCTGGCCGGTTCGACGGCACCGGTGTGAGGAGAAGGACGCAGATGGTGCGCGAAAACGCCGACAAAGTGCTGCACATGAACCGGACAGAGAGCCTCAACAAGGTCTTGCGGTCGTTGCAGAGCGGTTCCCCCGACGTCGAGGCCAGCGCGCTGATCTCCGAAGATGGACTGATGATCGCAAGCGCACTGCGCCAGGACCTTGACGAGACGCGCGTGGCCGGCATGACGGCGACGCTGTTGAACCTTGGCACGCGGGCAGCGGTCGAACTGGGCCGCGGCGATGTCATGGAGGTCGTCGTCCGCGGTGATCAGGGCTATGCGGTCATGGTCAGCGCCGGCCGCGGCACACTGCTGCTCGTCGTCGCCAACGAGAACGCCAAGCTAGGCCTGATCTTTTTCGACATGCGGGAAACCGTTCGGGCGATCCAGCGAATTCTTTAGCTCTCGTCGCAAGGCGAGCGAACGCGGTGCGGCATATCGGGACCTCTCATCGCGAGGCGCAAGAACGGCACGGCCATCCGCGTGTTTTTCGCGATAGAGACACCTGAATGACCTCGCTGCGCGCGGCGACGACACGGATCCCGAAGCCGCCGCCACAAAGCAGGACGGGAGCATAAGAACAATGCCGAATACCGTTCTCTACGACGACGGGACACACAAGAACATCCTCCTTGAGGATTTCGGCCTCGGCGGTCTCGCCGTTCAGTCGAACCAGCACATCATTGTCCATGGGACCGCCGGCATGCTGCTCGATCCCGGCGGGCACAAGGTCTACAGCAAGGTGCTGGCGGCGACGTTCGCGGTGCTGCGCGGCGGCAATCTCGAGTTCATCTTCCTGTCGCACCAGGACCCGGACATCGTCGCCGCCATCAACGGCTGGCTGATGACGACCGATGCCGAAGCCTACATTTCCAAGCTGTGGCTGCGGTTCGTGCCGCACTTCGGCCTCGACCATCTGGTCGCCGACCGCCTGCGGCCGATCCCGGACCAGGGGATGACAATCGAGCTGGCCGGCGTTCCTTTGACGGTGCTGCCGGCGCATTTCCTGCACAGCGTCGGCAATTTCCAGGTCTACGATCCGGTCGCGAAGATCCTCTACTCCGGCGATCTCGGCGCCTCGCTCGGCGCCGAATACACGTTCGTGTCGGATTTCGACCATCACGTGCAGTACATGGAAGGCTTTCACCGCCGCTACATGGCCTCGAACGCGGTGATGCGGGCGTGGGCGGCAATGGTCCGCACTCTCGACATCGAGATCATTGCTCCCCAGCATGGCGCGCTGTTCAAGGGCCCCGAGATGGTGAGCCGCTTCATCGATTGGTGCGCCGGCCTGGAATGCGGCATCGACCGTATCATCGGTCTGTTTCAGCTGCCGCAGCCGCCAGAGCCGGGCGGCACCGCCGTGGCTTGAACGGCAGCGTGAGAGAGGGAAGCGGCGGGTGAAAAAGCATCGGGTGACGGGCGAACGAACGCCGGTCTGGCTTGCTGTCGCGCTGGCGCTGGTGGGGATCGCGGGCGGCGTTGAAGCAGCGCTCAGGATCGCGACGCCGGTCGACGGCAGCGCCTTTCGCTTGCCTGGCTTCGTCGCCGAGGTTGCGAGCCGCGCCAGCCCCGGCATGCCGGTGGCTTCCGGTCCTGGCGACCCCAGTGCGCTGGCGGCCAGCCGCACCGCGCCAGCCGACGGCAACGGCAATCTCAAGCTGGCAGCGGAGGCTTGGCGGCGCATCGGGGGGAAGGATGTGCCCGCGGCAGCGTCGCCCGTAGCACTGCCGCAGACTTTGCCGCAGACTTTGCCGCAGACCCTGCCGCCGGCCCTGGCGCCGGGTGTGGAGGAGTGCGCGCCGGTATTCGGCGTTACTTTTGCGCACGGCAGCAGCGGCTTCAAGGCGTCCGCGTACGATGCGCTGGCATCCCGGCTGAAGGAGTGGTCGAACAAGCATCCGAATGCCAAAATCCGCCTCGACGGGTACACCGACGCGACCGGCGATGAGGAGTTCAACCTCCTGTTCAGCCACCGCCGGGCGAAAGCGGTCGCCGACATGCTGCTGAAAAGCGGCATTCCCAGTTGGCGCATCAGCACGCGCGCGCTCGGTCAACAGCCCGCGGTCGCGGGCTCACCGGCGGGCGAGCGCAACCGCCGTGTCGTCATGCGCATCGACGGCTTCCCCGAATGCGCGCCGGCGACCACCAACCACGCGTCGTGACAGAGGACAAGGCAGGCAGGGGACTATGTTACTGACGGCAACCATCGGCCTCGGATCTGCGGCGGCGTTGCTGTGCGCAGGCTACTTCCTGGGCTCGCACCGCGGCGTCAGCGCGCGTGATAAGCTGCGCGAGCAGGGGCTGCGCCAAACCTACGAACTGCAGAACCTGCGCAGCCTCGTCACCCGCGAGGACGACCGAGCGGAATCGAAGGCCCTGCGCGAGGCGCTCGGCCGGATGAGCGAGGCGCTGATGCGCCAAGGCGACGCGCTGCAGCGGATCGTCGAACCGCTCCTGCACCGCGACACCGAGGTCGAAAGCCTGCGAACGATGGTGCAACAGGTTTTGAAGCCGCTCGCCCATCGCGAGCAGCTCGCGTTCGATCTGTCGAACCTGCCGGTGCCGGTCGGCCAGCGCAGCGAGCTCACCAACCTCCTCGACCGCATTGCCGATGCCGGCCACTTCGAGACCGTGGCTCTGATCAACGACGAAGGCCTGCCGCTCGCTGCCAGCACCCGCGCGCGCGATCTCGAACGGCTGGCGGCGCTCTCCTCACTCCTGGTCGTGTTCGCCGAACGCTTGAGCCGGAACGACGCGCCGGCGCCGCTCTCGATCGTCATGCACGATGAGACCAACACGGAAGCGTTGTGCCGGCTGTTCACCGTCGGCGAGCAGCGCCTGCTCCTGGTCGCCGTCGCGATGGGGCTGCCGCTTACCCCCACCGCGCTCGATGCCGCCCTGCCGAAGGTCAGCTCCATCCTCGCCACCTGACCGCCCCGCGGCGAAAAAACGCCGCTGATGTGACGCAGTTCACCGTTCGGTTTTCGCTCGCCTGCTAGACTGGCCGCTTGTGAGAAGAGAGCTCGACGTTCTGAGGATCACGGGCGATGCAACAGCAGACAGAGGCACGGACGTTCTGGCACCGCCGCCGGCAGCCAATGGCCAGCAGCGCGGCAGACAACGCTCACGCGCAGACCCCGGCTGCCTTCGAGCGCTTCGTTCTCAACGGCCAGATCCGCAACATTTCGATTGCAGGCGTGCACGTGCATGTTGACCCTGCGCTCAAGCCCGACTCGCCATTCACGCTGCGCCTCTTCGGCCTCGGCCGGCTGGAAGGGCATGTTGCCTGGCGGTCCGAGGAGCGCATCGGCGTCGCCATTGCCGGCGTACCGGACCGGGTGATCGAACTCATCCGTCAGCCGGCCTGACGCGGAGGCGCTCCGCGCGCCCGCGCGCGGCGTCTCAGCCGCCCAGCGTCTCCTTGAGGAAGGTGCGCGTCCGCTCCCAAGCGAGCTTGGCGTCCTCGGCGTCATAGCGAGCGCCAGTCGGGTTGGCGAACGCATGATCGGCGTCGTACCAATGAACCGTCAGGCGCTTGCCGGCGGCCGCCATCGCCTTTTCGAACCCGCCCACCATCTCCGCATTGATCCAGGCATCGCGGCTGGCGAAGTGGCCAAGCACGGGGCCCTTGAGGCGCGCCAACTGCTCGGCCGGGCGGTCGACGCGGCCGTAGTAGATGACGGTGGCATCCACCGGTTCAGCGATCGAGGCGTTGAGCGACCATCCGCCGCCGAAACACCAGCCAAGTGTTGCTACCTTGCCGGTGGCATCCTTGTGCGCCTTCAGCCAGCGGATCCAGAACGCGAGCGTTTCGGTCGCGGCGGCCGGATCGACCGCCTCCATCAGCTTTTTCGCAGCCTCGCGCTCGCTTGCCGCCGCTCCGCCGTAAAGGTCGATTGCGAGCGCCAACAGCCCCTCGCGCGCGAACTCGCCCGCGACGGCGCGGATCTGGTCGTTCAGT
This sequence comes from Defluviicoccus sp., assembly GCA_049291695.1. GTDB lineage: Bacteria > Pseudomonadota > Alphaproteobacteria > Rhodospirillales > Defluviicoccaceae > Defluviicoccus. The sequence goes on from JBATPX010000040.1 coordinate 50,420, forward strand.
CCCCAGAACTCGTGGATCAGCACCACCGCTGGTGCCGGCAGCTGCGCCGGCACGGCAAGGCTTGCCTGCACCGTGCGGCCAGAGGGTGTCGTCCCCGTCACCGTCGTGAGCGCCGCCGCGACCGCCTGCGCCAGCGCCGGATCGCTCAGGATCGCCGCAAGCGGAACCCCTGCTGCCAGTCCCTGCACCAGCTGGCGCCGGCTCACTCCATGTCCCATCGCTCTCATCCCTCACCTTGACGGTTGAGCCCCCGGCACTAGGTGGGCATGGTGAAGCCTGCATGCAAAGGACCACCACGCCCGTGAGACATCGCCTGCCCAGCCGAACCTCCGATGCTGCCGCTCCCCAGGCCGGGCGCGACCGGCGTGCCGATCTCGCGACGATCGGCACGCTCCTGCCTTATCTGTGGCCGGCGGGGGAGTCCGGCATCCGCGCCCGCGTTCTCGCCGCCATCGTTTTCCTGATCGGGGCCAAGGCGACCAACGTCGTGGTGCCGGTGTTCTTCAAGCACGTGGTCGACGCACTGAGCCAGCCGGCGAGTGTCGTCGTGGTGCCGGTGGCGTTCATCATCGCCTATGGCCTTGCCCGCGTCCTCGCGCAGACGTTCGGCGAACTGCGTGACGCGGTCTTCGCCAAGGTCGCGCAGCGGGCGGTGCGGGAAGCCGGCATCAAGACCTTCGCCCACCTGCACGCCTTGAGCCTGCGCTTTCACCTCGACCGCCGCACGGGCGCGGTCAGCCGGGCGATTGAGCGCGGCTCGCGCGGCATCGAGTTTCTGCTCAACTTCATGCTGTTCAACATCCTGCCGACGCTGGTCGAGATCCTCCTCGTCGCCGGCATCCTGTGGTGGCTGTTCGGCCCGCCTTTTGCGCTCGTCATTTTCGCCTGCATCGGCGCCTACATCCTGTTTACGGTCGCGGTCACCGAATGGCGGACCAAGTTTCGCCGGCTCATGAACGAGACCGATGCCGAGGCGCACACCAAGGCCATCGATTCGCTGCTCAATTACGAGACGGTCAAGTATTTCGGCAACGAGGCGCACGAGGAGCGCCGCTTTTCGACCGCGCTTGCCAGCTACGAAGTGGCCGCCGTGCGCAGCAAGGTGAGCCTGAGCATGCTCAACATCGGCCAGGGCGGGATCGTCGCCATCGGCCTGATCGTTCTGATGCTGATGGCGGGCGATGGCGTCGGCCGCGGCACAATGACGATTGGCGATTTCGTCATGGTCAATACGTATCTGATCCAGCTCTACCTGCCGCTCAACTTCCTCGGCTTCGTCTACCGCGAGATCCGCCAAGCGCTGACCGACATGGAACACATGTTCGCGCTGATCCGCGAGCCAGCGGAAATCGCCGATGCGCCGGGGGCGCCGGCCATCGCCTTGAACGGCGGCGACGTCGTCTTCGATCGGGTGTCGTTCGCATACGACGCGCGCCGGCCGGTGTTGACCTCGGTCAGTTTCGAAGCCGCTGCCGGCCACACGGTTGCGGTGGTGGGCCCGAGCGGCGCCGGCAAGTCGACCATCGCCCGGCTGCTCTACCGCTTCTATGACGTGAGCGGCGGGCGGATCCTGATCGACGGCCAGGACATCCGCGCCGTAACACAAGAGACGCTGCGCCGGGTCATCGGCGTCGTGCCGCAGGACACAGTGCTGTTCAACGACACCATCCACTACAACATTGCCTATGGCCGGCCGGGCGCGACCGAGGCCGAGATCGTCGAAGCGGCGCGGCTGGCGCGAATCGACGATTTCATCGCCTCGCTGCCGAACGGGTACCAGACCCAGGTTGGCGAGCGCGGGCTCAAACTCTCAGGCGGTGAGAAGCAACGGGTCGCAATCGCGCGCACCATCCTCAAGAACCCGCGCATCCTCATCTTCGACGAGGCGACCTCGGCGCTCGACACCCACACCGAGAAGGAAATCCAGGCCAGCCTGCGCATGGTGTCCAGCGGTCGGACGACGATCGTCATCGCCCATCGGCTCTCGACGGTCGTGGATGCCGACGAGATCCTGGTGCTCGACCGGGGCGAAGTGGTGGAGCGGGGCCGCCACCTCGATCTCCTCGCTCGCGGCGGCCGCTACACGGCGATGTGGGCGCGCCAGCAGGAGCTTGAAGAGGCGCGCGAACTCCTCGCCCACGCCGAAGCCGTGTAAGTGTTGCGGCGGCAACAGTCGTGACGATGTTCACAGCAGGAACGGCGATGGCGGTGTACAAGCGGTTCGAAAAACGCGAGCAGGCTTGAGGCTGGCTCCGGGGCCGGCCGGTCGTTTCCGCGAGAGTGTTGAGAGATAGATGGACGGACAACGCACCACGATGGACAAGCTCAACATTCTTCTCTGGTCCTCAAAGGGGGCATCGACCGCGTTCTACGGCGGCCCGGCGATTGCGGCCTTTCGCCTCTACCAGAACCGCGATCCCTCGACGACGCGGCTTGTCCTGGCCCACGGCCGGCCGGAGCAGCCGCTGCACCCGGAGGTGTTCGACGAGCAGCATCTGGTCACCAGCCTGTGGCGGCCGGCCGATTTCGTGCGCAACGGCGGCGGCGCACCGCACGCGGCGCTGCTCAACGACCTGCGGGGTTTGGCGGCAAGGGCATACTTCATTGCCCGTGCGCGCGCTTGGCTGCAGCAAAATGCCAACCGCTACGATGTCTTCCACGGCATCGGCATCCACGCCGACGCGCTGACACCGGCCGTATGCGCGCATGCGGCGGGCATGCCGACGGTGATGACGACGCTGATCGAGGGTGAACTCAACCGCCCCAGCCGGCTCGCCAGCATGTGCGGCCTGTTCCGCCGGCGGATGGCCGAACTGCGCGAAGTAAGCGCCGTGATCGCGATCAGCAGCACCATCCATC
>JBATPX010000041.1:0-4832 GCA_049291695.1 Defluviicoccus sp.
CGGTACGGGCGCAGCAAGAACAGCCGCCCGCCACTGGAAAGCAGCAGGCGGTGGCAGCCGCCGGCGAGATCGGCCACGGCTGGGGCTCCCGTCGGCAGCGGCGCCTCGGCCTTGAGCCACAGCTGGATCCGGCGGAAGGGCGCATAGTCGCCCGCTCGCAGATCCATGAACTGGCGATGCGCGGCGGCGACGCCGGCAGCATGGCCGAGCCAGAACAGCGCTGCCACCGCCGCGATGCTAAGGGGCAGCGCCAGCCGGCCGAACAGCGAACCGATCCAACGCCACAGCCCGACGATGACGATCAGCGCGCCACCGCCGGCCAAGGCCCACCCCCAGAACCAGCGCAGCACCACACTCCCGTAGAGGACGTAATCCTCCCGGCCGATCTCGACCATCAAGAGCGGAATGCCGAAGCGATCAAAGTATTGGTAGGCGTAGGCCCGGCCGGCGGCGTACAGCCACGCGACGGCTAGGCCGACGACGACGCCGGCCTCCGCGAGTAGTTCGGCCAGCGAGAGTGACCGAGCACTGTCGCCGGCCGCGCTCATGACCGTGGCCCGGTCGCAGGCGCAGGCTTCTCATCGCCGCGCGGTGGTTCGGGCCCCGTGTCGCGGAGGGCAGGCCGGCACGGATCGCAGCGGTCGGCGCCCGCCTCGATCCGCCGCCACTCAGGGGTGATCGTTTGCTCGGATTTCTTCCCCGTTTCCCGCTCGGTGCAGACCGCCGTCCAATGGTAATCGGTCGGCGCCTTGAAGGCCTCGCAGCCGCGCAGCACCGCGCCGGAGATCCCATGCACCAGGCAGAAGCAGTCTTCCGCCACGGCACCGGGGCCAGCCGTTACCAGGAGCACCAAAAGGGCCATCGCCGCGCGCCAGCGCATCCGCCTCACTCCACTAGCACGTAGGGCGCCCACGCACGCGGCTCGCGCCGGGCGGGATCGGGGCCGCCGAGCCAAGCGAGCCGGGTCTCGCGCAGCGCCCGGGCGGGATCGCTGCGCCCCGCCTGGCTCAGCCAGCGCTTGTAGAAATCGACCATGAAATCGCGGGCCTCGCCGTCGTTGACCGGCCACAGCGTAACCAGCACGTTGCGGGCACCGGCGGTGCGCAAGGCCCGGACCAGGCCGTAGACGCCCTCCGAGTAGTCGAGGCTGCCTCTGGCAGTATCGCAGGCCGACAGCACCACGAGCTCACTGCCCTCGAGGTTCAAGACCCTGAGCCTCGAGCGCGAACAGCACGCCATCCTCGCGCTCGCCTGCCAGCGTGCGGTTAGCGCCGGCAAGCGCCACGCCCGAGAGCAGCATTGGCTCCGCCGCCTCGTCCTCGCCCGCCTGGTAGAAGCCGTGGGTGGCGAGGTGCAGCACCCTGGGCGGCGGCGCCAGATCCTTGAGCCGCGCCTCGCCGGCGGCGGCCCCCGTCCACGCCTCGGCCGGCTCGTTCTTGCGCAGAAGCCGGTAGGTGTCCTTGACCTTGCTCGCCTCCTCGCCGCTCGCCGGCAGCGCCTTGAAGCTGCCGACGCTCTCTCGCGTGCGCTTGACTGCGGCGAGGAAGACGCCCTCGGGCTGCGCCGCCCTCGAAGCGGTCACCACGGTGGCCCCGAAGTCAATCCCGCCGAGCGCCAGCAAGCCCTTCGCCGGCCGGTCCGGATCGGGGCGGAGGAGGTCGCGGCCGGTGGCGAGCAGCCGCACCTCTTGGCGCTCCTCCCAATAGTGGCCGTCGGCGAGCCTGAGGCGGCCGAACGGCACCAGGTGCAGGACGCCGTCGGCGGCGAGGTAGACCCGCTTCGCCGCGGCCAGTTTCGCCTCGAATGGCGCGAACAGCCGCCGGTACAAATCGGCCGCCGCCCGGTCGCCTTGCGTCCCTGCCGTCGGCGCCAGCAGTGCCGCGACTGGCTCGGTGAGCCCGGCGACGGCGCCCAAGTCCGCCAGCATCGGCTCATCGAAGCCGGCAAGCAAGAGTGCCGCCAGCCGCGGCTCGCCCAACTTGCCACTGCGGAAGTCCATCGGGCTAAACTGACGGAACTCGATCAGCAGCGATCCAACCGGCAGCGCGGCGCGGACATCGTCGAGGTTGGCGGTACGCACCCGCAGGTGGTCCTTGTAGTCGCTGCTGACCTGGCCCAGGGCGAGCTGCTTCGCCTCCAGCGCCTGCAGCTCCCGATGAAAGTCTTCGGGCGTGCCGCCGCGGGCGGCGGCGGCCAGCCGCGTGCGCAGATCGCCGACCTCGGCCGCCAATTTCTGCACCCGCGGGTCCTGCGACCGCCGCGCCAGCCGGGCAAGATACGCCTCCTCCTCGCCCTGCAGCCCCTTAAAGCGCAGCATAAGGGTGCCGGCCAGCCGGCGGGCATCGGCGCTGCCATCGGCCGTCGCCAGCGTCAGCACCACATCCTGGAAGTCCGACTGCGAGGAAACCAGCTGCCGCCGGACGGCACCGCCTTCGGTCGCGTAGAGTTCCTGGCCGATCCAGTCCAGGAGGTTCGGCTCCATCGCCTGCAACGTCCGCGTCGCCTGCTCTCGCCGGCCCTGATTGACCAGGAGCACCACCATGTTGATCTGGCTTGTCAGCGTTTGCGGATGGCGGGGCCCGAGCACCTCGCGGTATCCCTGCAGCGCCTCCCTGTAGAGCGGCTCCGCCTCGCCATAGCGGCCCTGGGAATCGTAGAGCGCGGCGAGGTTGTTGAGGCTTGTCAGCGTATTCGGATGCCGGGCCCCCAGCACATCGCGGCTTGCCTGCAGCGCGTCGGAGTAGAGCGGCTCCGCCTCGCCATAGCGGCCCTGGGAATCGTAGAGCGCGGCCAGGCCGATGAGGCTGGTCAGCGTATCTGGATGGCGGGGCCCCAGCACCTCGCGGTGTGCCTGCAGCGCCTCCTTGTAGAGCGGCTCCGCCTCGCCATAGCGGCCCTGGGCCCAGTAGAGCCCGGCCAGGTTGTCGAGGCTGGTCAGCGTTTGCGGATGGCGGGCCCCCAGCACCTCGCGGCATGCCTGCAGAGCCTCCTTGAAGAGCGGCTCCGCCTCGCCATAGCGGCCCTGGGCCCAGTAGAGCCCGGCCAGGTTGTTGAGGCTCCTGAGCGTACCTGGATGGCGGGGCCCGAGCACCTCGCGGCGTCCCTGCAGCGCCTCCTTGTAGAGCGGCTCCGCCTCGCCATAGCGGCCCTGGGCCTTGTAGAGCCCGGCCAGGTTGTTGAGGCTGGTCAGCGTATTTGGATGGCGGGCCCCCAGCACCTCGCGGTGTGCCTGCAGCGCCTCCTTGTAGGGCGGCTCCGCCTCGCCGTAGCGGCCCTGGGATTCGTAGAGCTCGGCCAGGTTGTTGAGGCTGATGAGCGTATCTGGATGGCGGGGCCCCAGCATCTCGCGGCGTGCCTGCAGCGCCTCCTTGTAGAGCGGCTCCGCCTCGCCATAGCGGCCCTGGGATTCGTAGAGCGCGGCCAGGTTGTTGAGGCTGATGAGCGTATTTGGATGGCGGGGCCCGAGCACCTCGCGGCGTGCCTGCAGCGCCTCCTTGTAGAGCGGCTCCGCCTCGCCATAGCGGCCCTGGGCCTGGTAGAGCATGGCCAGGTTGTTGAGGCTGCTCAGCGTGTTTGGATGGCGCGGCCCGAGCACCTCGCGGCGTGCCTGCAGCGCCTCCTTGAAGAGCGCCTCCGCCTCGCCATAGCGGCCCTGGGAATCGTAGAGCATGGCCAGGTTGTTGAGGCTGCTCAGCGTGTTTGGATGGCGGGCCCCCAGCACCTCGCGGCTTGCCTGCAGCGCCTCCTTGTAGAGCGGCTCCGCCTCGCCATAGCGGCCCTGGGCCTTGTAGAGCCCGGCCAGGTTGTTGAGGCTGGTCAGCGTTCGCTCATCGCGCTTCCCGAAGGTCCGACGGGCCAGCGCGTACGCCTTTTCAGCTAGGTCTAAAGCGCCCTTGTAGTCGCCACTCTGATAAGTTTGAACCGTGCGCTTGTTGAGCTCTTCCCACTCCTGCTTGCCCTCCGCCGCCTCTGCCGCCGCCGTGCCGGCGACGAGCAGTCCCAGCACCATAGCCAGCACGAATGCGCACCGCCGTTCGGCGCATCCCGCCATTTTCGTTCCTTCCCCTTTTCAGAGAAGGATAGCACAGCCGCGGCAAGACCCGCAGGAGAGATTGAACCTGAAACCGCCCCCGGCGGAGGCAAATCCACCCTCTGGCCGGCGCACTGCACGGCCTCCGGCGGGTCGGCAACGCGCTGTGCGTCGGCTGCAACACCGACGTCAGGGTGCTCGACCAGGCCCGCTGGCTGGGCTCGCGATCGGAATACCTGCAGCCGGCGGCGCAGTATCTGCCATCGCATTGGACGCGGGTGCAGGCCGCTGTCGACACGCGCGCGCTCTCAGTGCCACCGAGCGATCCTATCGAGGGGGCGCTCTATCTCGTCGGCGTCAATCCAACCGGCGCCTGGAGCGGACATGGCAACACGCTGGCGCAGTGGATCGGCGGCGCCTGGGCCTTCCGCAGCGTCGCAGAGGGTTTTCGGCTGTGGCTCAAGGACGAGGGCGCGCTGATCGTCTGGACCGGCACGGCGTGGGCGACCTACCCCTCCTCGGCGGCGTCCGAGATCTTCACCCGCACGGCCAGCTTTGCCCTCTCGCCCACCATCGCCGGTGCCCTCTACCGCTGCGACGCCACCGCAGGCGCGATCATTGCCAGCCTGCCGCTTTTGGCCAATGTGCCGCTGGGCTTTGAGGCGAAGCTCCGCCGCGTCGATGCCAGCGCGAACGCCGTCACCCTGATGCCGGCGCACAACCTGCTGACCTACAGCGAGGCCTTCGATGACGCGGCCTGGGTCAAGGCCAAGCTCTCGGTGCAGGCGAATGCCGGCTACGC
>JBATPX010000042.1:0-2852 GCA_049291695.1 Defluviicoccus sp.
CTCCAGGCCCTGGACGGTGTCGCGGGCGAGGTGCGCGGCAACCTTGAGAGCATGGCTGGCCGACTGGGGCCTTTGGGTGCAGGCTTGTCGCGCATCGGGCCTGCGGGACTTGCCGCGGCGGCCGCCCTTGCCGGTGTCGGCCTGACGCTGACGCGCAGTTTCCAGGAAGCGGCCGAGGCCGAGCGCTCGTACCGTCGCCTTGAAGCGGTGCTCAAGGCCACCGGGCATGCTTCGGGCCTGACGGCGAGCGAGATCGGCGCGTTCGCTTCAACGATGGAAGCCTCGACGCTGGTCACCGCTGAGGCGGTGCAGGACGCGGCTTCGGTGCTGGCCACCTTTCGTTCGGTCTCGGGCGACACGTTCACCCGGGCGCTGTCGTTGGCGCAGGATCTGGCGACGGTGTTCGGCAGCGATCTGTCGTCCGCCGCCACCGCCCTTGCAGCCGCACTATCACCGAGGGTTTGGCAAAGGCCGCGACCTTCGACGAGGCGGGTTAGACTTCGACTTGAACCCGCCCTGAGGGCTACGAGCTACGCGAGCTTGACAAATTGACGGTGAACTGCTACCGCCCGACTTAGCGCGCGCTGGGGGGAGGATAGTTAGTGCAGCTCTTAATGGAGTTGCAAAGGGGGAGGTGTGTCTTCACGAGGGCGCGTGCGCGTGTCTGAGGCTCACCTTAGACTATCCGTAGACTATCCGTCCAATGTTCTGCCGCTTAAAGGGTTTTGGACAGTCGGTTCCGGCGTGGTTTATAAGAAGAGCCGACTGTAACCCCCTTTCCAACATAAAGCAGTAAGCCGGACCAACCGGTTGCCGCTGTTGGTTCACGAGATCCAACATAAAGACGCCTGATCAGAGGCGTTGAGTCACGAAAATGGCGGCTAGGAGCGAGATTGTCGGCATTTCGGACGTGCTCCGATAGTGAGCTGCAGTCTCAATCAAGTAGTCACCCCCCGAATCAGTAAGTAGTCACCTTCCCGAAACAAGACGGGAGACGTGACGAAGCTGATTAAAGGGCACGGTCATCGAAGGCATCCTCTGCGGATGCGCGATGCCTCCCCAATAGCTGCCGCGAAGCGCGCTTCCCGCCGTTTGCACGATCCGCGAAATTGGTCGGGGCAGATGCGTCAGCAGCAGGATTTCCAGTTGGGCGTGTGAGTCCAGCTCGGAGGGGTTCGCCAGCCCCAACGGTAGGCTTCTTGCCTCTCATGCCGACCCAGTCCTTGGCCCTCCGGTCGCCTAGCAAGTTCGGGTTCGGCTGAGTTAACAGCGTCAAGAGCGCTGGAACCCACATCGGTGATCCGCTCCAAGATGGGGTAGTCGCGAGCAACGCCCCAAACGGCAGTGCGAGGGGAAGTTAGCCTCTCCCAGCTGGTGACCGCCGCTCCGTCTCTGGTTGTCAAACGTTGTCGCCAGAGAAAAAGGCGCATCTCCGTTTTACCAGAACGTCGTCCAGAAATGACAGTTAGAGAAAGGATAAGCTGATGAATCACGACAACATTTCAGCGAGTGTTACGAAGCACGCAAAGAAAAGATGCCAACAGAGGTCCATCTCTCCTTTCATTGTTGAAGCCCTATTGGCCAGTGGTGACCGCGTTCCAAGTCTTGATGGAGCCGAAATGATATTTTTTGGCAAAAGAGCCAAGCATGCCCTCAAGCAACAATGGGGTGCACAGATTCTAAGCCGACTAGAGGATATGCTCAATGTATCCATAATCGTCAAAAACGATACTGTGATTACCGCGATGCACCGCACTGCGCGAATCAAGCGGTTCTAGAAAAGGAGAGATTTAAATGCCGTTCAAAACTCTTCGCTACGCACTTATATCGTATAGAGAAAAACATCTGGTGCCCCGTTATGCCTATAACGCTCGTTCTAGGTCTGAAGGTCTTCTGCGGCGTAAAATGATAGACTACTTTTGCGATGTCATGCCAAGAACAGAGGAGGAGTTCTACGACTCCGTTGACCCCTGGCTGCTGCATGCAACCTCTTCTCAGCAACTGAACTCAGAACTCCCACGCTTGATGAAGTTCATCCGCGACTTAATCGCTTCGCTTGAGAACCAAAGGACTAGAACAGGGGCAACTCAGCGTGGCGCACAGCTGTACTAGACCGCGTAGCATTGGCGGGTTCAAGGCAAAGCCTAACCCGCCAATGCGGGCCGAGCCCTAAACCGGCTGGCAGGTCACGCTATCGGTTTGAGAGCCGCGCTCCGATGTCGGTTTATGACCGTCAACGCCCGCGACGCCGAGAGCTTTCGCAAATCCGAGAACCAGCTTGCCGGCGAACTCGCGGTTCGTCTCGCCCGCGCCAAGCATCGCAACACTTAAGATCCCCCCGCTCATGACCAGCTTTGCGGAAGTCCGCTTCCCGCCGGAGATCAGCTACGGTGCGACGGCGGGCCCTGAGTTCTCGACCACGGTCATTACCGTGCGATCGGGAGCCGAACAGCGCAACCGCAACTGGGCGGCGGCGCGGCTGCGCTTCGATGCGTCGACCGGCATCAAGACCCGGGCGCAAGCGGAAGCGATCATCGCGTTTTTTCGTGCCCGCGGTGGCCGCGCGCAGGGCTTCCGCTTCAAGGACTGGTCCGACTACCGCGCTTCTTCGCAGGTGCTGGGCACCGGCGACGGCGCGCGGACGACGTTCCAGCTCGTCAAGCGCTATGTCAGCGGCGCCGAAGAAGACGCCCGCCTCATCACCAAGCTGGTCGCCGGCACGACAAAGATCTCCCTCAACGGCACACCGCAGCCGTCCGGCTGGAGCGTCGACACCGCCACCGGCCTGGTGACGTTCACGTCTGCGCCGGCCAATGGCGCCGTCATCAGCGCCGACTTCGAGTTCGACGTGC
>JBATPX010000043.1:0-1615 GCA_049291695.1 Defluviicoccus sp.
CGATCGCGCAGCCGTGCGTCTATGTGACAATCGAACCGGACACCCCCTCCCGGCTGCTGGGCGACGCCGGGATCCGCCATGTCGAACTTGCCGACATCCTGACCGGCAAGGTGTGTCTCACCGACCAGCTGACGGACGCGGCCACGTCAGCCACCTCGACCGTGGCCAATTTCGATGTCGCGATTCTTGCGACCGGTGCGCTGCTGGTTGGTACGCCGGCGGCTCGGAGCTCGCGCCGGCGGCGATTTGCGGTCCAGGCGCATCCCACTGGTTTCTGGGTCGATGACCGGCTGATCGTGGACGCCTCGCGATCGTCGGCATGCCGCATTCTTCGGGCTCTTGTCCAGCAGTTCGCTGACGACCTGGCGGGCGACGGCGATGTTTGCGCCCTGTCGGTAGAGGAACTGGCTGATCGTCTTGAAGAAGGCGAAACCGAAGCGCGGGACGCCGAGAGCATCCGTCGGACCCTTGACCGCATTCGCGACCAGATCACCACTGCCATTCGCCGCGACACCGGCAAGGCGATCGGCGCCAATGACGTCATCGAGACCGTCTCGCGAACCGGCACGCTCAAGGGTGCAAAGGGGTATCGCTTGAATCCGCGCACCGTCGTGCTGGCCGCGACGGCGCGTTAAGCGGGCCAGCTGTCCGAAAAACGGGTGTGCTGTCCGAAGATTCTTTCGACTGTCCGAACGCGCCTTCCTCGCCTCCACCGAAATCGCGCGTTTTCAATGCCTTGGCCGGATCGGCCCGAGCACCCCTGTCCGAAGATTTTTTCCGCTGTCCTGAACTTCCGAGGCCGGAAGCGGCAGTCTTCTCCGCGATGACACCGCGAGGGAGAAGCAGATGGCTTCGGCAAACCACTACCCCGGGATCGATCCCAAGATCGTCCGTTGTGTTCGCCATCATGCGGAACGCGTTCGCGCCGCCGATGCCAGCATCGAGATTGAGGACGCTGAACAGGAACTGATGCTGCATCTGCATTGGCGCCTCTCGCGCTTCGATGCCAGGCGCGGCTCACTCCGCACTTTCGTCGACCGGGTGGCCGCGAACTGCGCCATCAATCTCGTGCGGGCAACGCGGGCGGAGAAGCGAGGGGCCAGGGTCGAGGTGCTCTCTTTCGACGCGATCGTTCGTCATGCCGGAACCGACGGGAGCGATCCTGACGCCGTCGGGGCAGAAACCGGTCCCATGCTGACGATTGGCTATAATCCGGAGGATTTTCTCAACCTCCGGATCGAGCTTTGGCGCGTCTACGACAGGCTGCCATCGGTGCTGCGTGGCTGTTTCCTGGGGCTTCTTGACGGCTCGGTGGTGGACGCGGCGCGGCAGGCCGGCATCGCGCGGAGCACCGTTTACCGCCGTATCGCCGCTCTTAAGGAGCGCTTTCAGGCCGCCGACCTTCGACTGCACCTGGCCGCTCCGGAAACTTTTTCGCTGTTCCCTGTAAGAGAACAGTAGGGGCCCAAATCGGCCGGGCCGTCTTGCGGAATTCGAAACCGTTCCGGCGAACCGCGCCATGGCATCGCTCCTCCGGTCGACGCCAGGCCAGCCAGCAACCCGTCGATAGAACAGCAGAAACCATTTTCCACCAACCCATTGAGCAGGTAACGCC
>JBATPX010000044.1:0-2129 GCA_049291695.1 Defluviicoccus sp.
AACCAACACGCGTGCCGTCCGGCTTGCCCATGCGTGGCCGCTTTCATGAAAACGGCTGACCGCTTTCAATGAAAACGGCCGGCCGCTTTCGATGATCACAGCTGACCGCTTTCAATGATCATGTGCAAGCCAGCCGCCTGAGTAGTTACGAAATTGGACCCATGGTGTCAAAATATGATCAATTGAAACGCGACGCGGTGCAGGCCGGCGAGCTTATCGAAGAGGTGGCGAAGCAAAATGAAATGAGCGTTTCAGATGCTAAGAAACAGAAAGGCTACCTGATCAAACCCTCTGATTCGAGCATTAGATATTTCAGTAGCGATAGCATAGCCGATAAGCAGCGAACGATAGGATGGTGCGCTGTCGTTGGACTGGTATTGTTGGGCATTCTGGGTGATAGTGGCGGCGCTTTCGTGCTGGCCGCTTTCGCGGCCGGTTATGCGTTAATCGGACCGCCACTAATCGCCTCGATTGCGGAAAGCGTTCATAAGAACAAGGAGCGCCGACGCCTCGATTCAGAGTATCGAAACAGTATTTCCAACGCCGACCAAAAAATCAGCCAAGCTGTTCAAAGAAGCAAGGATGCCGAGGAGATACTCTCTCACTACCAACGGATCGCCCCAAATTTGTCTACGGCGTCTGGGTAGCTGCCTAAACCGTACGAAAAACTTCGGTCGCTGATTGCGCCCGACCCGGATCGCCTCCAAGATCCGCCGCAGCACGTACGAGCGGCAGACGGACGCGATCGTGAACAACCCGCCCAACGCCAGGTTCTCTTGGAGCGATGCGTCGAGCCCGAACAGCGGGAACACGAGCATCTGCGTTGCGATCGCCAAGCCGAAACCAACCGCGACGTTCCAGATCGCCTCGATCAACGACATGCGGCGGGATTGCCTAAGCGGGCTGGTCGGCATCGGGCGCCTGGTTCAACTCGATCACGAACTCCTCGGCAGTCTTGCCGGCGGCGGGAGCGTCCAGGATGAAGTCGATTTGCCAGCCGAAAGCGTGGCCCAGCAGCGCCATCAGCCGATCGAGCGCGACCGCGGCTGCGAACGGCATCTGCTCCTCGGCCGCCAGCTTGACCCAGCCCTGGGCTTCGGCAAGCTTGGCGGCATCGGCCTTGGGCGGCTCACGCTTCTCCAACACGGCAAGCCGGCGCTGGAGGTCGTTCCAGGCAGCGCGGTTGATCCAGGTGAACATCAAGGTGTGTCCTCATGGTTTGGAGGGAGGCGTCTGCCGGCTCGAACGATGGTTGCGGCGGCGGTAGTCGAACCCGCGAAGCGGGGATATGAGCCCCGCCTTAGAACCATTCCACGCCGCGGAAAATCACGCCGCTCGCCGGCGAGCTCAGCCTGCTTGGTTGTGTCAAGCGAAACGCCGTTTTGCTTGACACAAAGCCGTTTGCGTCTCTTTCACGCGACACAAGACCGCGGCGGAATTGATCACGCCGCCCGCGGCAGCCGCTCGGCCGCGATCTCGTCGAACGTGCGGCCGTCGCCGTCGAGGCTGGCGCGCTTGCCCGCCGCCGCCTGCCAGCGCTTGACCGCGACATCGACGTACTGCGGCGAGATCTCGATGGCGAACACCCGCCGGCCGGTCGTCTCGCCGGCGATGATCTGCGAGCCCGAGCCCGAGAAGGGCTCGTAGCAAACCTCGCCGGGCCGCGCATGCTGGCGCATCGGGATGGCGAACACGTCCACCGGCTTCGACGTCGGGTGATCCGTCTTCTCGCCGACCTTCACCGTCGGCAGCGGCCACACCGTGCTTGGGTAATCGTCCGACACCCTGGGCGGCTTGTTGCCCTTGAGCCAGCCGAAGAAGCACGGCTCGTGCTGCCAAAGGTAGTATGAGCGCGTCAGGATGCCGCGGTCCTTCGCCCAGACGATCTGCTGATGGACGAAGGCGCCGTGCTTCTCCCACACGCCTTCGACCATGGCCTGCCTCCGGCTCGCGTGCCAACAGTACCAGGCGGCGTTGGGCAGGATGGCATGATCGATCGCGGCCTTGATGAAGCCTTCGTACAACTCGGGACCTTGGCTTGAGTCATCCCAGGTGATGCCGTAGCTGGTGCCCCAGTCTTTGTTCTTGTCTGCCGCACCCTGCTTCGACGGATGATTGGTGCCGTCGTA
>JBATPX010000045.1:0-1546 GCA_049291695.1 Defluviicoccus sp.
TCGCCCACGCCGCCGGTCGTATAGTCGCGCTGGCCGGCATAGGGCGGCGAGGTGAACAACAGCGCCGCTTGTTCGCCGGCCATCAGCTGGGACTCGGCAGCCGGATCGGTGGCATCGCCGCACAGCAAGCGATGCTCGCCCATCAGCCAGAGATCGCCCGGCCGAGATACGGGATCAGACGGCGGTGCCGGCGTCTCGTCGAGAGCCGCATCGTCGGCTTCGTCACCGAGAGGGGCCTGATCGTCATCGAGCGGCGCCAGCAGCCGATCGAGTTCCTCCTGATCGAAACCCGTGAGGTCGAGATCGAAACCGGCGGCATTCAATGCGTGCAGCTCGGCCGCCAGGAGTTCCTCGTCCCAGGCTCCTGCGAGAACCAACTGATTGTCAGCGACGCGATAGGCCCGCACCTGCTCTGCCGTCAGATGCGACAGCCGAATGACCGGAACTTCGCCGAGTCCAAGATGGCGGGCCGCCAGCAGCCGGCCGTGGCCGGCGATCACCTCGCCGTCCCCGGTGACGAGCAGCGGTACGGTCCAGCCATAACTCGCGATCGAGGCCGCGACCTTCGCCACCTGATCATCAGAATGCAGCCGAGGATTGCGCTCGTACGGCTTCAAGCGCGCGATCGGCCATTGCTCGATCTGCTCGGGACAGAAGCGAAGCGAGGTCACGGATGACATCCTTGGCAGGAATAGGAGCATGAAAAAACCGGCTCCAGGACTGGATGCCGGTTCTGGATCCTGGCTGGCTTCCGGATTGGCTTCCGGGATCCACCGCTCGGATCGTCTAACGCGTTGAAATGTGGAGGGTATTTTCAGTGCAGAGGGCGGCTTTTGGCTTGGCTGGCTTCCGTGGCTTCCCCGTTTTCGGGGCTCTCGCTAGGGATCTTTCGGGCTACTGCCACCAGCGGTTGTAGTCTCGGGGAAGGACCCAAGATATCAACGCTTTAGCGGTGCCCGCAGAAGTTCCGGTGTCCCTTTTGCCTACCGTTCCGAAGCCCTAAACCATGCTCTGTTACCTCTTCCAGTTGTGCGCCTCACCGCATCAGCGGCGAATCTCGAATCGATGATCACGCATACTACATGTTGTGCGCTGATTTGTCAACAGCGCAATATGTGGCGCTCTCGAGGTCTCGTTGCGCCCCGTGCGCATCGCCCGCGACAGCGTCACCCCGATCGGCGGAATGGTTTTCTCACTGTGAGAAAGAGCGGCTGTTTCGCACCCCTTGCCAACGTGGCGAAGAGTGCGCTGTACCCTATTCCGTCGTTCCACAGTGTCGGGAGGGGATCGCCGCCGCCTGAAGCCCACTGCAGGCCCAGTGCGAAGCATCGCAATCTTCTACATGTTGCGATGGGTGATGTCAAGAGCGCAAAATGTTGTTCAGTCAGTGAATGATCTCATGCGTGAACCGATCTCGGCCCACAAAGAGCGCGAAGAGCCAAGGGCCGACTTCACCGCTGAGCCGGACGACCGGGTTCCCACATTGCGCCCTGCAACAGCCCCGATTTCAACCGCGGCGCCGCAAAATCGAGGAAGGCGCGCAGCT
>JBATPX010000046.1:0-2083 GCA_049291695.1 Defluviicoccus sp.
ATCCTCCTCGCTTCGGGGCACCGTCTGTTCTTCCTCGCCGCCGCGCTGTGGGCGAGCGCGGCGATGCCCTTGTGGCTGATCGCGATCGAAGGCGGGCTGCCCCTGACCAGTGCCTGGCATGGCCACGAGATGCTGTTCGGCTTCGCCGCCGCGGCGCTGGCCGGCTTCCTGTTGGCGGCGGTTCCGAACTGGACCAGCCGGCCGCCGGTGCGCGGGCTGCCGCTTGCGGGCTTAGGCCTCGTGTGGCTCGCGGGCAGGGTCGCAATGCTGAGCGGCGTGTTCGTCTGGATCGATCTCCTGTTCCTGCCGCTCCTCGCCATCGTCGTCGGCATCGCCATTGTCGGTGCGCGCAACGCCCGCAACTACCCGGTGCCGGTGATGGTGATCGCTCTGGCGGCACTCAACGTCTGGTACCACCTGGGCGAACCCAGCCGCGCCTTGTGGGCGGCGACACTGGTGCTGGCGGCGCTGATCGCGCTGATCGGCGGCCGTATCGTGCCGCTGTTCACCCAGAATGCGTTGCGGGCGAACGGCTGGCCGCTGATCACCTGTGCCACAAATGCACACGCCCAGCGGCTGGCGGTGCCGTTGGTGGTTCTGGTGGTGGCGGCGGATCTGGTGGGCCAGTCATCGCCCGTCCGCGGCATCACCGCGCTCGCCGCGGCCGGCGTTCTCTTCTACGGAATGCTGGGCTGGCACAGCTGGCGCACCCGCCGGCTGCCGATCGTGTGGATCCTGCACGCGGGCTATGTCTGGCTGCCGCTGGGCCTCTTGCTGGTCGCGCTTGCCGATCTCGGCGCCGGCATCGCTTCCACCACCGCGCTGCACGCACTGAGCGCAAATGCGATCGGGATCATGATTCTTGCCGTCGCCTCGCGCGCGGCGCTGGGTCATGCCGGGCGCCCGCTTGTCACGCCGCGGCTGACGGTCGCGGCCTATGGCCTCGTCATCGCCGGCGGGCTGGTGCGGGTCCTGTTTCCCTCCGGCTCCGGCATCCTCCTCGCCGGACTGTTGTGGTCGCTGGGGTACGCGCTGTTTGCGTTCGACTACTGGCCGATCCTGACCAAGCCGCGGATCGACGGCCGTCCGGGCTAGCAGTTGCCGCCTGAATGATCAGCTGTTGTGGCCGGCGTGCACCCGGCCTGGCGGGTGCAGTGAACGCGCCATCAGGGGATAGAGATCGCTCTCCTCGCGCTGCATCCGGTCGCGCAACTTGGCGAACATCGCCCGCGCCTCCTTGCAGAAGTCCGCACCGCCAGCCGTGATGCTGCCGGGATAGGCGTATTTCTGCGCGAAGAGCGCGAAATCCTGTGCCAAGCCCCCCATTTGCGAGCGAAACAGGTCCGCCGTGCGGCCGATGTCGGCATCCCGGCTCTGCAGCAGGATTGGATAAATTTCGTTGTCCTCGATCCGCAGATGCGACGTCACGAGGCTCGCGATTTCTTCCAATTGGTTCGCCAGGTCGGGCGCCTTCGAGGCAACGACGACGGTCCCCTCCAAGGTCAGCAGTGCGCCCGCGATCACCTTGCGGATCTCCGCGTGCTGTCGCTTCAAACGATAAAGGTTGCTCACGTCCGCACTCCCGCAGGATGCGCCCGGAAGCCTGGGGATTCGCGCATCCATGCGCGATTTTCTTGCTTGCCCAGACGCACTCTCACCACTCTGCGTCCGCGCACAAGCGCACATCCTTGACGACGATCAAGTTCGGCTTGACGACGATTACGGCTGGGCTCGCAGCGGAGCCAAATCGGACGAACGGTGCGGTTCTGGAACCGTGCGCGCCAGGGTCTTACGCGGCCTGATCGGCGCGGTGCTCGCCGCGGGTCAGCCGGTGCGCTTCGGTCTCATAGCGAAGCGCAAGCGCGTGGTCGATCCCGGGTTCGAGATAGGCACCCAGGTGTTGAACGACCGTCAGTTCCTCTTTTTCGAGATGGAACATCATCTCCGCAACCAGCGCGCGGGCGGCGCTGCAGAACGCCTCCCAGCGTGGGGCGGTCGTGCCTTGCTCGAGGATCTCACGCGTCACGACTTGCAGGCGCTGAACCATGGGCGCCATCTGGGCATGTTCGGAGGCGAGAAGCGC
>JBATPX010000047.1:0-4178 GCA_049291695.1 Defluviicoccus sp.
GCTGCGGTCCGGCCGGCATCCGCTGCGCCCGCAGCGCTAGGCTGCGATCGACTTCCGCGCCGGCCGTTCGGTTGCGCCGCTGCCGTCGCCTGCCACGGCCGCATGGCCCAGGGCGGCATCATCGCGATAAAGGGAATCCGCGGCGAGATCGGCCGGCATCAGGCGATGGCGTTCAGAAACCGTGCCATGGCGCCCGCCCATCGCGGCTGCCGTCTGCAGTTCCGTCAATTGGCGCCGCTGCCAGCCGAAGGCCGGGCCGAACAACGATAGCGCGATCCGCCCCAGGAACGAGATCAGATCGAATCCGAGGCGGCGGATGGCTGCGCCCTGCTCGCGGCGTGCTTCAGCGACCAACTTTTCTACGGAAACCGGACGCCCATCTTCCAGCCGCGCCATGCGCGGAGCGACTGACACGCGCCGGCCCATCTTTGCTGCTTCTGTCATGATTTTTACTCGCACATGCGGTGCAAATGCCCTTCGGACTGTTGTCTCACGAATCGCGCACCGCTAGATCAAAGATTATGGAGACACTCTCTCTACAGATCAAGAACGCATCTGTTGCATTGCAGCATACCGCATCCGCGAATGACGCATAGCAGTATTAAGCTTTTGGAAATCTTTGGCCACTGCCCGCTGTCCGCCGCTCCAGCTGCGGCGGTCCGATGAGCACGCGGCAGCACCCCCCTTCTGCTGCCGACGCGGCCGGCGACCGGGTGCAGGCGCTGCGCGATTGGCTGCGCGCGAATCGCCTGGCTGGGTTCATCGTGCCGCACGCCGACGAATACCAGAGCGAATTCATTCCGGCATGCGCCGAACGGCTGCGCTGGCTCAGCGGCTTTTCCGGCTCCGCCGGGACGGCGGTGATCCTCGCCAAGCGCGCCGCCCTGTTCGTTGACGGCCGCTATACCGTCCAGGCCGCGGCGGAAGTCGACCCCGGTGTGTTCGAGATCCACCACAGCATCGCGCAGCCGCTCGGCCCTTGGCTGGCGGCGCACCTGCCGCCGCGCGGCCGGCTCGGCTACGATCCCTGGCTGCACAGCGAGCGCCAGGTAACGGCGCTCGAAGAGGCCTGTGCGCGTGCCGGCGGCCGCGCCGCTGCCGTTGCCGCCAATCCCCTGGACGCCCTGTGGACGGACCGGCCGCCGGCACCGCTCGCAGCGATCGACGTCGTGAGCGATGCGGAAGCCGGACTCGGCACGCTCGACAAGCGGACCCACATCGCGACGACCCTGCGCCACGCCGGCGAGGATGCGGCGATCCTGAACGCGCCCGACTCGATCGCCTGGCTCCTCAACATCCGCGGCGGCGATGTCAGCTACACCCCCGTGGCGCTGGCGTTTGCCATCCTCCATGCCGACGGCGCGGTCGAGCTGTTCGTCGATCCGCGCAAGCTCACGCCTGCTGTGGAGCGTCATCTCGGCGCCGCCGTCACCATCGACCGGCCCGAGGCGCTGGCCGCAGCGCTCGATCGCTTCGGTGCCAGCCGCAAGACGGTCCGGTTCGATCCCGACGGCACCCCGTTCTGGATCGTCCGCCGCTTGCGCCAGGCTGGCGCGCGGCTTGCCGCCGGCGCCGATCCGTGCGCCCTGCCGAAGGCGATCAAGAACGCCGTCGAACAGGCGGGCATCCGCAGCGCGCATGTGCGCGATGGCGCCGCTTTAACCCGCTTCCTCGCCTGGCTCGATGGCGCGGCAGCCGGGGAGGGGCTTAATGAAGTGACGGCGGCCGAGCGCCTGGCCCGCTTCCGGGCCGCGGACAGCCGCTATCGGGGCCCGAGCTTCCCCACCATCTCTGCCGCCGGGCCGCACGGCGCGATCGTCCATTATCGGCCGACCGCCGCCACCAACCGCCGGCTGGAGCCGGGCACGCTCTATCTCGTCGATTCCGGCGGCCAGTACCGCGACGGAACCACCGACGTAACGCGGACGGTCGCGATCGGCACCCCCAGCGCCGATATGCGCCGGCACTTCACGCTCGTGCTCAAAGGCCATATCGCGCTGGCGACGGTGCGCTTTCCGAAAGGTACGACGGGTGCCCAGCTTGATGCGCTTGCCCGCCACGCCCTATGGCAGCACGGCCTCGATTACGACCACGGCACAGGGCACGGGGTCGGCTGCTACTTAGGCGTCCACGAGGGACCGCAACGCATCTCGAAGCTGCCGAACACCGTTGCGCTGGCGGCGGGCATGGTCGTCTCGAATGAGCCAGGCTACTACCGCCGGGACGGTTACGGCATCCGCATCGAGAATCTGGTGCTGGTGCAGCCGGTTGCGGCACCGGCGGGCGCCGAGCACGAGCTGCTGGGGTTCGAAACGCTGACGCTGGCCCCGATCGACCGGACGCTGATTGACGCTTCGCTGCTCTCGGCTGCGGATCTCGCCTGGGTCGATGCCTACCACGCGCGCGTGGCGGCGGTCCTCACGCCGCTGCTCGACGCTGCCACTGTCGATTGGCTGCGCGCGGCGACGCGCCCGCTGGCACTTTAGCGGCAGGAAAGCCTCAGCGGCGGCGGCCGGAATGGATGACGGCGGGACGGCCGCCCGGCCGGATCAGTTTCAGGTTGACCAGATTGATCGCCATGATCGCCTCGCGGTGTCGGGGTCTGTACGAACGTGAAGGCGCGCCCCGGCACGCCTCAACGCACCCGTGCTGTAGCCGAGAAGAGTGCTCTCAAGGCGTTAAGATTTCGTGATCCGGCGTTACGGTTTCGTGATCGCGCGAAACCAGCCGGCCGGCTTCAGTCGTCCCGCTCGATGCGTGCGAGCGTGTCCGCAGCGGGAGCGCACGCGCCGGGGTTGCCAGCCAATGCCGGCCGATCGGGCGCAGCCGGAGCCGGCGCCGGCGTGACGCTAGGGGGTGGTGTGGGAGCCGCGGGCGCGGCTGCAGGCGGCGCGGCTGCAGGCGGCGGCATCGGTGATGGCGGCTGCGGGCGCAACACCGCCTCGATATCGTTCATCTGCGCGAAGTGCACGACCTGCTGCGGGAACGGGAAAACGATCCCCTCGCGGCGGAAGGTGGCATCGATGGCAAAGCGCAGTTCGCTGGAGACGCTCATCCGCGTCTCGATGTTGCGCAGGAACCCGTAGAGCGTGAAGTCGAGCGAGCTCGCGCCGAAATCGGTGAAAACGACCATTGGCCGCGGCCATTTGACGATCTCCGGATGGGCCTCGGCGCACTTCAGCAGCACATCGCGGACCTTGGCGGCGTCGGCCCCGTAGTCGACCCCGATCTTGATTTCGAGCCGGCCGAGCTTGTTCCGGTGCGTCCAGTTGACCAGAACGCCCGAAATGATTTCCGAATTCGGTACGATCAGCTCCGCCCGGTCGAAGGTCTCGATTTCGGTCGCGCGGACACTGATCCGCCGCACCGTGCCCTGGTGTGAGCCGATCACCACCCAGTCGCCCACCTTGAGCGGCCGTTCGATGAGAAGGATCAGGCCGGAAACGAAGTTGTTGACGATGTTCTGCAGGCCGAAGCCGATGCCGACCGAGAGCGCACCGGCGACGATCGCGACGTTGGAAAGCTCAAGGCCGAGAACGCCGGTCGCCAGGATGAGGCCGATCGCGACGCCCAGGTAGGTCACGCCGGTGCCGATCGAGTTGCGAACGCCGAGATCGATGTTCGTTTGCGGCAGGACGCGGTTGGTGAGCGTGTTGCGGACGGCCCGCGAGACCAGCATCGTGACGGCGAACACCAGGATCGCCAATGCGATGTCGGCAAGCGAAATTGTCACTCCGCCGATGGTGAAGCCGGAAATGACGCGACCGAACCAGCGCGACATCTCCTCGCGCGGCAGACCCATGCCGGGCGCGATCAGGAGTAGCGCCATGAGAAACAGGAGCGGATCGAGAACTGCGCCGGTCCAAACCCGGATCGCCGTCAGCCGGTTCCAGCCCGGCACCCGCGGCAGCCGTTCCGCCGGCAGCGCCTTGACGCCGAGCGCGATCCCTTCCCGGCCGAGGTCGCGCAGCAGGTACAGCCCGCCGAAGATCAGTGCGCCGCTAACGAGATTGTCGACGATGTAGAAGCCAAGGCGGATATACCCGGCCGCGGCCAGGATCACGGCGGCGACGGCGAGAACCGCGACCGTTTCCCGGACGACGCGGGCAATGACAGCCGCCGCCGGCAGCGTCGCCTCGGCGTCGACGTCGGCGTCGGCCTCGGCCTCGGTCCCGGGC
>JBATPX010000048.1:0-1595 GCA_049291695.1 Defluviicoccus sp.
GATGGTGTTCCAGATCGATGCCGAGGGGGGCCTGGAGGCAGAGTTCGGCGTGCCGGAAACGGTCATCGGCGAGATCACGCTGGGCATGCCGGTGCAGGTCCAGACCCCGCAGGTCGCAGAGCCGCTGGCGGCTCTGATTACCGAGATTGGCAGCGCCGCCGGCGCAGGGACCGTCTTTCCCGTACGCGCCGCGCTGACCGCTCCACCGCCAACGCTGCGCCCGGGCATGACCGCCGAAGCCTCGCTGACACTCGCCCACGGAGCCACCGACGTCGGCTTCTTTGTCCCCTTGTCGGCAATTGCAGCCGGCGGGCAGCCGGGGGAGGGGTACGTCTTTGTCTACGACCCGCAGACGTCGACGGTAAACCGGCGGGCAGTGAAAACAACGCAGGCAGCGCGCGGCAACGTGGTTGCCGTCACCGGCATCAAGATCGGCGAACGGCTGGCTTCGGCCGGGACCAGCTTCCTGGCCGACGGCCAAAGGGTCGCCCTGCTCGTGCCCGACCTCGAAAGCTGAGACGGCGCAGCGAAATCAATTCGATCGCGAGGCACCATGCTGGGGAAGATCACCGAATTTGCGATCGAGACCAACAGGATCACGATTCTGTTCCTGATCGGCATCCCTCTGATCGGCCTGTTGATCTTCTTGGATTATCCGCGTCAAGAGGATCCCTCGATCGAGATCCGGGAAGCGATCGTTACGGTCTTCAAACCGGGTATGGACGTCCGTGAGGTCGAAGACCTCATCACCCGCACCGTCGAAGAGAAGATCCGCGAGATCGGCGAAGTCGACGACATCTGGTCGTACAGCCGCAGCGGTGCGGCCACGATCCACGTCGAGCTGGCCGACTGGGTCGCCGCGGCTGATTTCTCCCGGATCTGGCAGGATCTGCGCAACCGGATGGGCGACGTGGCGCGGGTTTTGCCGGCGGGAACCTTGGGACCGTTCGTCAACGACGAATTCGGCCTGACGGCCGTCGCGACCATCGCGCTCTGGAGCGACGGCTTCACGCTGGAGGAGATGCGCAGGGTCGCCCGCGACGTCCGCCGGCAGCTGGACGCTCTCGAAGGCGTGCAGCAGATCGCTGTCTTCGGCGTTCAAGGCGAGCGCGTCTTTCTGGAGGTGTCCAGCGCCCGGCTGGCGCGTCTCGGCATTCCGCCCGCGATGTTGCTCGAGACGCTGCGGGCGCAGAACATCTTGTTGCCGGGAGGCGTCATCAACGCCGACGGGCAGAACGTGATCATCGAGACTTCCGGTGCCTTCGACAGCGTCGAAGACATTGCGGCGGTGCTGATCCCCGTGCCGGACGCCGGGAGGAGCATCCCGCTCAAGGATATCGTCGAGATCCGCCGTGATTTCGTCGATCCGGCCGACCGGCCGGTGTTCTTCAACGGCCATCCGGCGATCGTCTTGAGCGTCTCGATCCTGGACGGCACCAACGCCGTCGAGTTCGGTCAGCGGCTGACGCACAAGATCCGCGCCATCGAGCAAACGCTGCCGGTTGGCCTCGCCCTCGAATTTGCGACCTTCCAGCCGGACCTGGTCGAGCGCGCGGTCAACGGCGCCATCAGCAACCTTGCCCAGACGATCGTGA
>JBATPX010000049.1:0-2052 GCA_049291695.1 Defluviicoccus sp.
CGCTCCATCACCGGCACCGCCAGGCTGCACGGCAAAACCGCGCTCGAAGCCATCGGCAACCTCCTCACCGGCCCCCCACAACCCACCCCGGCCACCTGAAAAAGCCAGCCGCCTGAGTAGTTACCTCGGCGTCGCGGGCGTTGACGGTCATGTAGACGGTGACGCCGCCCGTGCTCGCAGGGCGCTGGCCCTTACGCAGCACCGTCTCACCGCGCTCGAGGATGGCGGGGACCTCGTTTGGCCCCAGCCCCACCCGGCCGCCAGCGTGGTAGCGGGGGCGTTCAGGAACAGAACCGGATCGACGGCGCGCCGCGGCGCGGTGTCGTGGCCCACGACTCCGCCCTGATGCCACACGAGCGCGTAAGGCGCCCCCGCTGCGGCAGCGTCAGCACCCGCTGCGGTCCCGCCACCGCTGCTGAACAGGCCATCGAGGAGGCCACCCCCTGCGCCAGCGCCGGCGGCGCCGAACAGGGCCCCGGCCAACGGCCCGATGATCGCCTGGCGGATGGCGATGCGGGTGAGATCGGCGATGATGGAATCAGCGAGCCCCTTGAAGTCCATCTTGCCGGTCTGGACGAAGGCGACCAGCGCGTCCTCCATGTGGGCAAACGCTTGCGTCGTTACCTGCTCGGCATTAGCCGCGGCATCGGTGGCGCGCGCCGCATAGTCCTGCAGAGCGCGGCTCATGCCGTCCTGCCATTCCCGGCTGGTGGCGAGTGCCTGTTGGGCCGAGCGGTCCATCTCGGCGTAGGCTTGGCTCAGCGCCCGGCCATGGGTCTCGGCATCGATCGCGCCGGCCCGCTGTAACTCATTCAGGTGGGCAACCGTCGCCGCCAGCTGTTCGGCCGGAGTGCGGGTCTCTGCGATCAGCCGTGCGCCCTCCTGGCGCAGCTGCTCTTCCTGCCGCAGCGCTTCGGCCAATTCCTCGCGGGCGCGTTTCTCGTCATAGAGGGCGTTCGCCAGCCGCTCGACTTCCGCTCGCTGCGTGTCGGTAGTGCCGGCAGACAAGCGCTCCAGCGCCTGATCGACGAACTGCTGTCGTTCGTCGCCAAAGGTCACCAGCTGGCGGGCGAGATCGTCGATGACTTGGGTATTGGCCTGATAGGCGCGCTCGGCCGCGGTTTTCTCCGCTGCCGCCTTGCGCGCTGCTTCTTCCCGAGCCCGCTTCGCTGCATCGGCGGCCGGCTGGTTGATCTGAGCGATCTTTCTGCGCGCGATCTCTTCGGCTTGTTTGAGTGCCGCATCAATCTCACCGGTGTTGCTGCCGTCCGGCGCCTTAAGTGTCTGCAAACGCTTCTCTGTCTCGGCGAGTTCGCGATTGACCAGCGCGATCCGCTCGGCCGGGGTGTTCGCCAGCTGATCCAAAGCCTTGTCGAGATCGCGGCGCTGGCCCGTGAGGGCTTCGCGCAGTCGGTCCGCTTCCGCCGCCTTGCGGCCTGCTTCGGCACGTGCCTTCTCGGCCTCGGCCGCGGTTGCGGCTTCGTCGCCGATCTTGGTGAGCGCGGCGACCTCCGCTTCCAGCGCCGCCACCCGCTGGCGCTGCTCTTCCGTAGCGAACCGCTGGCCCAGCATCGGCGTGCCGGGACCGCCGGACTCAAGCCGCGCCAGATCCTCTTTGGCCCGCAGCAAGCGGTTCTTTGCGGCGTCGATCTTGGCGCCGATCGGCTCCTCGGCGAGCGCCCCGCCGATGCCCTCGATCGCCGACGACAACAGATTGAGCCCACCCTGCGCGACAGATGCGATGGCTGGCGTGCGGCCGATCGCCTCCAAGAGGTTGCCCCAGGCATCGCCCAGCCGGTTGGTGGCGCCGGTGAGCCCGCCCGCTTCCGCCACGCTGGCGCCGCCAACCTGCTTTTCGAGCGCATCGAGGATGAGCCGCTGTGCTTCCGCCGTTCGGCCGGTCTCGACCATGGCGGCGATCAATTCGCGTTCGCTCTCGGTGAACGAGACGCCGACCCGGCGCAGCGCCGTCAGCCCTTGCGTCGGATCCTCCAGCGCCTTGCCGAGCTGGGTGGCGGCGGACGACAGATCGCTGCCGAACACCGTCGCCAG
>JBATPX010000050.1:0-9125 GCA_049291695.1 Defluviicoccus sp.
ACGGCGCGCAGCATCGACACTTGGCGCAAGGACCGGCGCTTGAGCCAAGGTCCGATGAACCCTGGCTCGTCAGCAAAGGCGAGCAATCGGCTGGCCGGGATCTCGAGGGCGTGTTCCCAGAACGTGATTGGGGGTTCGCTCGGACCCCCGGTGGATACGGTTTCGATAACCCTCATCAGGGTGAAGCTCCAGTTCGATCGGTTGGTCGAGAGTCCCGCTCTCTCCCTGGCAGCGTGTTGTTGCGGCCGATGGATCGGCCGGATCTTCTGGAACGATTGAAAGTGGACCTGGACGCGCGGCCGAGCTCGAGGCTCGCCGCCTGCCGTTTCTCTGACAGACGTCGAGACGGGGCTGAGACATCGAAAAAATGAATGGGCATCGAAGGCGGCTCCCCCCAGGCCTTTGTCCGCTCCCATCGCGTCGCAGCTTTCCTGGCCGTCAGCCTCGCAAAACAGTTACGAGTGAGGGCATCGAGCGACGGGATGGCCGCGATATGGGGTAGCGGATCGGGGATTATTTTAAGGCCATGCGGTCCAGCCGCACAAGGACTGTCGGACACTTTTTGTTCCTGCACTGTAAGAGAAGAGTAGGAGCTTGATTTTTCCGGGAGTCACCCCCGTATGGCCAACGCCCTCGATCCGAACCTGATGACCGCCACCGAGCGAATCGATGAGATTGGTCAGATCCTCGCCGCCGGCATTGTCCGGCTGAAAGCTCGGCAGTCGGCACACCGCCCTCGCGACCGCAGAGACGTTTGCCTTGCTATCCCCGCCCGCCAGAGCCGTCATGCGAGAAACCGCAGACGCAGAGAAAAGCCATGACTGACAGCGTGTTAGCGCAACTGGCGGCGCTCCCGGGGAAGACCACACCTGAGCTTAAACAGCTCTGGCGCGAGCTATACGATCGCGAACCGCCGCCGTACTCGAAGCCGTTTCTGGTGAAGCGCCTGGCGTACCGGATCCAGGAACTGGCGCACGGCGGCTTGTCGGCGCGGGCGGAGGCCAAGCTTGCCGAGCGGATCGAGGAAGATGGCCAACGGCTCAAGGGGAAGCAGCCGATGCGCAAGGGCGACCGCCCGATCGCCGGCACTCGGCTGATCCGCGAGTGGCAAGGCGTGGAGCATACCGCCACGGTGCTCGACGACGGCTTCGAATACCAGGGGAGGCGGTACCAGTCGCTGTCGGCAATCGCGCGGGCGATCACCGGCACACGCTGGTCCGGGCCGCTGTTCTGGGGCCTGCGCAACCATCGAGGCGACAAATGAAACCATCCGTCCGCAAAACCCGCTGCGCCATCTACACCCGCGTCTCGACCGACGAGCGGCTCGACATGGAGTTCAACTCGCTCGATGCTCAGCGTGAGGCGGGAGCTGCCTACGTCGAGAGCCAGAAGCACGAGGGCTGGCTCCCTGTCGGTGATCGCTACGACGACGGCGGTTTCTCCGGCGGCACGCTGGAGCGGCCGGCGCTGAAACGCCTGCTCGCCGACATCGAGGCCGGCCGGGTTGACGTCGTCGTGGTCTACAAGATCGACCGGCTGAGCCGCTCGCTGATGGATTTCGCCAAGCTGGTCGAGGTATTCGATCGCTGCCGGGTCACCTTCGTCAGCATCACGCAGGCGTTCAACACCACCACCTCGATGGGCCGGTTGACGCTCAATATTCTGCTCTCGTTCGCCCAGTTCGAGCGCGAGGTGATCGGCGAGCGGGTGCGCGACAAGATTGCCGCGTCGCGGGCGCGGGGCCTCTGGATGGGCGGCACGCCGGCGCTGGGCTACGACGTGCGAGAGCGCAAGCTGGTGGTGAACGAGACGGAGGCTGAGCTCGTCCGCCTCATCTTCAGCCGTTTCCTGCGCGTCGGCTCGGCGACGAAGTTGGCGCAGGAGCTGCGCCGCGCCGGCCACACCACGAAGTCCTGGATGACACAGGACGGCAACCACTGCTCGGGCAGGCCGATCGACAAAGGCGCGATCTACAAGATCCTCGCCAACCGGGTCTACCTCGGCGAGGCGGTGCACAAGGGAACGAGCTACCCCGGCGAGCACGCGGCGATCATCGATCGCGAGCTGTGGGACAAGGTGCATGCGATCCTCGCCGAGAACACCGTCGCCCGCAGCAACGCCAGCCGCGCACAGACGGCGGCGCTGCTCAAGGGGTTGATCTTCGCGCCCGGCGGCCATGCGATGACGCCGTCGCACACGCGCAAAGCCGGTAAGCTCTACCGCTACTACGTCGCCACCGACGCCATCCGCCAGGGCTACGCCGAATGCCCGGTGCGGGGCGTGCCGGCGGCGGAGGTGGACGAGGCCGTCGTCGCTCAGGTGCGGCACCTGCTGCAGACGCCAGAGATCATCGCCCGCACGTGGGCCGAGGCAAAGGACGAGACTGAAACGCCCGAGCGCGAGGTGATCCAGGTGGTTACCGACTTCGCGCCCTTGTGGGACGAGCTGTTCCCGGCCGAGCAGGCGCGCATCGTCCGGCTGCTTGTCGAACGCGTCGAGCTCGGCCCGAGCGGCCTTCGGGTAAAACTGCGCGCCGAGGGCCTGCAGACGCTCGTTGCGGAACTGCGAATGAGGACAGCGGCATGACAGCGAAACCCAGCGCTCCCCAAGCCAACTGGCAACTCGACGGCACCACCATCATCGTCACCATCCCCATGACCTGGAAGCGCCGCGGTGGCCGCAAGGTGATCATCGCGCCCGACGGCACCGACGCCTGGGCACCGGCGAAACCACGGCATGATGAGACGCTGATCCGCGCACTCGCCCGCGCGCACCGTTGGAAGCGGCTTCTGGAGGAGGGAACGCATGGTTCTGTGTCCGAGATCGCCGAAGCCGAGAAGATCGATCGCAGCTATGTGAACCGCCTGCTCCGGCTCACCCTGCTGGCGCCGGATATCCAGGAAGCGATCCTCGACGGCCGCCAGCCGAAGGGGATGCAGCTGGAGGCGATGACACGACAGATGCCGATGGCGTGGGAGGAGCAACGGGAATTGATCAAAGCGCCGCCGCCGGCGAGGGCGTGCCGCTGATCGGCAAGCTGCGCGGCTACGCTTGGGTATAAACGGCCCACCACGTGCACCTGGCCACAAACCCAGCGTTGCGATGTTCGCTGGCCGGTCATCCCAACTTATCGCCTCGACCACGCGCGCTTGAGGTACTCCACCATGTCGGCGCGGTTGAGGACCTGTTCGCAGCGGTTCCAGTCGGTTGCCGGCACGCTTTTGGCGTACAGCAGCGTGAAGGGATGCTGGCGCGGAACGACGTCGATGCCCAGGAGATCATCCGGATCGTCACCCGCGAGTGATCCGCCCGACTGCCGCTGTCGGGGCGGCCAGGGAGTTCAGGCGGCTTTCAGTCGCGCACAATCAGCCGCTGCGGGCCAAGGGCGCGTTTTGCCAGGGCGGAAAGCGCAGAAAACAGCCGACCATGCCGTGCAATATTTGACGGTGCTTGCTTGAACAGGCGCGCGATCAATTCGCCGCGAATGTCCGCGTGGTCAATCAGACGAACGGTGATCGAGCCAAGCCCAACCTCGGTCACGCGCCCGGCACTCCTCAATCCATCGAGGAATTCGGCTTCCACGAGTTCACCGACGTGCATCGACGATCCCTGCGGACGGTCAAACGTCATCGCGTTGACGCTCATCTCCCGGATTCTGCCATCAACCAACCCATCCGATGATCGAAGACGGCCCGGAAGCTCAACCGGGAACATGATTTCGTCGATCTCGGGCCTCGGCAGCTCTACACAGACCAGTAAAGCCACAAAGGAGTGAATCATTACGACGATCCCCCAGGCAATGCTGAAGCCGTCCAGTTCGCCGTATGTCCGCAGCAATGGGCCATTGATCATGCCAATGAGCGTCAATACGATAATCGACGAGAAGATGGCTGCTAAGGTATATTGAATTTTGATCTCGCTGCGATTCGCGCCTTTCTCCGTGACCTTGAACGGATGACCGAATGGTTTGATCATAGCCTGCAGGATGGTGCGCGTTACCGGGATCGCCGAGACGATATGGGCTACTTCGGTGAATAGCGGCAGCGCCCTTCCGCCCGAGACCCAGGCATGGAACACCACGCATCCCAGCACTGCTGGCAGGCCGTAAATAAGCAATGCCTCCGGTGCCAGCAAGATCGCCGGAAGCCCTAGAAAGTAGTAAAGAATGGGCGCCATAAGAAGCGCGACGATATACGGCCTGCACATCCAAAACAGCAATCCGTGTAGGTAATGAATACGCTCACTGAATGAATACCCCTTGCCTCGCAGCGGACCATCTTTCAATAGGCCAATCTGAATGGTTCCGAGGCACCACCGGCAGCGCTGCGTGATGTAGGCCGCCAGGCTCTCCGCAGAAAGGCCGACACTCAAGCGTTCGTTCAGCCATATGGTCCGCAGGCCGCGTTTCAGGAGTTCATAGGTTAAATGAAGATCTTCAGTAACCGTTTCCTTTGGGAACCCACCAAGCGCTTCGATCGCGTCCCGGCGTACAATAAATGAGGTGCCGACGCAAAAAGAGGCGCCCCAGGCGTCCTTCGACGGCTGCATGACATCAAAGAAAATTCTCTGATCATCGACCCACGATTTTGATACCAGAAGGTTATGTTGAACGGGATCGGGATTATAATAGAACTGAGGCGTTTGCACAATTCCAACGTCCTCATTATCGAATAAACATATAGTACGTTTTAGTATTTCTTTCTGCGGAGCAAAGTCCGCATCAAGAACTAAAATGTATGGCGCGTTAGTTTTCAGGGCTGAGACGCGCAACCCGTTGTCGAGATTACCGGCCTTCGCTCCTCTCTTATCATCGCGACGGACATAATGAACGCCGATGTTTTTGCAGTAGTCTCGGAGCCAATCGCGCGATCCGTCGTCCAACACCCACACCGCAAACTTGGGGTAGTCTATCGCCAAAGACGCCAGAATGGAGCGCTCAAGAACCGCCAGATCTTCGTTAAAAGTGCATATCAGCACATCGACGGAGGGCGGATTCGCCAGGGCTGAAAGCCGGGCTGCCGCTGCGTCTGCCTGTTTGGACCGATCCGAGCGTCGCGTGAAAAAAATGATCGAGACGATTGCGTATAGTATAACGGATGTTTCTAAGACAAGGTAAAGCCGTGGCCAAAATCCGTATGCCGTCCACTCGAATGCAGGCAACGTATACAAGATCCTATACCACATGTAAGTTACCAGACTAACAATAACAACCGCACCAAATACTATCCTGTCTATCGTTCTATTTGCTGACAGGAGGAAAGCTGGTGCGGATATCAACGATGTGACAATGATGCTGTAAAGGACAGCATCCTTCAGTGTCAGGATTTCGGGGGACATGACAACTCTGGCGTGTTGCGGCCGGAAACGGTCTGGCCGGTGAACGGATTCCAACCTGTCGCGGCAAGTGCAACCCACGATGTTGTCCCGATATGGGGCAGCCGGTGGTAGACGAAATCGTCATGTCCGGTAGCCGGTGTGGTCGACAGACCCGTTGTCAGACCGTCGACCGAACTGGAATACACCAGGCCATCGCCGACACGGTGCGCCTCGAGTGTCTGGAAAAGGCGCAGGGCATCGCCGTCGCGTCGGAAAGCCCGCATGACAAGAGCGGCCTGAGCCGTGCCCTCAAGCCAAATTCCATCGCGATCGCCGTTGAAGTCATAGCCACCGTCGACGGCCTGCGTGCGGGAAACCCAGGCAAGCACCTGTTCTCCGCGATCGGTGAAATCGGGCACGGCAATCAACGGCCAAAGTTGCGCATCAAGCCCCGTCTGTGCGGTGTTGCGCGTTACCCCGTCGGGAAGGGTGCCGATCAGAAAATGCCCCTCGCGCGAGACCCACATGGCTTCGAGGAAACGGTACGCATTCCGGGCGTGGCTGTTCCAGCCCTGATCCGGACCGATCTGGCCGAGCCAGCGGTTTGCAGCATAAACATCAGTATTGTGCTCGGTCGATTTCCAACCGAGCCGTATCGGTGACGGCTCGTGGCCGAAGTAGCCGCCGCGGTAGCCGCCGACACCGGTTTCGTCGACCGTCTTGGTATTCACCCAGTGAACGATCCGCTGGGCTCCCTGCAGGTAACTTTCCTCGCCGGTCGCCGCATGCAGATTCAGCAAAGCCAGCGCGCCCCATATGGTGCTGCCAGTCGCCGAACCCACTTGATACCCATCTTCTCGCCAGGTCTTGTCGTTCTCGCTCCAAAAGCCCGGGATGCCGATAGGGGCGTCGCCGTCGCGCACAGCACCGGCGGCATAGGCATTGCGCAATCGCCCATCGTTGAAAAAGCGGTCGTTTCGCAAGGCGCGGACAAACGCGTCGCCAATCTGACGCGCCTGCGTTGTCTTGCCGCAGGCCACCAGAGCGACCGCTGCCAGGGCATTGTCGTAGACAAAGGCGACGTTCCCCAGGGAAGGCGGCAGCGCGTCCGCACCAGGGCGCGGCTCGTAACTCTGCAGGAAGGCCGGCGTGCCGGGAAAGAGGCCGAGACGGCTGACAAGTCCCTGGCAAACCGAACACGCAAGCTGTTGGCTTGCCTCCTCCGCCCGAGCGTTGCCGGGACCGCCACCGGCACTCGCGAGGGCGCCCGTGATCAGAACGGCACACAGGTACCGGGCCGATCGCCGCCCAAGAGAACCCTTCACCGCGGACCACCTTCGTGACTGGCAGGCGCCCCCGGCAAAACGATCAGGCTCTCGGCGGCCTCCTTCGCGACCCGCTGGTCGGCATCAAGCCGATCGGTATGCTCCCGAGCATCTCCAGCCGGTGTCGGGGTGACTTCGGCAGCATGGGCCTGTTTGTTCTCGTCCGAAAACATTGACTTCACCAGCATCAAAAGCTTCGCCTGTTGATCTTCAATAAACCGCGCCGCCCTCTCTGTCAGAGGCTCCCCAAGCGCCACGGTCACTTCCTCTCCGACGTGACAGCCGAAGAACAGATCATCGTTCGGCGAATTATCAACTTCTTTGTTACTATGCAGGTCAATGATTACATAGATCTCGTGCCCACCCGCTTTCGGAAACGATTTATAATAGAGCGTTTCGTTGGCGGTCTTATAGTAGCGTGCTGTCTTTTCGATCCGGCCCCGGTGTTTCGTGCCGAGCGAGCGGATATTGACAAGCGCCGGCGTTTCGATACCCAGCTCTGCCACGTCGCGTCCCGCGAACACTGCTGCAACGAATGACTTCGAGCAATCCAGCGACCTGGCGATCAATCCTCCCTGCACAACATAGTCGCCAGGCGCCACTTCAATGCTGACGATGCGCCCCCGGTGCTGGGCCGTAACGTGTGCCGACGACTCACGCGCAAACTGCGATTCCTGGACATCAACGAGTTGATCGATTTCGGCAATTTGCTCCTGCACGCTGTTAAGTTCCGCAGACGCATTCGTGTGTTCAAGAGCGAGTGATTGTACCTGCAATTCAAGAAGCATCAGGTTGCTTGCTACTTCACCCGCGTAATTACCGACCTGGATTGAAGTCGCCATGCCGCGCTGGTGCGTCAAGTCTCCCTTGGCCATGTTGAGCTGCTGAACGGCGGCATCAAGTTTGTGCTTGAGCGGTTCAAGCACGGTCTTGTCGACTAGCCCGGACTCTACAAGCAAGGCTTTTTGATCCAGCAGCGACTGCTGTTCATGAACCCGCGCCTCGTACAAGCGGACGTTGCTCCTGGCCTTATCTGTCGATGCGGAAAGGTCGTCGATCACCCCCCGCCGAGTGGCGCTCATCTGCTTGCGGATCAACTCGAGTTGCTGCGCCGTTTGCTCCTTTTTTGAACGGACGCGGCTGAGCTGCTCGCTGAGTTCCAGCCGCTCGCGTCGCAGGCTGACCAAGATCGAGCCGTCGATATCGAAATTCTCGACCTTTGCCGCAACCTGGCCCGGAACGACGGCCTGCCCGATCTGCAGGTCGAGATTGGTCACCCGACCGGCGATCCGAGAGGTGATTGGTTGGACGGGCGCGTTTATCACCGCGCGTGACGAAACAAGAAAGAAATGGTTAGGGAGAGAAGCAATTATAATAATGACAACCAGGGTCACGGCAAATACATGCCCCAGAATACGCGAAAAGAACAGAATCTTATCGTTCCTGCTTTTCACGGCAAGTTCCCCTCACAGACGAGAGCACGCTATGGTTGAGCAAGCGCTTCCTAAAAGACTGTTCCCGAAAACTTGTAGAGTGTATTTAAAAAAAATCAACAATAATCTGTCGATTCCCTAAGGCCTGAATTGCGTCGATTATCTGAGGGTTGATCTAGTACTACCCATATGGGGCCATTAGCTTCAGAACTGAAAGGTGTTGCGCGCTTCGTCTGACCCGATATTCCCCAGATGAGGGTCGTCCAATCGCGGCCGTGCCGTTGAGAACGCTCGTGCCGCAACCGTTGCCGGCGTTTGCGCCATTCGTCCAGCCGCAACCCGCTCTTGCAGCCAGGTGTGTGCTGGGCATGTCTGACAGCTTGGAGGTGGAAGTCCTCTATCCAACCTGATGAGGCGAAGGATTGGCAAGTCGCAAGGGTGAACACCTTCCGCGAGGAAGGGCCTGAAAGAAGCGAGGAGCAAAGCCGCAGACCTGAAGAAGAAGGGATTAAGACGTCGGCGGCGCCGCCAAACGCTCAGGAACCACGCGAAGGATCTGCCGGGAACTCGCCGTCCGGATGCGGCGAAATTCCGTACCCTGTTTGTTTCGGAGTCCCAGTCGCACTTTCGAACTGAGGGACCAGCAGCCACCCAATAACGCGTGGAAATCACATAATACTCAATCCGGGGACTAAAATGGCGCAGTCCCCAGCCTTTGGAGAAACCGGCCAAAGAGAGAACGCTGAGGGGCTTTAGTGCGGCGCCGCGGTCCTTAGGCCTTCCACTAAGCCCCTTTGAAACAACGCGTTTTTTGGCCGCCCCGATCGCTGGAGAGAAGTTCAGGGCTGGTGCGACTGGCTGGGGCGGGAGGATTCGAACCTCCGGTCACGGATCCAAAGTCCGTTGCCTTACCGCTTGGCCACGCCCCAAAAATCGGCACGCAACAATGCCACCGCGCGGACGTTAGCCGGTCGCGGCAGTGTTCGCAAGCAGCGGCGCCGCCGCCACCCACCACTCAGGCCGGCGCGCCCGCAGCGCCGAAGCCGCGGCT
>JBATPX010000051.1:0-1831 GCA_049291695.1 Defluviicoccus sp.
ATCGCTTCCAGCTCGGCCAGGGTCAGGGTGGCGATGGGCTGGTGCAGCCGTCCTCGTCCTTCGAGCCATCGTCCGATCGCCTTCGCCGCTTCACGCGTCACATGCGCCTGCCATTGGTCACTGATCACACAGGGTGCGCTGCCGCCCGTGCCGGGAGACGACGGGCGGCGTCCTCGCGCACTCAACTGTTGAGCCAGTCCGGGCCGGCCGGCGTGGCCGCCGGTGCTGCGGGCTCAGCCCACGGCACGGTGGCCGGCGCAGTTGGTGGCGTGAGATCGGCCCAGGGAACGGTGGCCTGTGCGGCCGGTGGCGTCGGCGCTCCCCACGCTGGTGCCAGCGCTGCCGGTGTCTCCGTCGGCTTGCGCGGCTTGGCGTTGATCGGCTCCGGCGCCACAGCCTCACCCCGCATGGTCGGGGCGTATTGCGGATCTCCTGGCAGCACGACGTTGGCGAGCTTGTTGGCGTCCTTGTATTGCGCGCTCGAGGCCGGCTCGATCATGATCCGGCCGGCAAACGTGATGCCGTCGAGCTGCTTTAAGCCTTGGATCTGCCGCTTCGCCTTAGCGGCGCTGCTCAAGTCGTTCCAGTCGAGGCCGAGGGCTGAGTCAATCATGGCGCGGAAGGTCGACTTGGCGATGTTCCAGCCCTTCGAGCCGCCCCTGTCGTCGACCTTGCCGCCGGCGACGGTGAAGCTCTGCCAGAACTTGCGCCTGGCGAACGGCCCCTCGACGATGGTGAATTCGCAGTCGAGCAGCTTGGCGTCGCTGCTGGCCGACGCCTTCAACAGCCCCCTGTCCATCGGCGCCGAGCCGTCGACGCCGCCGGGGCGGATGGTCATGCGGATCTTGGCAAAGGTGCCGTCGGGAAGGAGATCGCCGATCGGCAGCATTTGCGGCTGGGCGTCGTTCAGGTCATACATGGTGTCGCTCCTTCGTGCGGTTGCAATCAAACGGAGTGGGCGGAGGCGGCCGGGGCGGTCGGCGTCGCAAACTGAGCCGCCCCGGTCGTCTTGTTGATTTTGGCGAGCAGGGCACCGAGATCGGGCGGCTCGGTCACCTCGAGGCGGCCGGAGCGGTCCTTCGCCGGCAGGCCGTACGGATTGCCCGAGCGGCAGACGAGACGGCGCTCGCTGGCGGTCTCATCGAGGACGTAAGCTCCGGCGGCGTCGCGGCTGAACAGGTGCATGGAGATCACCTGGTCGACGATGCCGGGCAGCTCGCGGCCGGCCTTGGAGCCCTCCATCTGCGGCTGCCAAGTGATGGCGTTGAGTTCGTCGGTGACCTTCTCCAGCACGCCGACAAAGATCACCGTCTTGCCCGGCGCGTGCTGCAGATGCTTCAAGGCCTGGATTACTTCGCGGCCGAGCAGGCCATAGGCGCCGCGCACATCCGGCCGCCCGGTGCGTTCGGAGAACGCCTCTGGCTGCTGTTTGGCGAACGCCATCGCCTGGCGGCTGAGGTCGGTGATGGAGTCGACGAAGACGATCGGTTTGCTCGCGAGGAACTCTTCCAGGCCTGAGCCGGCGTAAACGGTGCGCGCATGCTGAAGGTGCCGCTCGCTGTAGTAAGTTTGGGCAGCCGGATCGGCGCCGCCGATCAGCACGGCGAGATCGCGGAAATCGGTGAAGCTGCGCACCGGAATGCTGGCGCCGGCCCAGTCCTGCACCGACTTCATGCCGGCCTCGAGATCGAGGCAGACGGTCTTCGACGCCGGCAGGGTCTTCAAGAGCGTCGTCTTGCCGACACCTGGTGGTCCGAAGATGGCGAGCGAGGTCTTGATGTGGGCCGCCGATAGTCGCTCCTCGGCGGTGACAATGCGCAATCGCTGCATG
>JBATPX010000052.1:0-3398 GCA_049291695.1 Defluviicoccus sp.
CGCTCGATGCCTACGAAGGCTTCCCGCACCTCTACATCAAGGAGCGCCTTGGCGTGGCACTGCCCAACGGCCGGCGGGCGAAGCCCATGGCCTACGTGATGAACGGCCCGCGCCAGCGCGACTACGGCCCAGCGTCGGATGGCTATCTCGCTTCGATTGCCGACGGCTACCGCGACTTCGGCTTCGAGGATCTCGCTCCCTTGCGCGCGGCGCAGGTCGAAGCGATCAGCGTTTCTCGACGCGCCGAGCGCGCCAGCCGATGCGACGCCGACGCGTTCTCGGCTCCGTGGGCGCCAGGGGTGGCTTTCGGGTGCGAGTGAGAGCCGTCGGAGGGCCTTTCTCCATGCCTCCCAGCCCGTACGCGCGTCAGGGCGCGATAGGACCTCAACACATAGAAATTTGAGGCCCTGTTCGTCATACATCACGCCTCAGCAGGAGGGCATTCGGGACGATCTCAGCTTGCACGTCCCCAATTCTGGGAGGATGATAGGTATGCTTCAGTTTACGTCGGTTTGGAAAGATCCCGCGTTGAAAAAGGCGGTGTGCGTGGCAGGGGCGAGCGCAATGTCCATACTCAACATTGTTTGATGTCGTCTTGTTGCCTTAGGGACCGCCCACAGTCTGATAGTATATAGCAAGAGCAGAACGATGTGGAACGTAGACAGCTCGATACTGGGACGCAAATGCCATAACGGAGCAAGTTCGCGTATCCTGTTTACGAGTGCAGCGATTGCCCTGGCTCAGATGGCTTTTTGGGCGCTTCCCGCCGCCGCTCAGAACCAGCCGTATACGACTACTACTGGTGGAGCAACAGCCCGTGCCATCTGGGCTCAAGCTCAAGGTGGTGGCCGTTGGTGTTACGAAGACACGAAGACGCGTGACCCCGCCACGGGAGCAGAACGAGTAGAAAGCTTCCGCTGTGTTTCGCGCATTTTAGGTCAAGGCCACAATCCCCAAGACGGCACTGTTGCGTTAGTTGTAGAATTTGGCGATGAAATCAACTGCTATCAGTTGCCTGGAACATCAATTCCCCAAGAAGTCGCAAGAATTGATCAACTTACGATGCAGTGGCACGGGTATCTGCAGAATCTTCGTTCGGCTTGTGATCCCTATGCTTACGCCAATGACCTGAATTATCGGGCTCAGTGCGACAACTGGGTCAGCGCACAGGCCAATCGTGGAGCTTATGAAATCGCTAGAATGGGTGCCGACCGCGAAGCCTTCTTGCGTTGCGTTGCCTCAGGTGCCGGTGGCGCCGGCGCTCCTGGCAGTGGTGGCGGCGGCGGTGGTGGCAGTGGGGGAACGTACTCGTACCCACCTCGCATCTGTGACCGCTCCGACCCAAACGATGCGGCCGACTGTGAGTTGATCCGGACGCGATGATCGGAAACGAGGCAGAAAGAGTTCTTCTTAACCGCATTAATTCATGAGCAAACTACACCGTGTCTTCGTGAATTAGGGTATTCGCGGTTTGGTGGTGGTGAGGCGTTTTGGGCGCATGGTCCGGTTCCCGCGAGCTGCGGGGTGTGAGATGTGTCGGCTGGCGAGGGGTTGGAGGTTGCGGGGAGCGGGGGCGGCTGGGGCACACGGCCCCATTGGTCAGGTCACCAGGCGCGGCAGCCGGCCGAGCGCCACGTGCCAGATCGCCTGATCGGGAGTGCTGGTCGGCAGATGGATCTTGATCCTGGTTTTCATCTCGACGATGCGTGCGGCGACCTTGATCAGGCGCAGCCTGAGCGTGTCGAACTGGGCGACGCGCCAGGAGGAACGCCTCGGCATCAGCGTCCGCAGGCTCCACAGCAGCCAGTAGGCACCGGCATGCAGAAACAGCCGGAACTGATTGGCGGTCGCCTTGTGACAGGACGTGCGGTCGGCGGCGAGATGGGTTTTCCAGGCCTTGATGTGGTTTTCCGCCTGGCCGCGCCGGCAGTAGAGGTCTTGGTACAGCGATCGGCCGTCGCCGTGGCGGAGATTGGTGACGAGAAAGCGCGTATCGGTGCCCTGGTCACCGGCCTCGACACGGGCGATGATGCGGCGGACCCGGCTCCACGTTTGCGCGGCGTCGTAGAACTCCTTGAAGCGGCGGACCTTCCCTCTGGTCGGATCGGCCTTGAAACGGGTCGCGGTGCTTTCCTCCAGGCCGACGATATGGCGGCGGAGCGTGCGGGTTGGGGCGAGGCCAAGGACGTAGTCGAGGCCGTTCGCCTCGCACCAGTCGAGGACTTCCGGGCAGGCGTAATGGCTGTCGGCGCGCATCAGGATCTCTACCTTCGGCCAGTGGGAGCGGATCGCGCGCACCAGCCGGCGGAGAAAGGCCCTGATCTCGATGCCCTTCGGCCTTTTGGCCGGGCGCAACAGCGCGGTGACGAAGCGACCGTCCTGGTCGAAGACAACGATCGGCTGGAAGCCGTAGTCGTCGTAATGGGCGTTGAACAGGCGCAGTTGCTGGCCGCCATGCACCGCATCGAAGGTGTCGTCGATGTCGAGCGTGATGCGCCGCGGCACTTGGCGGAACGAGGCGCAGTAGAGTTCGACCAGCGCCCGGCCCAGACGCAAGAGCGTTCGCTTCTCGGGCAGGTTTTCCAACCGGGAGATGGTCGACTGCGAGCACAAGTCCCGCTCCGACGGCAGCCGTTCGAGCGCCAGCTTGAACACCGGATCGCTGCGCAGGGTGCCGGCATCGTTGCCGTCCTCGTAGCCGGCGGCGATCATCAAGAGGCGGAAACGGATCATGTCGGCGACGGTGTGCACGGTGCTGCCTGGATCACGCGGATCGTCGATACAGGCGGCGAGACGCTCGGCCACCTTCAGCCGCTGCTCGATCTCGCGCAGGACCAACAGGCCGCCATCGGACGACAACTGGCCGCCGTCAAAGCGGGCGACAATTTCTTTGCCCGCAACAGGTGACAGGCCAGGCAACGGCAGGGTAGGATCAACCATGGCGGGTGAGCACTCCGGAAACGACAGGGACGGGCGTCGACACCTCATTCCTACGCGATTCCAATGGATTATGCTACACCCGCCAACCCCGGCGCATAATCCGGGTTAGGACATGACATCTCGGGAAATGCAAGCAGCCGAAGTCCTGCCGAATCGGGCGCGCCTGGATCACGCTTGCGCGTCCTCGACGGCGAGCCCACCACGGATCTGCAGCGCGTCGAAGATCCGCCGCAGCACGTACGAGCGGCAGACCGATGCGATCGTGAACAACCCGCCCAACGCCAGGTTCTCCTCCAGCGATGCGGCGAGCCCGAACAGCGGAAACGCCAGGATCTGCATCGCCACCGCGACGAAATAGCCGACGGCGATGTTCACCAGCGCCTCGATCAGCGACATTGCGCGCGATTGCTTGGTATCCGATACCGGCAACGACAACCTCCTTCGTTTCTTGAACCGCT
>JBATPX010000053.1:0-2053 GCA_049291695.1 Defluviicoccus sp.
TCGACGTACGGTGCCGGCGTGTACCACTCGTTCTCGCCGGTGAACCGGGCGCGGAAGTGGCCGCCCTTGACCGCGCGCTGGATGTCGGCGCTGGTGGGCGCGCGGCCTTCGTCGAGAGCGGCCTGAGCGGCTTCCCTGATCGTCGTCTCGCCGCCGGCATCATAGACTTCGCTCCATTCGGCGAAGCGCTGGCTTGAGATGCCGAGCTCATCGAGGGTCGCCGGATCAGTGCCCGGAGTGCGGGGACTGATCCCGCTTTCGGAAGCCGCGCGATCAGTGTCCGGAGCGCGGGGCTTGATCTCGACCTTCCGATCACCGCCGTTCCGCGCGACTTCGCCTCGTTCCCGTGCGGCCCTGACTTCCTCGACAAGTCGCATCTCGGCGTACTTGATGATGAGGAAGCAGTCGGCGTGGGCTTCCTTCGCCGCCTTGGTCACCCGGGCGTATTCGAGCGCCGCCTTCGCAGCTGCCCGTGCCTCCAGCACTTCGGCGGAAGTGCGCGCTTCGGCGAGCCGGGCGCGGGCGCGGTCGATGAGCCCTGGCAGGTTGGTACTGCCGCGATCGGCTGCCCTCGGCAGCTGCGCCACCTCACCCACCGATGATCTCCTCGTCGGCAGATGGAGACGTGACGGGCGTCTTCGATGTGACGGTTGCGCTGACTTCTTGTGTCGCTCTTACGACCCGGATCGGCTTTCTGCGCCCCCTCGGGCGTGCCAACTCACCTCTTTCCATCATCGCATCGACTTCGTCCGCCAAACGGATTTCGGCGCGCTTGATGAGGAGGAGGCAATCAGCCTGGGTTTCGTTTCGTGCCTTGGTCGCCCGGGCGTAGTGCCTCGCGGCCATGGCGAGAGCCCTTGCATCCAGCAATTCGGGCAATGTTCTGGCCTCGGCGAGGCGCGTGCGCGCCCGGTCGATGAGTTCCGGCAGCGAGCAGACGGCACCGTTGACGATCGGTGTCGCCGTAGCAGGAAGTGAGATGATGGTCATGATGAAGGCTCACAGCTGTTGTGGGCCTTCGGCTTCGGTCACTGCAGAGAGTACAGAATCCGAACCGGGAATACAAGGTGTTGAGATATGCCTGCGACGCAGTTCGTTGCCGAGAGCGGGGTCCTTTGAGCCTGGAAGGTTTTTCTCATTTTGAGAAAATCGGCCGGCTGAGGATACCAGTTGAGAGTGTGGGGATTTATCTATAACACAACCAAAATCTGGCGTGTTCAGGGCAAAAGTTCAACGATCTCAGAATGTTAGTGTGCAAAAAGCATACTTACTATTACGTGTGGGGATAGATCTCATACCAGTTATTGGAAGGATCATCCCCAGATCTATCCCCACAAAAAACGTTTCCATTTCAATCTGTTATGGGGGTTTTTTGGGCCGTGGGGATGTGGGGATGAATCTCTTTTGAAACATGTATGCGTAAGGAAAATGGATGTCCCTACGTTTTAGTAGGAGATCCATTTTTTCTAGGAGGAAGTTTTGAAAACGCCACCGAGATATGTCCCCACGCCGGAAATAGACCAATAACCATATGACAACAAACAGCATTTCGTGGGGATGAACCCCTCTTTTGAGATCTATCCCCACCCCCTGAGATCTATCCCCAGCGGCTAAGGTTGGCGCCGAGATCAGAACCATACGGCAACAAAAAAGGGCGCCGACGTGGCGCCCTGATGACGTGAAACGAGGCCGGCGACCGCTAGCGCCGATACCGACTCTCGCGGCCCTCTTTATCCCGCAGCCCGATCCTGACTCTGTACTGCGTCCATCCTCTGCTCTTGAGGTACCCTATCACCCGCATCTGATCGTTGCGCGTCCACTTGCCCGGCTCGATGCCGATCGCCTGCTGCAAGATCTCGCCCACCGAGACGTCGACGACGCGGGTGCTGCGCTCGACCTCGACCGTCTGCCAGTCGTCGAAGCCGGCGTAGCCGCGGTTGACCTGGCGCTTCTCGAAGATCAGCCAGCGCTCGATCAGGGAATGCCAGGCGTCGGGCTCGACACGCGCCTCCTGCTCGGCATTGGCGGCGGCGATCAGATCGTGATCGTCGAT
>JBATPX010000054.1:0-13505 GCA_049291695.1 Defluviicoccus sp.
GTAGCGGGGCGAGGATGTCCCGCGCGCCGCGTCAGGGTCGTTGGGGGCGCGGCGGCCGCCCACGGGCATCACGGGGCCGGCCGCGAGCGCTTGCGCCAGAGGGAGCACGCCATGGAAAAAGTGACGCGAGAAGCGGTCCTCCGCTACCACTCCGAGGGACGCAAGGGCAAGATCGAGGTTGTTCCGTCGAAGCCGAGCCTGACCCAGTATGACTTGAGCCTCGCCTACACCCCCGGCGTGGCAATCCCCGTGCAGGAAATCGCTGACCATCCCGATCTTGCTTACGAGTATACCGCCAAGGGCAATCTGGTCGGCGTAATCAGCAACGGCACCGCCATTCTCGGGCTCGGCAACCTGGGCCCGCAAGCGAGCAAGCCGGTGATGGAAGGCAAGGGGCTGTTGTTCAAGCGCTTCGCCGATATCGACGTGTTCGACATCGAGATCGACGCCACCGACCCCGACGAGATCGTCCGCATCGTT
Organism: Defluviicoccus sp.; assembly: GCA_049291695.1. Lineage (GTDB taxonomy): Bacteria > Pseudomonadota > Alphaproteobacteria > Rhodospirillales > Defluviicoccaceae > Defluviicoccus. Next base: position 481 of record JBATPX010000054.1, read on the forward strand.
CGCGCGCTCGCCCCAACCTTCGGCGGCATCAACCTGGAGGATATCAAGGCACCTGAGTGCTTTCCGATCGAGGAGCGGCTGCGTGAGCTCCTCGACATTCCGGTGTTCCACGACGATCAGCACGGCACGGCCATCATCGTGACGGCAGGTCTGCTCAACGCTGTCGATCTGACCAAGCGCAGGATGAATGAAATAAAGGTGGTGTTCAGCGGCGCCGGCGCCGCCGGCATCGGCTGCGCCGAGATGCTGGTACGGGCCGGCGTCTCGCGCGAACGGATCTGGATGTGCGACAAGGACGGTGTCGTCTACACGGGCCGGCAGCAGAACATGAACCCCTACCTGGAGCGCTTCGCCAAGGAGACCGAGGCGCGCACGCTGGCCGAGGTGATCGCCGGCGCCGACGTCTTCATCGGCGTCTCGGTGGGGGGCGTGCTCAGCAAGGAGATGGTGCGCAGCATGGCTGCCGGGCCGATCATCTTCGCAATGGCCAATCCGGACCCGGAGATTACCTACGAGGACGCGAAAGCGGCCAGTCCGGACGCCATCATCGCTACCGGGCGCAGCGACTATCCCAATCAGGTCAATAACGTGCTCTGCTTTCCGTTCGTGTTTCGCGGCGCTCTCGATGTTCGCGCGCGGCAGATCACCGATGGCATGAAGCTGGCGGCCGCCAGGGCCTTGGCAGCGCTTGCCCGCTCCGACGTTCCGGACTCGGTGCTGAAGGCGTACGGTACGGAAAGCCTCCTGTTCGGACCCGACTACATCATTCCCAAGCCGGTCGATCCGCGGGTGCTGCTGTGGGTGGCGCCGGCGGTGGCCCAGGCAGCGATGGCGGAAGGCGTCGCCCGCAAGGCGATCGATGCGACGACCTATCGCGAGCAGCTGGAAAGCCGGTTGGGCAAGGACTGGGCGCTCATGCGGACCATCTTCAACAAGGCGCGCACGGCGCCCAAGCGCATCGTGTTCGCCGAGGGCGAGGAGGCGAAGATCATCCGCGCGGCCGCCGAGATCCAAGATCAGGGTCTGGGTGAGCCGATCCTGCTCGGCGAGCCGAGCGCCATCGAAAAGACCATCGCTGAACTCGGGCTGGAATATCAGCCGAAGATCATCGATCCCCGCCACGCGCAACGCGCCGAGATGTACGCCAAGGTCCTGTTCAAACATCGCCAGCGCAAGGGCATTACGCTGCCGGAAGCCCGCGAGCTGGCCAGACGCCCCAACCACTTCGGCCTGCTGATGCTGCAAAGCGGCGACGCCGACGCGTTCATCTCGGGCCTCACCACCAATTACGTCGAGGCGCTGCAGCCCGCCTTCCAGGTCGTCGGCACAAGACCCGACGTCCGGCGGGCAGCGGCCCTATTCATCATGATCATTCGCGACCGGGTCTTCTTTTTCGCCGACTGTGCCGTCAACATCCAGCCGTCGGCGGAAGATCTGGCCGACATCGCCGAAATGTCGGCGGAGGTCGCAACCAGTTTCGACATCGGCACCCGCATCGCCATGCTGTCGTTCTCGAACTTCGGAAGCGTCGTTCACCCCAGCCCGCAGACGGTGGCCCAGGCCGTCGCCATCCTGAAGAAGCGCCAGCCGCAATTGCAGGTCGACGGTGAGATGACGGCGGATGCCGCGGTGGTTCCCGAGTTGATCGATCGGCTCTATTCGTTCAGCCGCGTGCGCGAGGCCAATGTCCTGATCTTCCCGGATCTCAACGCCGCCAATACATCGTATCAGTTGATGCAGCGCCTTGGTGGCGCCGAAGCGATCGGACCGGTACTGATGGGCATGGCCAAGGTCGTTCACATCTTGCTGCCCAGCCACGATGTCCGCGACATCGTCAACATGGCCGCCATCGCCGTTGTCGATGCGCAGATGCGGGCTCTGGCATAACGCGTCGCGCTGGACGCAAAAAAAAGCGACCACCCGCTTAAGGGTGATCGCCTGCAGAGTACGATTGCCGCTTAGCCGCTGGTGTGAGCCACCGGCTCAGCGGGATGCGCCTTGGGTGCGGATGACGCGGTCGCCTTCCGCCCCATCTGCTGGAGTTCGGCCAGCGATTCCGTCACCCGGTGGGTGATGGCCTCCATGGCGCCGGTCTGCGCTTTGGTGACCATCTCGGCCAGCTCGCGCATATTTGTGAGGGCCTTGGCGAAGCCTTCTTTGGTGAGATCAGCCTGTTTGGCCGCGATGTCGCGCGGGGAGCCGGACTTGACGAGCGATTGCACCGACTGAGCGGTCTCGCTCATGGTCTCCTTAAAGATCTCGGCTTGACGTTTGCCCACCGCGGTGACGCCCTCCATCGCTATGCGGCTCGCGGTCGCCAACGCCTCGATGTTCTTTCGCTGGCTCGCTACGAGCGCGTCGACATCGAGGCCGGATACACCCAGATCCTTGAACTTACCCATCAGCGTTTCAGTAATCCGCGACGGGTTGAGAAAGTTTTCTTGTGACGTGGACATGATCTAACTCCTTTATCCCCGACTCTCCAAGATTCAGAGCCGGAAAATGTTTGTATAAATTACTCTGTGAAGAATTATCCTGTAACACTGATATGGTAGTTAGAATATAGTTGGCAAGGGATCTGTGCCAAATATTGGAAATACTTAATCGTTGTATACGCGCTGTTTATTTTCAGACAACTCGGACTTTTCGGGGGTTTCGTGAGGCATTACAGACGCGAGGGCCCTTGAAGCGGACGTGGCGACGGTTGGTGCCGGCGCAGCCAATCGCCCAAGGCGGACCTGCAGCCGATGCGGCGCCCCGTCGTCTGCAAGCCGCAGGCGCAACGGCCGCTCTGTGATGGCCTTGTCGTCGATGGCGGCGAAGGCAATCCCTCGTCCAACGCCATCGGGATTCTCAACCGTTATCTCGTATCGTGTCGAACCGCGCCGCAGCACGATCTCGAAGCCCGGCCAGCCATCGGGGATGCACGGATCGAGGCAAAGGATCTCGCCCTGCAGGCGCAGTCCGAGAATGCTCTCGACGCCTGCGCGCTGCAGCCATCCGGCCGAGCCCGTGTACCAGGTCCAGCCCCCGCGCCCGACGTGCGGTGGCGTTGCATAAATGTCGGCGGCGACGACGTAGGGCTCAACCTTGTAGCGGAGGACGTCGGCGCGGGTGCGGGCGCGGTTGATGGGATTGAGCATTGAGAACAGCCTGACGGCCTTGTCGCCGTCGCCGAGCGCTGCAAACGCCATCACCGACCAGGCTGCAGCATGGGTGTACTGACCGCCGTTCTCGCGGATGCCAGGCGGGTAGCCCTTGATGTAACCGGGATCGAGCGGCGTTTTGTCGAACGGAGGCGCGAAGAGGAGTGCCAGCCGATCCTCGGCGCGGATCAGCTCACGCTCAACCGCCTCCATGGCACGACCGGCACGCTCGGGTGCCGCTACGCCCGACATCACCGCCCAGGACTGGGCGATGGCGTCGATCCGACACTCCTCGCTCGCGGCCGAGCCGAGCGGCGTGCCGTCATCGAACCAAGCGCGCCGGTACCAGTCACCGTCCCAGGCCTCCCGCTCGAGTGAGGCCTGCAACGTCGTGGCGTGCGCGCGCCATCTCGCGGCGCGATCAGTCTCGTCACGCGCGTCGGCAAGGGGGGCGAAGGCCGTCAGCGTCGCATGCAGAAACCAGCCAAGCCAGACGCTCTCGCCCTGGCCGCCTGCGCCGACGCGGTTCATGCCATCGTTCCAGTCGCCGGTACCGATGAGCGGCAGCCCATGCCCACCAAGCGCAAGACTGTGGTCGAGGCCGCGGGCACAGTGCTCGAACAGCGTCCCGGTTTCGTCGGCGATCGTCGGATGGAAGAAGTTCTCGTGCTCGTCCTCCGCCAGCCTTTGGCCCTCCAGGTAGGGAACGATCTCGTCGAGAACAGTGGCATCCCCAACCGTCTCGACATAGTGCGCCACCGCGTAAGCGAGCCAGATACGGTCGTCGGAGATCCGCGTGCGCACACCGAGGCCGGAATGCGGCAACCACCAATGCTGGACGTCGCCTTCCACGAACTGCCGCGCCGCCGCCCGCAGCAGGTGATCGCGCGTTGTCACCGGGGACGCGGTGGTGAGAGCCATTCCGTCTTGAAGCTGGTCGCGGAAACCGTAGGCGCCGCTGGCCTGATAGAACGCTGACCGGGCCCAGAGCCGGCACGCAAGCGTCTGGTAGAGCAGCCAGCCGTTCAGCATGATGTCCATCGACCGGTCTGGCGTATTCACTTGGACCGCGCCGAGGACAGCATCCCAGTATCGCGCGACCTCCAAGCGCACGGCGTCGAGATCAGCCGCGCGGTAGCGTGTGATCACGGTCCGAGCGTCTTCGGCGCTCGCACCTTCGCCAAGCAAGAACACGATCTCGATGCCTGCGTTCGCCGGGAGTTCGACCGTGGTCCGCAGCACGCCGCAGGGATCGAGGCCAGCCCCGACGGTTCTTGAGAGTGGCGTCCCGCCGGCGAGCGCCGCCGGGCTTGCGAGCGTTCCATTGCGGCCAATGAACTCCCGCCGATCCCCCGTCCAGTCCGTCTGGCGCCCGGCGAAATCGATGAAGGCGACGCGCGTCCCGAAAGGAGGGCTCCATGGATTGCGGGCGAACATCGAACCGGTGGCGGGATCGATCTCGGTCGTGACGAAAGGCGCCGACGCGCTCCGCGACGGGCCCAGCACCCATTCCACGTAGGCGGTCACGGAAAGATGCCGTGCGCGGCTCGACATATTGCGAAGCACGAGGCGCGAGATTTTAACCGGGTCGTCGAGCGGTACGTATTGGAGAAGGTCGAGCGCAATCTCACGCGTTGCGTGCTCGAACCGGCTGTATCCGCGGCCATGGCGGGCGATATAGGTCGTCGCTTCGTCGCGGATGGGCAGTGCTGTTGGGCTCCACACCTCGCCCGTTTCGTCGTCGCGAATATAGAACGCCTCGCCCGGACGATCGGTGACCGGATCGTTCGACCAGGGAGTAAGCTGATGCTCGCGACTGTTGGCCGACCAGGTGTAGCCGGCCCCGTCGACCGACACCTGGAAACCGAAAGCGGGATTGGCGATGATGTTGATCCAAGGCGCCGGTGTCGACTGGCCGGGGCCGAGAACCGTCACGTACTCCCGTCCGTCATCGGCGAAGCCGCCGAGCCCGTTGAAGAACTCGAGCTCAGGCAAGGGCGGCGTCTCCTGCGGCCGGCGAGCGGCGACAACCTGCTTCGGCGACGTCGGGCGCCAGGCCGTGGTCTCCGGCGCGTGATCAAGCTGATCGGCAAGGCGTCCGCGCTGGCCGACGAGCACCACGCGCGCCGCGGACGACAGCAGGGCGCGTGTCTCCGCCGCAATCAGATCGGCGCGAAGAATGAAAACCCCGCCCGACGACGTCTCCACGCTGACCTGCGGTCGCGACTGGCTGGTGCGGACCAGGGTTTCGAGCGCGGTCTGAAGGTCCTGGACATAGGAGGACACGCGCTCGTTCAGGATTACGAGATCTACGGCAAGCCGCTTCATCCGCCAATACTCGTGAGTCTGCAGCAGATGCCGCACGATATCGAGGTCGTCGGATTCGGAGATTCGCAGGAGCACGATCGGCAGATCTCCGGAAATGCCGTGCAACCACAGCCCGGACTGTCCGCCACCACCGCGCCGGATCGTGTCGGAGGACGGGCGCAGCGTCGGCGTTGCGTAGAGCTGGTGTCCGGCGAGGCGCTGGAATAGAGCCGCTTCGCCCGCATCGATGCCGAGGTGATGGAGCTGCACCTGAGCCTGGGTCCAAGCCAGCGTGGCCGCCCGCTCGAAGGCGGTGACGTCTCGATGCTTGTCGGCAAGGGCGAGAACTGCCGTCCGGCTCGACGAAGCCATCGTCCAGAAGGCGATCCGCACTGTCGCACCCGGCTTGATGCGAACGCGCCGGCGCAAGGCGAACACCGGGTCAAGCACCGTGCCGACCGTGTTCGAGAGCGCTCGCCCGTCGGTAACCGCGATCGGCGATCGGACGCTACCACCGCGGCCGAGGAAACGCGCCCTGTCGGTCTCGAACTGCGGCATGCCGACGGCGTCGCCGTCGATAACGGCGTGATGCGCGGCCCAGATCTCGGGTTCGTTCGGGTTACGTCGGCGCCGCGTTGCCAGCAGGACGCCGGCATCAGCGAGATATTCGGTCTCGACGAACAGCTTTGAGAAAGCCGGATGCGAAATATCGCCAGCCTGCGGCGCGAGCACCAGTTCGGCATAGGAGGTGATGTCGATCACGCGCGTCTGGTTGCCGGAATTGGCGACCGAAACACGCCGCACCTCCGCCGCATCTTCGGCCGAGACAAGCACCTCCATCTTCGTCGTGAGGGCACCGTCGCGACGCATGAACTCGGCGCGATCCTCCTTGAAGGTGACTTCATAGCTATCCGACTCGGCGCCGATCGGCTGAAATCCCGCCGACCATACTTTGCCGCTGCTGACGTCTCTCAGGTAGATGTACGAGCCCCAGTCGTCGCAGGTGGCATCCTCACGCCACCTGGTCACGGACAGATCCCGCCAGCGGCTGTAACCCGAACCGGCGGTCGTGAGCATCACCGCATACTGCCCGTTCGAGAGCAGGTGCGTGGCCGGCGTCGCACTGTATGCGGTGGTGAGCCGCCGGCTGCCAAGCGGCTCGCGCTCCAGAACCTTGCTGGCCGACTTCGCCTCCGCTGCCAGGGGACGGGCCACCGCGACATCGCGCGGCGTGCGCTCCTGCAGCAGCAACTCCGTTGCCTGGATGATCGGCTCGGCATGGAACCGGCTCCGCATCACGCCGTCCAGCAACGCAACGGCGATGGCAACGACCGTCATGCCCTGATGGTGCGCCATGAAAGCGCGGACGATCGCGACCTTTTGGCCGGCCGGCGGCACCCGGATCGGCGTGAAGTCGATGGCCTCGTAGAAACCGTAGCGGCCGCGGGCGCCAATGGTGGCGAGCCGCTCAAAATTCCGTGCCGCAGCGGGCGGATCGACCATCGTGGCGAGTGCCGTCGCGTACGGCGCAATGACGGCGCTCTCGCCGAGACCGCGCTTCAGGCCGAGGCCGGGGACACCGAAATTCGAGTACTGGTACGTGAACTCCAGGTCGCGGGCGTTGTAGGCGGACTCCGAGATGCCCCAGGGAATCCCGAGCTTGGTCGCATAGTCGATCTGGCGTCGGACGATCAGCCGGCTGGTCCGCTCGATGAGGCTGCCTGCCGGCGCGCGCATGACGAGTGCCGGCATCAGGTATTCGAACATCGATCCCGACCAGGAGATCAGCGCGGCGCCATAGGCGACCGGCGTCACCGTGCGGCCGAGGCGGAACCAGTGGCGCGCCGGAAGATCGCCCTTCGCGATGGCGATAAAGCTGGCGAGCCGCGCCTCGGAAGCGAGGAGATCGTAGCAGTTCGGATCGAGCGAGCCCTCCTCCACCCGGTAGCCGATCGAGAGAAGCTTGCGCTCCTGGTCTAACAGGAAGCCGAATTCCATCGCCAGCGCGGTCGCCCGCGCGGTCGTCTCCAGGGCCGAGAGGCGCGCGGCCAACGCGGCGACGTCATCTGCCGAGTAACCGAGTTCCCGTCGGTGGCTTTCGATCGAACGCCGGGTCGCTGCAAGCCAGAAGAGCATGTCCGCGCCGGTATCGTCGCCCCGTTCGCTGGCCAGCGTGCGCGCGATGTCGGCCGCGGTGTCGGCCTGGGTGGCCAGCACCGAGAGCGGTTCGGCGAGATCCTCGCCCTCCACGGGCGCTTGGCGAATCCCCGCCGCCAGGCCAGCGAGTGCGTCGTCGAGCTGACGCCAGGTGACCGTCTGCGTTCGCTGCCCGTCATCCAGACGGCCAGCCTCTTCACGCGCGAGATCGAGCGCATCCGCGATCCCGGCGAGGCGCACTGCCGCGGTGAGCGGCTGGCTGCGCCACTCCCGCAACGCATTGACGAGCGCGATCAGATGCCCGGCGAGGTTGCCGCTGTCGACTGAGGAGATGTAGCGGGGATCGAGCGGCCGCAGATCCTCCGTATCGTACCAATTATAGAAATGTCCACGGAAACGATCGAGTCGCGCCATGGTTGCAAGTGCGGCCTCCAGTCGTTCGGTCGCCTCGGTCGATCCCATCCATCCGAAGTCGCGGGCAGTCGCTGTCGACAGGAGATAGAGGCCGATGTTGGTCGGCGAGGTCCGATGCGCGAGCACCGGCCGCGGGTCCTCCTGGAAATTGTCCGGCGGCAGCATGTGATCCGCCGACGTCACGAAGCTCTCGAAGAACCGCCAGGTTCGGCGGGCCGTCAGCCTGAGCGCTCTGCCATCCGCCTCTGATACAGGCAGCCGCCCGGCGACGAGGGGAGACAGACTGACCCGGCGTGCGATTGCCGGTGAAGCGAACCACAGCGCTGCCAAAGCCGCCGCCACGGGCCAAGCCCCATGCCCGGCCAGTACGGCGATGAACAGAGCGAGGACGCCGATGAGCAGTGCGCTGGCCATCCGACGATAGAAGCCGAAGAGATCGAGCCGAGGACCGAGCGACGCCTGCGCCGCCGTCACCCACTCGAGGAGATGCCGGCGGGTAACGAACAGCCGGATCAGGGTTCGCCCGATCGCATCGCCCATCAGCCATGCCTGATGCGCGAGAAAAGCGACCCGCAAGCCCGATTGCATCAGAGCGAGCCTGATATCGCCGCCGAGGGCGCGCAGGTGACTTTCCGCCGTCGTCCCAGCGCGGTGCGGCAGGATCGCGCCGATGACCGGGATCAGGGTCGGCAGCACGATCGTCGCCAGCACGAAGCCGGTCCAGACGAGCGCGATGTCGAACGGCAATGCCAGTCCACCCAGCAAAGCAAGGACGGCCGCGGGTGCCGAGAGCGTCCGGCGCAGGTTGTCCATCATCTTCCAGCGGCCAATCGCCGGGATCGTGGTGCGCGTCTGACCCGTACATGCGGTCGGTTCGCGCCCTAGGATCCAGGGCAGCAGCTGCCAGTCGCCGCGCGCCCACCGATGGTGGCGCACGGCGTCGACGTCGTAGCGCGCAGGAAACTCCTCGACCACTTCGACATCGGAGGCGAGACCGGCGCGGGCGAACACGCCCTCGAAGAGATCGTGACTGAGCAGAGTCGAGTCCGGCACGCGGCCGGTGAGTGCGGCTTCGAACGCATCGACGTCGTAGATGCCCTTGCCGGTATAGGAGCCTTCGCCGAACAGGTCCTGGTATACGTCAGATACGGCGCCCGCGTAGGGATCGATGCCGCTCATGCTGGAGAAGGTGCGCTGGAACAGCGAGCCCTCTCGCCCAACCGGCAGCGAAGGCGTCACACGCGGCTGCATGACAGCATAGCCCTCGACGACCCTGCCGGCTGTAACGTCGAACCGCGGCCGGTTGAGGGGGTGCGCCATCTTGCCGATCAGCCGGCGCACCGTGTCGCGGGGCAGCCGCGTATCCGCGTCGAGGGTCACGACGTAGCGAACATGCGCGGGCACGACGGGCGGTCGTCCATTCAGGCTCAAGTACGTGGTGTCGGTGGCGCCGCGCAGCAGCCGGTTCAGCTCGTGCAGCTTGCCGCGTTTGCGCTCCCATCCGAGCCAGCGTTGTTCGCTTTCATTCCAGACCCGCCGACGATGCAGCAGCAGGAAGCGGTCGCAGCCGTGGCCGGGGCCGGGGCCATAGCGCCGATTGAGCCGGGCGATCCCCTCTTGAGCAGCCGTTAGGAGAGCCGCATCGCCCTCGGCCCGCTCGGTTGCGGCATCGAGCCAGTCAGACAGCAGCGCGAAGTAGACGTCACCTTCCGGACTGGCGAGATAATGAACCTCGAGGCGCTCGATCTGCTCCTCGATCGCCGCCGGCGTGGTCAGAAGCGTTGGCACCGCCACCAGCGTGCGGAGATGCGGGGGTATGCTGCCGTCGCGAAGCTCCAAGGTAGGCAGGTGCGTTGGGCCGAAGCCCCATGTGACGACGCGGTTGACCAGTGCGACCGCCACATCGACGGCAGGGATCGCACCAAGCATGCCGAGAAGGACGATCCAAGCGCCGCCCCCCCCCGTCGCAGCCAGCGCCAGCGCGACGAGCACAGCGGTGACAAATGCGACGGCGGTTGCGAATCCGCCGATGCCTGAGGCCCGGATCACGCGCCCGAGCCACGCTCGTACGGGCGGCTGGTAGCCGACGGTCGCTTCGAACGCGCGCCGTCCGCCCGCGACGAGGTAGTAGCCGGGATCGCCCTGACGGCCGCCGGCCAGCTCCGGCGCCGCGGCCGCGCCGTCCTTGGCTGCCAGGACGGCAGCGCGTGCGATGTCAATCTCGCTTTGCTTCGAACCCCGCGCCAATTCCTCGACCGCGCTGCGATAGAGATTGCGCGTCGGGAAATCCATGTCGTGAAAGCCGCTAACGGTGCCAAGCACGTCGTTGACGAGGCTGATACGTTCGACCAGCTCCGTCCAATCGACGTCAGAGATCAAGCGCATGCTGGTGATGATATTGCGCAACGTGACGGTCGATGCACCCTGCCTCTGGTGTACATCGCGTACGAGCGCATCACATGTTGTTCCCTGCAGTGCCAGACGCTCGTCAAGCCAGGTCAACGCCGGCGTGAATTTGGGGTCCTGATCGCGCAGCCGGTACACGAGCTGCACCGCAAAGACGTCCGGTAGCGGTGCCCGCTCGTGAGCGGCAAGGACCGCCGTGGCCGGTTCGGCAGCGTGTCCGCCGGCGCCCAGCAAACGATCGGCGACAGCGTCGGCCTCCTGCCGGGCAGCGCGATTGCGCACGATCGCTTCACCGAGACGTCTCAGGTTCTCGATCAGCACAATCCGCAACGTGATCGCAAGCGCCCACAGTTCGCCGATCGTCAGCGGCTGGACTTCCTGGTAGGCGCGCACGTAGCGGCAAAGCATCTCGGGATCGAAGCGGCTGTCGGTGTGAGCGACGAGGGCCCACACGACGCCCAGCACCCGCGGATACCCCTTGAACGGCCCGCTGGCGAGCTTGGGCAGCTGCCGGTAATAGCCAGGCGGCAGATCGGTAATAATGTCATGGATCTGCCTCTCGACGAGATAGTAGTTGTCGAGCAGCCATTGTGCCGCCGGCGTGATCGCGCTGCCCCCTTCGTTCGCCGCAGCGATTGCGCGATGCGAGGCGAGCAGCTCGGTGGCGTTCTCAGCGAGCCGGCCCATCAGGGAATGGCCCCGGATCGGCCTCGAGGTCACCGGCTGCGCCGCCGCAAGGCTCCGCCCGTGCTCCTCGATGCGCTCGACGCTGAACAGCTCCTCGCGAATGGGTGCGTGACTGTCCCAGAGTGATCCCGGGCGCGCACGTCGGCAGACGTCACGAAGGAACTTTGTTACCTGGGCCTTTACATACAGTGTGGCCAATCTCGATCTCCCGTGCGCTCACCTCGTCAATGCCGCATGAGCGGCGCGCCAAACCCGCACCAGACACGGGAAAAGGGGCAAGATGTGTCTAACGGGGGCCGGTTGTCCTCGTACCATTGGGGCGGGCGCCATCCTGTGGGCGCGGGGTGGCTCCCTCAAGAAGGCGTCCGCAGAGGGGCACAAACACCCCGCGGGCGCCTCGCGCTACTTGACGAAAAGCATACCGCCCGCCAGCGGGCGGTCATCCGTGACGATCGAAGGGCTCTGCATCGGCGAAGGGCCATTCGTCCCCACCCGGGACGAGACCGGCCCTTCGAGCGGCCACCATGCCGCTACCCCAAAGAACAGGCTGATAAAAACCATAGGGAAAACGAACTCGTTCAGCAACGGCATCAACAACGCCTTTGTCACGATACACCTATATCAACCAGCAGACGACCGTCCTGCCAATCACCGTTCTTACCCGAACACCCGATTGGCGAGAGTGGGGACGTGTTGTTCTACTACTTGACTACAAGGTTGTTTCGCACCTTCGTGACCCCGCCGACGCTGGCGGCGACCTTGCCGGCGCGGTTCTTGATCTCAGCGCTGTCGACGAATCCGCTCAGCTGGACGACGCCCTTGTAGGTCTCGACATCGATCTGTGTGATGTTCAGGTCCTTGTCGCCCAAAAGCTGGCCACGGACCTTGTTGCTGATGACCGAGTCGTCGACGTACTCGCCGGTGCTTTCACTTGTGCGCGAACTGGTGCACGCCGCCATCGACCCGGCAAGAAAACCAACGAGAACAAGGTTGAGAATAAGACGTGCTCTGTTCATGACTGCCTGTCTCCATATCCGAGCGGGAAACCGGGCGCACCGACGATCAGCGTCGCGCGGCGCACCCGACTCCAGTTTCATTTTTTTTGTCGTCTCAGCAATTCTGGCGCGATTGTCCCTCAGTCCTTGCTGAGCGCCTCCCGAACCGTGTCCTTCGCGCTGCCGACAGCATTTTGAATCTCGCCCTCGGTCTTCTCGGCTTTGCCTTCCGCTTGCGTTTTTTTGTCGCCCGTTAGTTTGCCGGCGGCTTCCTTGACGCCACCAGAAAACTGCTTGAACGATCCTTTGACACGATCTGCGTCCATGACTAGGTCTCCTTTGTTAAGCCAGATGTCTACCGGCCGATCCGAATTGTGTCCATAGAACCAAGGACACCAAACGCACTCAGCAGCCAGAGTACAACCGCGATCACCACCACGATGTTCATGATGGTTTTGATCTTGCTGTCCATCGGGATGTAGGTATTGGCCGCCCATAGCAGCACGCCAACAACGATCAGGACGATGACCAAACTGATTAGAGACATTTACCACTCCTGTTACCGATTAATCATCTTAAAGCGAAATCAACCAAAAAAAGAGCCGGGACGTTTGACAGAACAGTTTACTCGAACGCATGAGGGAACACACTCAATATTTTACAACACAAGGGAGGCTAGTGTTCGGAAAACAAGAGCTTGCGCTTGACACCATCTTGTCAAAGTCCCGGCTATCGGCACACCATTGAACGAAATTACTTTACGCACTTGGGAAGGCGCGGGCACTGATCCAGGTCAGCATCTCGGAACTTTTTTTGACCCGGGGCACGACTCCGGGGATGGCGCTCGGTCGTTATCGCACCGGTCGGTCGCCATTGAGGTAGGCACTGTCGTACCCGGCCAGCTCCCTGAGAC